>JAJFMF010000001.1 GCA_021772315.1 Chlamydiota bacterium
CCGGAGACCCGCTTCACTGCGAAGTAGGGAGCTGTATTGGTTGCCAACAACGATGTTAAAGCCTGAGGCACCACTTTCTTTGAAGCTATCTTGCCAGTTGTTTGCCCAATCAAACATCACGAAGGGTTCGATCACAAACCATGGTTCTTTTCCGTAAAAGGGTGTGCTGATTTCTAGGTGGGGTGATAAGAGCCAACCGTCGACATTTGCTTTTGAGGTCATCCCCATTGTGCGTCTAGTGTTATGCGATTGATAAAGTCCGCCCCAAAGCGCTGCGTTGATAAAAAAGTATTTTCGATTCCAGGATCCGTAGACTGTTAAAAATTCTTGATGGGTTTGTGCATTTCCTGCGTTACCTGAGAGGTCTGTGTAATTGTAAGCATAAGCCGCTCCAAGTCCAATCACACCATTTTCAAAGCCGCGAAAGTCAAAACCAACCATGGCACCACCGATCCAGCTTTTCATTTTGGAAAAGTTGCCTGATTTTTGCTGACGTACATAATCCCCAAAACCTATAGCCCATAAGGAGTATTTAGCATCTTCTGTGCAAGGCTTATTCCACCTGATGGTGTCTGTAGCGTCTGCTAGAAGACCGACTTCTTGATCAAAGTTTGGGCCGTTATTTGCTCTGTTATAGGAAGCTTTATGCTGATATGAATATTGATTGGGTAAAACCTGAGATGTTAGAGCAAATAGAGAGTTCGCAAAACTACTTCCAGCTCCAAAAGTTGTTGGAACGACAGCAGCTATAATATCACTCATTTCGCTAATATCAACAGCCTGAATATAGAAAACATCGTCTGGTAAACCCCCACCTGTAAGTGGAGTTACTATTCCTGTTGGAGAAACTAGAGCTGAAAAAGAGTTACCCGCAGTATTATCTACTCCTCCGAGAAGTGCGACACCTAAATCGCTGATTGCAACATCATTTATACCTCCTGATGTCGGTAATGAAGAAATTGTTGTCGTAACTCCTGTGGGTGATACAAGGGCAGCATAGGCTGCTGCGAAACCGCTATCTGTTCCTCCAATGATCGCTTCTCCTGAGGAGTTTATCGCAACTGCGTTAATCCTCCCATTCCCTGAAGGCAAACCGGTACCTGTGAGTGCTGTTCTTACACCGGTTGGTGAAACAAGAGCCACATAGGGTGTCGTGTTTCCATTGTCTTGCCCTCCTATGATTGCTGCTCCTGAGTTGTTGATGGCAACTGATCTAATAGATCCATTTGGAACTGGTACGGGAGCTCCTGTAATCGCTGTTCTTACACCGGTTGATGAAACTAAAGCCATATAAGGCGTCGTATTTCCATTATCTATTCCTCCAATGATCGCTGCTCCTGAGTCATTGATAGCAACTGAGTTAATAGATCCATTTGGAACTGGTATCGGAGCTCCTGTAATCGCTGTCGTGGCTCCTGCACTTGAAACAAGAGCCATATAGGGTGTGGAACCACCATTATCTCGTCCACCAATAATTGCTGCTCCTGAGCCATTAATTGCAACATCAACAATATTGCCACTTCCCGCAGGTATAGCGCCTCCTGTGAGTGCTGTTGTGACCCCTAAACTTGAAATAAGTGCAGCATAAGGTTGACTGCTATTATTATTCCCTCCTGCGATGGCTGCTCCAGATTCATTAATTGCAACGGCAATAATGGTACCATTTACCGCAGGTAGGGCGCCTCCTGTAAGCGCTGATGTGACCCCCGTTGCAGAGACGAGCGCAACATAGGGATCATTATATCCATTGTCTATTCCGCCAACAATACCTGCTCCAGCGGAGTTAACTGCAACAGACTCTATCGATCCACCACCAGCTTTAGGTAAGGCGGGTCCAGTAATTTCTGTTGCGACTCCAGAACTTGAAACAACTGCGACATAGGGATCGGTTGCATTTTCTCCGCCGACAATGGCGGCTGCAAATCCTGTAGTAGAAGTTCCTATAGCAAACAAACAACAAATTCTATAAAACATTAACCTTTCACCATATTCTTAACTTATCGTTAGAATGGTTTAAATTTAAATTTTACGCAAGAATTGTTGCTTCTTTGAGGAAATGTGTTTCCCACATGAGACGGAAGGGTGTGCACGTTTTTAAGAGCTCTTCTTTTGTCCCTTCAGCGAGCTTGACCCCGTCTTCTAGGAAAAGAATCTTATCGGCATTTTCAATGGTTGTGAGTCGATGTGCGATGATCACTTGTGTGACTTCGCCATGCAACTCAGCTATGGCTTGTTTGATTCGCTTCTCACTTAAGGAATCAAGTGAGGAGGTGGCTTCATCAAGGACGAGTACGGGAGCCTCTTTTGCTAGGGCGCGTGCAATCGCAAGTCGCTGCTGCTGTCCCCCCGAGAAGTTTTTTCCCATTTCTGCAAGCATCGTGTCATAACTCTTGGGAAGTATCTCGATAAATTCATCTGCATGCGCTCTTTTAGCTGCGCGAAGAATTTTTTCCCGAGGCATTGACTTGCCGCAAGCGATATTCGCACTTATCGTATCGATAAATAGGAAGGGTTTTTGAGAAACGAAAGCGATTTGTTCGCGGAGAGATTTTTGCGTATAGGCTTTAAGAGGAAGCCCATCGATGCGAATCTCCCCTTTTTGCACGTCATACAGACGGGGAAACAGTTGTACGA
Organism: Chlamydiota bacterium; assembly: GCA_021772315.1. Lineage (GTDB taxonomy): Bacteria > Chlamydiota > Chlamydiia > Chlamydiales > Simkaniaceae > JAJFMF01. The sequence goes on from JAJFMF010000001.1 coordinate 2,635, forward strand.
TCGTCGATTTTCCAGCGCCTGTTGCTCCGACAATTGCAAGGGTCTGCCCTTTCTCTACAGAAAAACTAAGATCCTTTAACACCCATCTGTCTTCATAACGAAACCAAACATTTTCAAATTCGATTTGCTTTGTAAATGTTTTGAGGGATACGGCATCCTCTTGATCTTCAATCAGTGGTTTTAGATCGAGCACTTCATAAAGCCTTTCAGCTGCTACAACCCCTTTTTGAATATTGGCATTTTCTTCGGCAAATTTGCGGACGGGAAGATAAAAAACATGTAAAAAACCACAAAAGACGATCAATTGAGAGATGGTCATATGGAGAGTATGCAGCCCGAAAACAAAAACTGTAGCTAAACAGATTGTTGTGATCGTATGTAACACAGGTCTGGTGAGCAAATCGTATTTAGCTGTTTTCCTCTCGAGATGGGCCATCTGATCGTTTTGCTCTCTGTATTTCTTGAGTGAAAAGTCTTCCATGGCGAAGATTTTTACAGTCAAAATCCCTGCCAGAAAATCGATGAGTACTGATGTGAATTTTTCTTGATTTCTTTGAAGCTGTCTTGTGAATTTTTTCACTTTGCCAGTGAGTAGAACCAGTGGAAGGATGATCATTGGAATGCCAAAAAAGATGACTAGTGAGAGTTGCCAAGATAGAAAAAAGCAGGTTCCGAGTGAGGTGATGATTTGAAAAGGTGCGTGCAGGTAATTTGTAATAAATGAATTAATTGATAAAGAGATTTGACTGGCATCTCCAGCAACACGTGATGAAAGCGTTCCTATATTATACTTTTGATAAAAACTCATCGGTAGAGACTGAATATGCTCAAAATAAGACTGCCTTAAATCTTGTGAAATGCGAATGGAAAGAAGCTGGGTTAAATACCGACTGGTAAAAAGACACGATGCTTTGTAGAACGCGACTAAAAGCAAAAAAATGATAAAAACTTTGAAATTGTCGGTGCTTAAATTGAGTTTTGTTTTGAGTTTATACATGATCCGATCATGCAGCTTGGCATTTGGATGCTTAGCAAGATAGGCATTCGCATCTTGTTGTGTTATTTCACCTGTCCCCTTTTTATCAATCGCATGCCATGTCTCGTGCATTTCATCATAGGAAACAGTTCCTGATGTCTGCTCTTTTGAAAACAGCTTGAAAAAATCGGCCCCATTACTTGTGATAACCCCGAATGTAACCATTTCTAGTTGCGTTGCAATGGTAAGGGCAATTAGTGCGCAGAATGAAAAGATAAAAAGAGAGATGTGTTTTTTACACTGAAATAGCGCTTTAATTAGGAGTCTCATAATCTCAATGATTATAGACAATAAAGCTGTTATTCGGTAGCAAAAGCTCCGATTTTTCGAAATTTATCGTACCGCTTTTCTAGAAGCTCATCGATAGGAAGTTTTTCAAGCGCCTTTTTTTGCTTCAAAATAAAGGCTTTTACATTTTGATAGGTCATCTCTGGATCATAATGCGCTCCCCCTTGAGGTTCGGGGATGATTTCGTCGATGATCTCATTTTCAAGAAGGAACTCTGACTGCAATTTGAGGGTTTTAGCCGCATCAGCGTTTTTAGCCGCGTCTCGCCACAGGATAGAGGCGCATCCTTCGGGTGAAATCACGGAATAATAAGCGTGTTCTAGCATCCCGATTGCATCACCAACTCCCATACCTAGTGCTCCACCTGAGCAACCTTCTCCAATCAGGACGATGATCATTTGCGTCTTAAGTTGAGCCATTTCAAATAAATTTGTCGCAATAGCCCATCCTTGCCCTCTTTCCTCTGCTTCTAAACCGCAATATGCACCTGGCGTGTCGAGGAGTGATAAAACAGGAAGGTGGAATTTCTCTGCGAGTTTCATCATACGCAATGCTTTGCGGTATCCTTCAGGATGTGGCATTCCAAAGTTGCGAAAAAGACGTGAGTCGGTATCAAAACCTTTCTCCTGGGCAATGATTGCAAATTTTTGCCCTCCAATCTTTGCGAACCCTGTAATGACTGCTGGATCGTCCCGATAAAGCCGATCTCCAAATACTTCTGTGAATTCTTCACAAAAATGGGTGATATAATCGATGGAACGGGGACGAGATGGATGACGAGAGATCGCAACACGGTCCCAAGCTGTGAGCTCTGAGTAAACCTTGCTTTTGAGAGCGATGAGTTTTTTCTCAAGTTTTTGAATCTCATCCTCTGATAAAAGGCGATTTTTACCATTTTGAGACTTCAGGTCCACTAAAGTTTTCTCATATTCTCGAATCTGTTTTTCATGACCTAACATTATTCTCTCTCTTTGCCTGGGAGGTTTGCTTCGTGATAATCACGCACAACCTCAACATACGTTGGTTTGGTGATTACAATCGAAAAGAGCTCTTCCATATCTTCTCTTAAAAGACGTATGCAACCATCACTCTCATATTTTCCGACGGTTTCCCGATTTTCAATAACTTCGTCTTTGTCCTCATCGTATTCCCAGGGTGCGCCGTGAATTCCAAAACCCCTTGCTCCTTCTGAACATTGGCTGACCTCTTCTCCAAAAGGAATCCAACGTGTGCCAAAAACCTGAATAAGCTCTGTTTCCTCATCCTGGAATAGACCCAAACTTCCTGGTTTATAAATGCCTACTTTTTCCCCGAGGAGATATTTTCCTGTCGGAGTCAATGATCCTGAAGACGTACGATTATCAAATCTCCCTAATCCAATAGAATAGGTTTTGAGAAGTAATCTCTCATCTTCGTCGATATCATGGTAATAAAAGAGCATTTTGCAACGGGATAGATCCACTACAAGATGAAAATTTATATTCTTGTCCTTTTTGAAAACATTAAAGCGATCACCTGAAGAAACTTTTTGCGTATAATAATCAGCTTTTCGATTGAGGCTACGTGCTATAAAGTGGCGTGATGTCGAGTAAAAAGAGGCATAATCTGCAATCCATGCGGGGCGCCCTTTTAGCCATTCTACGCGACTTTTATAAGACACCGTTTCGACGATAGGAGATTTTGTTTGTCCAATTGAGAACAATTCCTGAATACGATCGACATCTTCAAGTTCTTCATCGACTATCGGCACTAAAACTTGGGATGTCTGAGGAGCAAATTCCTCTTCAATTTCAAAAACTTCTTCTGGCATGGCTGTTTCTTCATTAACAGCAATAACTTGCTCTTGTTCGGCTTTTTTGTTTTTTTTGATCAAAGCACCCATTGAAATCACAACAAATACGCAGAGAGCTCCACTGATCATAACTTTCGGAAAAGACAACGCGCTACCCCTGGTTAAAAAGAACACATCCTAAATTATCTCTTAAAATTGATATATTTTCAAGAAATGGAAGGGATATTTAACAAAAATTAATTTGAAAATCAGGATTTTTTGGTAAAATAGAAAATGTAATGAGAAAATCACTACCCCAAAAGACTTTTTCACCCGCTAAAGGAATAATTTGCATTTCACATCCCTCAATGGGGGTGAACTCAACCATATCTTGCATTCTAAAAATTTTTATTGGTTTTGGTATTCCATGATATTGGTCGAGAGTGGATGGAAAAAATTCTTGAGCGCCGACGCAAACTTTTTCGGCTTTCAAATAAAAAGAGAAGCCAATTTCTTGTTGAAGGTCTTTAAAATGAATTTTTAATTGCTTGTTTTGAAGATCAAGAAAAAGCCATTCTCTTCCTTCTTTTTGATTTTCATAATGATGTGATGCTTTCTCATCTGATGAAATGAGCTTTGTCCAGCCCTGAATACCGAAAGGCTCTTGTGTGACGTTTATATCTTTAAAGCCTTCTAAATGGGTATGGCAAGGACGGAAAATCCCAAAACCCTCGGTTGTAAAATAGGGTGAAAAATGGGGTCCAAAAGCTAATATATGCACGCTTTTAAAATGGAGGCATCCGAGTCCTGTATTGGCTCCAGCAAATGTGATTGCAAATTCCCGATCTTCTTTTCGATCAACGAAAAGACCTGCATAGGCATCTTCTAGATTCGAGAAAAAATCATCTACCTCACCTTGAAACTTTTGCTGGTTCAATTTCTCTTCAATAAAGCGACTCAATATCAAATAATATGGAGGAACTTTCTCTTCAAACGTTCTCATTCCTTCAAGTTGTTTTTCAGCAAGCGTTCTCATCTCTGCTCTAGATGTTAAACGGAACGCTGTCATAAAAATGAGGTAATTCAAAGAATAGAGCGTAAAGAGATCAAACTCTTTTTCTCGAGTAAAAAGCCCCACAAACGGATTTCCTGCACGATCAAAAAAATTAAGATACCAACTTGCAGTGTCCAAGCCTTTCTGAGCAAGCGTGTCATCGTTTTTTAATACACCGAGTAACATCCATAACAACCCAAGTTCTGCCTGATTTGTCGGGCTAGGAATTTGCGCATCACGCCAATGATTCCCCGATTCGATGAGTGTTGCACCTGTTACGTAGTGGTGACAGCTCAAGGCTTCTTCATCAACTGAAAGGAGCTCTTGGGCAAGAGCAATTAATCCTTCTGCTAATTGAAACCCTTTCCAGTACCCTTTGGATATGTAGAGCTTCAACTCCTCTTTCAGTGTTTCATGATCTTTTGAAAGTGTCAGGATTTGAAGAAGAAAAGCTCTCAGGGTTGCCAAATAGTCCTGAGGCATTTTAACTGGTGCCTCAGGATCTGGAGTTGGGAAGCTCGCTGAATGCTCTTGGAACTTTGAATATAACGCGCTAGGCAATGGGTGGTGCTCCTACACTTGCCACTTTCGGACGATCTTCAACTTGCTCTTTCATTTTTTTGCCGGGAGTAAATTTTACGGCATATCTTTTTGGGATGATGATTGGTACGGATGGATTTTTTGGGTTTCTACCTATTTTCTGCTGTCTTTCAACAACTTCAAATACGCCAAAATCCCGAAACTCTAAACGATCTCCTTCTGATAAATAGTCGACCATCGATTCCAAAAAAGACTGTATTACATTACGAACTTCGTTTGGATGCATACCTCTTTTTGTTGAAATTTCTTGGATCAACTTCTTCTTCGTTATGGTTCCCATATCCCTAGACTCCTTTTTGTTTGCGTAATTCGCTACTTGTTTTTTTTAGTCTTTTAGAATTCTCATTGTTCTATCATATTGATTTTCAGACAAGTCCTTTTTTCGGGTATTTGATCGGGCGGCTCATTTCTTCTTTTAACGCTTATCTTTTTCGCCCTAATTGATTGTCGATTTCTCTCCTATCCCCTTGGTGTATGTGTCGAAATCGCTAATCAATTAGAACAAAAAATCTAAACATTCTAAGAAAAAAGCGGCCGCCCAATCCAATACCTAAGGGAACGGGGAGAAGTTAGGAGAGGGTGATGAGGATTTTATTTTTTTTTCCAGAGGCAATAAGAAGATATTTCTCGCCAATGATGTCTGTTGTCGAAATAATATGCTCTTTGTCGCTTACTTTTTGATTGTTGAGATACGCTCCACCATTCGCAATGAGTCGATTCGCTTCTCCTTTACTTTTCAAAAGCTTGGACAGGATAGCTAGGTCTATCCACTTCTGCCCGAGCACTTCCTTTGAGGTAACAGAAATGTTGGGCATGTCTTTCGCAATTTCTTGGAGGATTTCTGGATCAAGGGTGGCTTGCGATCCGGGTGCAATGGCTGCTGTCACGCGCTCAGCGATGTCAACGCCCTCTTGTCCATGGACAAAACGGGTCACTTCTTGGGCAAGCCGCGTTTGGGCTTGGTTGGGCGGAGCTGTTTGGTTCTTGATCCCTTCTTCGTAGCTCTCGATTTCATCAAGCTCTACAAAGGTAAGCATACGCAAGAGCGTAATCACATCTGCATCTGCAACGCGATAGAGGTATTGATAAAATTTGTAGGGTGAGGTGCGCTCTTTGGAAAGCCATACGGCTCCCCCTTCGCTTTTTCCAAATTTGGTGCCATCACTTTTTGTAAGTAGGGGAAATGTCGCTCCATATATGGGCGTTTTGGAAAGTTTGCGGTTTAATTCAATTCCAGCTGTAATATTTCCCCACTGATCACTACCCCCCATTTGAAGCTGGACATTTTCTTCTTTATGAAGGTGGTAAAAGTCATACCCTTGTAGCACTTGATAGGTAAATTCTGTGAAGCTGATCCCCTCTTCAGAGGCCATGCGTGCTTTCACGCTCTCTTTTGCAAGCATGGGGCCTAATCGAAAATGTTTTCCGACATCGCGCAGGAAATCAAGCAAGGGATATTGGGATAGCCAGTCATCATTGTTGAGAATCATGGGTTTGATTTTGGGATCGGAAAAATCGAGGCATGCTTCAAATTGCTTACGTATCGATTGGGCGTTATGGGATAGGGTTTTCAGATCGAGTAGGGGGCGTTCGACATTTTTACCAGAGGGGTCTCCAATCTTTGCTGTCGCTCCTCCTAGAAGAGCTATGGGTTGATGGCCATGTTTTTGAAACCAGGATAGGGCCATGATGCCAATCAAATGTCCTAAATGGAGGCTGTCTGCTGTTGGATCAAAACCAATGTAAAGTTTAATGGGCTTCTTGCAAACTTTGCGAAGATCTTCACTTGTAATCGCATCTATAAAGCCTCTTTTTTCAAGAATTTCTATAATCATAAGGGCTTATACGTCAATTTCATTTTGCAAATGCTTCATAAGCAGCTGAACTTTCTGGCTAAGATGTGCTGCATTCTTATTATTATCAAAAAGGGAAATCGATTTGGATTTAAGCACTGTGCGATGGGAGGCATGGCGCGCAATCCACCGATGAATTTCTAGTGTCTTATGCGATAGAGCCTGCCGTGTAATCCTATCGTCCATGATCTGAAAATGCTTTTTTAATTTTTCTCGCGTCTTCTTTGTCTTTGGACTTTCTTCGGCTATCTCATCAAAAGCTTTTTCCGCACTCATCTACTGACCCCCTTATGCACCGTAACTCGTGCCCATCTTACGGTCTGGAAATATAAATTTCAACAGCTTTTTTCTTGTCTGGAATAGCCATTTGAATGAAGATGGGGTTATGGACCAAGAGCAAATGAAAGAGGCTGTCGGTAATAAGGCAGCTGACTTTGTTAAAAATCATATGATTGTCGGTTTAGGAACCGGCTCCACGGTCTATTATTTCATCAAAAAATTGATTAAACGTGTTCGTGCTGGTCTTGTTATACAAGCTGTTTCAAGCTCAGAACATTCTTCTCAACTCGCTCATTCAGGCGGGATTCCGATGATCGATATTAATATGATCGAAAAAATTGATCTCACTGTCGACGGTGCGGATGAAATCGATCCTCAAAACCGGATGATTAAAGGCGGCGGCGGCGCGCTGCTTCGGGAAAAAATTCTTGCCACGCTGAGTGATGAGATGATTGCCATTGTCGATCATTCAAAATGTGTAGAAAAGTTGGGAAAACGCAAACTCCCTCTCGAAATTCTCCCCTTTGCTATCCGAGGAATCATTCATAAAGTCCAAGAACTCGGTTACGCCGGTGAAATTCGCAAACACCAAGATGGCTCTGATTACATCACGGATAATGGGAATTTGATCTACGATATTACTTTTTCCGAGCTGCGCGATCACCCTGAAGAGGATCATGCAAAATTGATCAACATTCCGGGAGTTCTGGAAACGGGGTTTTTCTTTAATTTAGCAAAACGCGTTATTGTTAGTAACGAAGACCAGTCTGTTGAAGTTAGACAATTAACTTGATTAGTTTACAATTAACTTATATTTGTTAATATTATTAGTAAATTAAGAAGGGTTTTTGTTTTGCTTGAACTGATTCCAATTAACTGCGATAGGATTATTCAATCAAAATCCTACACCGTATTTGTCTTAGGTAATGATTCTAAGAGATTTGGAATCTATGCGGCTCCTCATGTGGGTCAGGGTCTCGGCGAAGAGCTCTTTGAAAAACATGAGATGCGCCCACTTACGCACCACTTTCTTACATCCATTCTTAATGGACTGAATGTAAAGCTGTTAAAAGTTGTTATCTGGGATGTGCAGGAGAGCATTTTTTTCGCGAAACTCTTTTTAGAACAAGAAGTCGATGGGACAAGGAACATTTTAGAGATTGACTGCCGTCCAAGCGACTGCCTCACTCTTGCTCTTGAAAATAATCTACCGATTTACTGCGATAGAAATATCATGGAACAGGTCACTGCCCTCGAAGACTAATAACCCGGGTTAATATTTTATATTGAATTTGTTTTTTGAAAGGTCAGCGATCGCCTTTATGGCTTCTTTGGCATCTTCACCTTCTGCTTCAATCTCGATTTTGGCCCCTTTCGGCGCTGCAAGCATGAGGATGCCGAGTAGTGATTTCGCATTCACATTCAAATCATGATAAACGAGGGTGATTCTTGCCTTAAATGTGGAAGCACATTTTACAAGTTCTGTCGCAGGCCTTGTATGAAGACCCTTTTCATTGACAATGATAAATGAGTTTTTATGTTGCATCTTATTATGCGGCAATTTCTATTAGTTGGATATTGCCTGTTAATTAGTTGGGGTATGTGATACAGCTTACGTGATTTTAGAGCAACAAAAAAGCTGGTTTACAAGCTCATTAAAACGCAAGATCAAGTCTTTAATCGGTTTAGGTTGTCTCATATCAACGCCCGCCTGCTCGAGAAGATCGAGAGGATACTTGCTGGATCCTGAAGATAAGAAATTTAGGTAAGCCTTTTTCGCGCTTTCTCCTTTTTCAACGACATGGTTGACAAGAGCATCGGCAGCACTGATGCCTGTTGCGTATTGATAGACGTAAAAATTGTAATAGAAGTGAGGGATGCGTAAAAATTCAACATCAATGGCACTGTCGATTGTTAGATCTGGTCCATAATAGTCGACGTTCAATTGATGATACTCTTTTTTGAGAAGGGCTGGAGTGAGTGGCACCCCCTGCTGTGCAAGCTCGTGGAGGCGAAGCTCGAATTCTGCAAACTGGGTTTGCCTAAAGAGCGTAGCCCTCACATCGTCGAGTTTTTGATTGATGAGGTAGAGTTTTTCCTCATCAGTTGTCGCTTTTTCCATGAGGTGCCTAAAAAGGAGCTCTTCATGGAAGGTAGAGGCGACTTCTGCGACAAAAATCGAATAGTGTGAATCTTGATAGGTCTGATGTTTGCGACTATAAAGGGAATGCATGCTATGCCCGGCTTCGTGTGCAAGCGTCATTACATCGCGCAGTGTGCCGTGAAAGTTCATGAGGATGTAAGGGTGACTGTCGTAGCATCCACTTGAATACGCACCGGAGCGTTTACGCTCATTTTCATACCGATCGACCCACCTTTCCTCAATAAGCCCTTTTCTAAGGGTTTCCTGATAGTCTTTCCCAAGGATTGCTACAGAATCAATGACGAGCTCTAAAGCTTCATCAAAGGTATATTTTTTATCGTATTCTTTGATAAGCGGTACATAGAGATCGTAAATATTGAGCTCATCAACTTCGAGCAGCTTTTTCCTAAGTGAGACGTAATCGTGAAGCGGCTTAATATTGTCTTTAATGGTCTTGATCAAGGAATGGTAGACTTGCGGATCGATTTGGTGGGGAAATAGGGCTGCTTCAAGGCAAGAGGCGTAATTTCGGGCTTCGGCGTTAAACTGGTGGACTTGAACTTGCCCATTTACAAGTTCGCAGACGGTATTTTCAAAGTTTTCAAATCCTTTATGAATCGCATAAAAAGCGTTTTTGCGTAGTGTACGATCTGGTGATTGCAAATAGAGGTGATATGTGCCATGTGTGAGTTCTTTTTCTTCTCCATTTTCATCCAGGATGTTTGGAAACTTTAAATCGGCATTATTAAATAGCCCAAATGCTTTAGATGGGGTCTCAAAAGGTTTGTTTGCTAGGGCTAAAAGCGCTTCCTTATCTGCAGAGAGCGTATGGGGTTTGAGGCGAATGATTTTGCTTAAAAAGAGGTGATATTCTTTCAAAATTTCCGCTTTGAGATATTTTTTTTGCGTTTCTTCAGAAAGTTGAAGGATTTCAGGTTCAACCCATGCCATTTCATTCTGGAATTGGTTGAGAAACAGCATGATACGATCGTTGGCACCTTTATTGAGCTCATCAGCCACATCTTCATCGTGCTTTAAATGGGAATAGGTGTAGAGCTTATGGATGGTTTTTTCAAACTCAAGATATAGCGAAAGAAATTTTGAAAGCTTTTCTGGACTTTCAGTAAGCTTTCCCCGAAAAGTTTGTAGCTCCTCTGTCCCCTGTTTAGTTATTTTTTTAAATTCTTCTTCCCATTTTGCAAGGGATGGGTAAAGCGGGGTCAGGTCCCATTGATCTTCAGATTTCACTTCATTTCTTTCTATAGCCATCTCGTCTCCTTTATTTTAAACCCGAGTTCAGTATCCAGAATTTACCATGGAAATCAAGCAAAATATAGACTGTTAGCAGTTGAAATACAAAGTTGCTAATTTTGCTTGAAAAAAATGTCCAATGCGTCTATGCTTATTGATATATTATAGCATTTTTTACAGGAGAATTGTATGGCTCAACAAACTGAGAAAAAAACGTCACTAAAGCCTCTTGGGGACCGTGTCCTCGTTCAAAGGCTCGAACAAGAAGAGTCACTTAAGGGAGGCATCATTCTTCCAGAAACAGCAAAAAAGAAACAGGAAACCGCAGTAGTGATAGCCATCGGCAAAGGGAAAGTAGCGAAAGATGGAAAAATCCTTCCTATGCCTGTAAAAGTTGGAGACAAAGTTCTCATGGATAAATATTCCGGGCAAGAAGTCAAACTAGATCAAGAAGAATATGTCATCCTAAAAGCTGACGATATTATTGCAATCATAGAAGAATAATTAGGGAGAACTTAGCACAATGGCAGCAAAAGATATTAAATTTAAAGAAGAAGCGCGTCAGAAGATTCTACAAGGAGTCAAAACGCTTGCTTCAGCAGTAAAAGTAACTCTCGGCCCTAAAGGGCGTAATGTTGCAATCGATCGTTCTTTCGGTCCCCCACATATCACAAAAGATGGTGTAACCGTTGCTAAAGAGATTGAACTCGAAGACAAGCACGAAAATATGGGTGCGCAGATGGTCATCGAAGTCGCTAGTAAAACAGCTGATAGAGCAGGTGACGGAACGACAACCGCTACCGTTCTAGCAGAAGCGATTTATAAGGAAGGTCAACGCAATGTGACAGCTGGTGCAAATCCTATGGAACTAAAACGCGGCATTGAGATTGCTGTCAAAACAGTGACAGAGCAGCTGCAGTCTATGAGCCGAAAAGTGGTTAGCCAAAATGAAATCGCTCAAGTCGCCTCAATTTCTGCAAACAATGACTCTAAAATTGGTGAAATAATTGCCAATGCGATGGAGCGGGTCGGTTCAGATGGAACGATCACAGTTGAAGAAGGTAAGGGCTTCGAGACAACACTCGATGTCGTAGAAGGAATGAATTTTGATCGTGGATATCTCTCCGCATACTTTGCAACAAATGCAGAGACACAAGAAGCTGTTTTAGAAAACGCTTTTGTCCTCCTTTATGACAAAAAAATCTCTGCAATGAAAGACTTCCTACCTCTACTACAAAGCATCGCAGAAAGTGGCTCACCCCTTCTGATCATCGCTGAAGATGTCGATGGAGAAGCTCTTGCAACACTGGTTGTGAATAAGCTTAGAGGTGGTTTAAAAGTTTGTGCTGTGAAAGCTCCTGGATTTGGAGATCGCCGCAAAGCTGTTTTAGAAGATCTCGCAATTTTAACTGGTGGACAATACATCAGTGAAGAGCTCGGGATGAAACTTGAAGGCGTAACTCTTGATATGCTTGGAAAAGTGAAAAAAGTTGTGATCAAAAAAGAAGAAACGACACTTGTTGAAGGTGCTGGAAAAAAAGAAGATATTGAAAAGAGAAAAGCTCTTCTCAAACGTCAAATCGATGAGTGCACTTCTGATTATGATAAAGAAAAGCTTCAAGAAAGACTTGCAAAGCTCTCTGGAGGCGTTGGAGTCGTTAATGTTGGAGCGACAACAGAAGTTGAAATTAAAGAGATCAAGGATCGCATTGATGATGCTTTAGCAGCGACTAAAGCAGCTGTTGAAGAAGGTATTTTGCCAGGTGGCGGAACTCCCCTTATTCGCTGTATCCCTTTTGTTGAAAAGCTGATGGCTTCTCTTAAAGGTGACGAGCGTATTGGAGCTGGCATTATCGTTAAGGCTTTAAGCTCTCCATTGCGTCAAATTGCTGAAAATGCTGGAAAAGAAGGTTCCCTTATCGTCCAGAAAGTTTCTGGAATGAAAACATTCGAAGGGTGGGATGCACAATCTGACACCTTTGGTGATATGTTTGAAAAAGGGATCGTCGATCCAACAAAAGTGGTTAGATTAACAATCGAACTTGCAGCATCTATTGCAGGTCTACTCCTGACAACAGAAGCGATCATCACAGATGAGCCGCAAAGCGAAAAAGCTGCACCAAGCCCTGCAGGCATGGGTGGCATGGATTATTAATCCATCCTTTTAAACGCGGATTTTCAAGGGGTATTAGAACTTAATACCCCTTTTCTTTATAAAGAAGAAATGCGTCAGTTTTTCTTTATCATTGCTGTTATTATTTTAGCTCTTTTCGCTGGTGGTTACTATGTGAAAGACCATGCAAATGTGCTTCTTGCTAAAATGATCTCAAAAAAAATGCGTGTTCCTGTCAGTATTGAAGAAGTCGCTATATCAAAAGATAAAATCTATATCAAGAACCTAGAAATCAAAAACCCCGAAGAAGCACAACTTAAAACAGCCCTTAGGGTCAATGAAATCAAAATTCAGGCTTCTTGGTTCAATTATTTCAAAAGCCCAATTGTTCTTGATGAAATCCAACTCCATAACATCTATGTGAGCATCGAATTTTATAACAAAGATAAAACAAAAGGGAATTGGGTCACCCTCATGAACAATCTAAATAAGGAAAATTTTTCCTATTTTAGTTTGCAGCGTACAGCCTTGATCCGCCAGTTGATACTCACAGATATCTCTATTGATCTTCTGTTAGCATCTGGAAGCGTCAATAAACTCTCCCCTATTTCACAACTTGAATTCCATAATATCAGCTCAGAAAAAGGAATTCCAACACAAGAGATTACCGAAATCATCATTCAAAAAATGATGGAACAAATCTTTATTATCAAAGGAATCAAGGCGATCTTCATCGATATCCCGAGGGATGTAGTTGAAACCATCTTTGCCCCATTCAAGTTTCTTTTCGATCCCAGCTCAAAGAAAAAAAGCTCTGCTCCTCAAGAGAGTAATAAGTAGCCCGCCTGCTTGACTTAATATTTTCTTAACATTATTCTCCGCGCATTCAAAGAAAAAAAGGAATTATTTTATGGCCAGTTCAACAATTACCCCTGTACAATATGATGCAGAGAGTTTCATACACACGCATTTTTCAACTAGCGCTGCAATTGCTGAAGCATGCGCTGAGAGTCGCTCTCATCAAGCCTTTTATGACACTCTCATGCAAGTAGGTAAGATCTATAACTCGCCTAAACAAAATGCATTTACATTTGTAGCAACACGTCTCAAATACATAGAATCAGGTGCGATTGCATTTTTTGATACGATTTATAATGTTTTCGTTGCATCCCTCTATCTTGTCGTATCCCTAGTGACTTGCTTTAACTCTACTGCTTGGTTCGCAACGAAAAAACATTGCGCAAAAGCGGTTCAGGCGATTGCATTAATTGGTGCAAATAGTGCAGGTATTATCAAGCCGGAATGGAGTGCGGACGTATATTCTAAGGTTGTAGAATGGACAGATAAATACGCTTTTAAGGCTTTCGCAAAAAAAGAACTTGAGACCCTTGCTAAAACAATCGGAAACGATGAGACTGAAGATCATTTAGAAAGACTCGATCAAGAGAATCTACGCAACGTTGATTCTCCTTCTGAAATGTATGCAGAGTTAGTAGATGAATTGCATGATATTGGAAGGATCTTCCACCGTCAAATGCATCCAAACGTTCAAGATGAATTTCAAGAAGAAGTAGATGTAGATCTATACGGCTCTTCCCCTGTGAATCAAAATGACACCGGTAGTCAGCGCTCTGATGATAGCTACGAGCTTGTAGGCTAACAAACATGCCAAGGCAGAACCATTTGGTTTTGCCTTATCCCCTTGACTTAATAATTTCTTAACATTACCCTTTGAGCATTCAAAGAAAAAAGGAGTCATTTATGGCATCTCAAACCGTACCTGCTGGGCTACAGCAACTGTTATCAAGAATTCCTGAATATCTATCTCAGGGAGAAGATCTCGCAGATAAATATATCCCAAGAACTAACGGAATGATTAGAGGCGCTCTTGGAAGTCGTTCTTTACATGCATCATTTGTTAGTGTTTTACATGCTGCTAAGCATGAAATAACCAAGTTTAATTTGGCTGATGCTATTTATACACGCTTTATGTTTATTGAATCATTTGCAATTTCAACTCTTGAAGGAATTTGGAGTGTTTTTGTTGCATCTGTCTTTACTATAGCAACGCTTGTGACTTTTGGTAATGTTAAAATCAAACGTATAGCAATGACACATGCAGCAAAAGCAGTTGCTGCAGCCCTTGGATCATTTACAAGTGTCGCAGGCGTTATCTCACCTAAATGGGGTGGCAAGGTAGCTGCGAAATTAACTGAAGCGGCCATGAATGTTGCTAAAAGAATAGCTAAAAAAGAATTTGCAAATTTGATCCAAACAGCAGAGAGAAAAGCGCCTTCGGAAATGCCTGAGATAGTAGAAGCTTTTGAGGGCTTTGCTTTACAAGATCTACAAACATATGATGCTGCCTTTAGATCATTCTCTAAACTTTGCCGTCTTTCTGAGTCTAACGCACGTCCTCAAAGTGATGTAGATATGGACTCAGAAGCTTTTAATCATAGTAATGGATTCGAAGGAGATGGTAGTCTGGGTAACCCTTTCGCTTAAGAGAACAATCATTTTGGGCGGGGTCATATGATTCCGCCTGTTAAAACCCGGGTTAAAGGATAACCATGACACAAGCACATCAAAAACAAGGCTCAATTGATCTTATTTGGATCGTTGTTGCAGATCTGAAAAAAGCCATTCAATTTTATACAGAAATCGTAGGATTTAAAGTCTTAGAAATCCAAGAGCAATATGGCTGGGCTGAACTTGGCTCGGATGAGAAGGGAACTCGTTTGGGCATTGCTCAAACTAGCCCAGAGAATCCCCTGCCACCTGGATCCAATGCAATTGTTGCTGTCTCTACTCCAGATATCGATGCTGCAAAAGCAGCGATGATAGAAAAAGGAGCAAAGGTGCTTGGTGATATTCAGGAAGTCCCAGGACAGGTGAAAATGCAACTCTTTGAAGATGCAGATGGTAATAAGATGCAACTCGTGCAAGATATTTCTAGTTGTGGCTGTGCTTAGGCATTTTTTGAAGAAATAGAGCGATAAGAAATGCGATCATTGGCAGTAGTGCTGTTAAAATGATCGCAACCTTGAATGAGCCAAAGGCTTGTACTGTCCACCCTGTTACGGATGGAGCAATGATTCCTGAGAAGGCAAAGAACGTATTCACAATACCTTGAGCTGTCCCTGCGTGTCCTTTAAAAAGATCTGAATTTAAGCTGAAAATGGGTGAATTGACAAAGAAAGCGAATCCGAGCCCTAAACAAAGCAAAAGCATGACAATTTCAAGCTGTTTTGTAAAAGCCATGATGAAAAAGCAAATTCCAGAGATTAGAAGCCCTGTCCCAATAAATAGAACACGTGAAATACGAATCGATTCAGTACGTTTCTTCAGCTGATCTGAAATATAACCCCCTAAAACGATAAAGATCGCGCTGACAATCCAGGGCAACATCACTAGAAAACCAGTCTGGAGAATCTTCACATGAAATGTCTCTTCAATGTATCCAGGCAGCCATAGAAGCGCAAAAAAAACGATATACCCAAAGATAAAAAAGTTGATGCCATTACCCCATAGAATGCGTGATTTTAGCATTCTTTTCCACGGCGTTGGCTCCGTAGAAGGGATTGAAATGGGTATCCCCTTTCTTTTGGAAATTTTTGCAAAATAAATCAACCAAATCATCGACCAGATAAATCCAAAGACACCAAGAGCAAAAAACATCATCCGCCAGCTAAAGGCCTCAATGATATAGGATAAAAAGGGAGCTCCAATAATAGAAGCACAGGGAACGCCAAACAATCCAATCGAAACAAATTTTGCAGAATAATTTGAATCTAAGCGATTCGTAATGACCTTCAATAGAGCTGGAAAATGAATCGCTTCAGCAAGTCCTAATATCAGTCTTAGGATAAATAGTGACCAAAATCCTTGGCTAAATCCCGTTACAAACTGCACTAGTGACCACAGAATGGCAAAAAAGGCCCACGATCTAACCGGACCAAACCGATCGACAATCATGCCACCAAAAAAGCACATACAAAAATACCCAATCCCAAATGCCGATAAGATAAAGCCAAATTGTTCATTGGTGATACCAAACTGAGATTCAAGAGGAAGAATAGCAAAAGAGATCGCACTACGGTCTAAATAATTAAGAACGGTAATGAGAAAGATAAAAAAGAGAATTATGCTTTGTGTCTTTTTTGAATGTATTTGCATCTATTTTATATAAAAAGATGAAATAGACTATTTTGCAAGAATTATCCAATCATGGAAGCTAATTTCTCATGTATTTTAGCACCAAGATATTTGCAAAAACTGATGTCTGGAAGATTTTGGACATCCAGTTTGATTGAGAGCCTCATATCCTCGCGGCATCCGGCCATTGAGCGATCAGCAAAGGTCTGTGAACGCGCTACATAATGGAGTTCATGATCTGCATTTGCCTCTAAAGACTTGTATCCTAAATTCCCGTTTCCAGAGAGGACGGTATCGTCTACAATGATCACTTTCTTATGAGATCCACGATCATTTTGAGTGTATTCATAGATCGAAATATTTGATCGAATTTCTGGAGGGAGAGCATGGACCAATTGTGTATAATCATACTGATTTCTTGGGGCAAAAATTTGATGAGAATAGGGAGCGTTAGGATGGAGACCATTTGTGATCAAAGTGATTTTGACTCCTCGATGTGCTGCACGAATCAAGGCATTAAACAACCTTTTTGGAGGATGAAAAAACATGTGATTGATTACAATTTCACGTTTGGCATGAGTTACACGTTGCATGAGTTCTTCCATAAACGGGTTCTCACTGTGCTCTGGACCCACTGCATGAATTTTCAAATCGCTAATATAGGATATTTTTGGGTGGCAAAAAAAATCAAAAACCACTGCATCACCACAAGTTGTTTTCCGCTGAGATAAAAGTTGTTGTGTAACAGTAGTTGACTCAATTGGCTTTTCATTTAAGTGCGCATTTAAGTGTTCCCATCTCGACGCAAGACGTAACATCTGTTTATATACTTTCATTCCAATAGGCGCTCCATCACCATTTGCTGTAGGATAATCGATCGATCGGAATACAGTATCTGTGTCTCTAAAATCTTCAGGGATAATTTTTTCGTAAATATTCTGGCCTGTTCTCTTTTGTAGATCGGGGCGTAAAATTTCATGGTCAGTCCCTGTATCAGCCCATGCATCTGTGATGCCACTTCCCCCCAAGATGAAATACTTTCCGGAATCAATAATAACGCACTTCGTATGATTCGTCGACATATTGATACCACTTGAAAAGTGGATCACATCATCTGTTTTAATCATTTGAAAACGCTCGGGATATGCTTTTAAAAGTTGATTCAGCTTTGAACCTTCACCTAAATACAGCGAAGATGAGAGAATCACGACCTTTAACTGGGCTTTCTTTTCTAATTGTTCTTTGATGACATCTAGTAAATCATCGAATGTTTCGCCACCACAATAGTTCCCAGAAATGACAATATTTTCCTTGGCAGCTCTTACGAGCTTCTTTCGCCACTCAACTGTCTCTGCTGAATGCTTGGTTGGGAATGCGAATGCTGTAGATAAAAATTTTGTTGGCAAGTTATCGTCACCCGCCTGGACAATTCCAGCTCCCTCAAATATTCTTTGACGATGACAAATTTTAGCTATAACGAATGCGCCCACACCAAACACCGTTAACGCAGCAATCGCTGCCAAAGCAACTGTTGCAGAAACCGCTCCGACTCCTGTCAAAATGTACAAGACAGATGTCACTGCAAATTCAACAAAAAGGCTAGCCTTAAAGAAATCTTTTAACTCTTTAGCTTTTTGAATTTCATAAGAGGCACAGGGTTTGATATGCTCCCCAAATCCGAGGGGAGGAGAACTAACTGGAACGACCATAATATCCTAATTATTTCCATATATTATACTTCAATATTGATTTAATCTCCAGCGAGAAAAAGAGAAAACCTTATCAAGGTTCTCTAAAAATGTTTATTTAGTCGATAAAATTGTCAGTACCTATCCAACAAAGGAGTACCATAGGAAAAATGTTTGCTCCGATTCAAGAGAATGTGGTAAACATGATCCCCTAAATTGGAGAAGTGTATGAATTGTTTTCATTACGTAAATGGAAAAATTGTTACAGACACAGAAGCGCATTTAAGCGCATTTGATTTGGGAATATTACGCGGCTATGGCGTCTTTGACTACGTACAACTTTATGAAGGACGCCCCTTTCACTTGCAAGCTCACCTCAAGAGGCTCGAAAAATCAGCAAGAGAAATTGATCTCGATATGCCCTTGCCGATTGAACAAATTGCGTTAGAGGCGAGGAAGGTAATCGAAAAGAATGAAGCCATCGATGCTGGGTTGCGTTTCATGATTACTGGAGGATTGAGTAGCAATGATTTTCTCATTCCAGATACAACTACTTCCTTAATCATCATGTTTCATCCAACAAAACCCTACCCCAACAAAATCTATGATGAAGGCATGCGCGTTATCACAACCTCAACATTGCGTCTCTACCCCCATGTCAAAAGCACCTGTTACTTACCTGCAATTATGGCAATGCGAGAGGCAAATCAACGTGGATTTCATGATGCGCTTTACCTTAACGAAAAAGATGAAGTGTTAGAAGGAACGACGTGCAATGCCTTTTTTATCAAAAAAAACACTCTTATTACTGACGACTCGAATCTTATTGTAGAGGGGGTCACTCGCGATATTATTTTAAAGCTCGCTGCTGACTTTCAAATCGAGTTCCGCTCCATCCCCTTAAGTGAAGTCGCCTCCTGCGATGAAGCTTTCCTCACATCTAGCGTCAAGGATTGCGTTCCACTTGTCCAGGTGAATGAGGAGATTATTGGCTTAGGTCGACCAGGCCCTATCACTGAAATGCTTAGAAACAGATTCCGTAGATATGTGCAAGAAACGCTTGCCAGAGAAAAACAACTCACCGGGAGAATATAAGATGAAAACTAAGACACAAATTGATTTGAATGAAATGTTTAGGTTGAAAGAGGCTGGTGTCTTTACCATCCTCGAATATAAGGATCCTAAGAGCAAGTTTGTCGTCTATGATCCTGGACTTGCACACACTGCAACTTGCAAGTCGGAATTATGTAAAATTGATAAGACTGATGGTAAGCTTTACTACCGCGGTGTTAGTGCAGTTGAACGAACAAATGATGATTTTCTAGACGTGGCATTTGATATCATTTTCAATGGCAGTCAAAAAGAGCGTGAGGCGTTCAAGGGTTTCATCCGGGAGCACTTCCGACTGTATGATGAACAAAAAGAGTTGCTAGATGTATTACCTATGTCAACACATCCTATGGATGTCCTATCTATTGCTTCAACTGCGCTTGGGGGAATCGAAAAAAAGTACTTAAACGACACACAAAATCCTTTGGAGATTGCAGCACTCTTGGTTGCTCAAGTCTCTGTTACAATTGCCTATCGCTTCAATAAAATGGAGGGAACCGAGTGGATTTCCCCTAATTTCGATCTATCGTATGCCGAGATGGTGCTAAATCAAATGCATAGTGGAAAGAACCCGGAGCGGTGCCATAAGCTTGGAAAAGTGCTCAATAAGATCATGATCTTACATGCTGAACATGGACAAAATTGCTCTGCTGTTACCGTCCGAGATATTGCAAGTGCTCGAGGGAGCATCTATACCGGAGTTGCTGGCGGCATGTCTGCGTTTAATGGCACGTTACATGGAGGCGCAAGCCAATTTGTCTCTGCTATGTATGAAGAACTGCTTGCAAGTGGTCTGGATGTCAATACCTACGTCCAAAATAAGATCGATAAAGGTGAGCTAGTCATGGGATTTGGCCAGCGTACTTATAATCGTATTCCTGGTTGTTGGGATCCAAGAGTTGAGACGATGTATGCAACATTGATGGATCCTGAGTTTGATTTTCCAGAGATTGATGGCTACAAACGTGCTGCAGAAGCCCTGATCAAGAGAGTGGTTGATGATCCCTTTTTCAAAAAACGTAACTTAACTCCTAATCCTGACTTATTTAATTGCATCTTCTATAAGCTCTTTGGGGTGCCACGCGAAATGAATACAGTGATGCTTGCTTTAGGCCGAATTTCAGGCTGGGTAGCTAATTTTATGGAGCACACTCGTCATGGATATCCTCTTTCTAGACCCTGTGATTTAGAGGCAGAATGAAGCTACTTATTCTGTGTCTGATCACGAGCGCAATGGCTTACGCCAATCCTGAGAGTTGCGCTCTTCAAGAAAGTGGTATTGTATATGAGGTCAATCACGATTTTGACATCACAAATGGAGGCATGACCTATGGCTATAGGCCAACTCTGTTTTATCCTAAAAACACAAGTGAAGTGCAACAGATTGTGCAGCTTGCCCGCAAATTCCAGCGCAAGGTGCGTGCTATTGGGTCACTTCACTCACTTAATCCGTGCGGTATCTGCAAGGATTATGTTGTCTCTTTAGAGCGAATGAATCGCATTTTGGAGATCCAGGATGAGCAGGTAACTGTAGAAGCTGGGATCATCATTCACGATCTGTGTAAAAATCTCGAGGAGTATGGCTTTACATTGGAAGTGCTCGGCTCAATCGCTGAGCAAACGATATCTGGAGCTATTTCAACTGGCACACGGGGCCAGGTTCCCTATGCAGGTTCATTGGGCTCTCAAGTGATCGGATTAGAGATCGTCGATGGTAATGGTATAGTGCACAACTTGGAGCGAGATTCGGAAGAGCTACTGTGTTCTGTAACTAGCTTAGGTATGATGGGGATCATCACAAAAATGACTCTTCAATGCAAACCACTTTTCCTGATGGCTGAAGTAATCCGCCGCATGGACATGCAGGAAGTTATAGATAATCTCGACTCGATGCTGACATATGATAAGCTGGTCTTGTACTGGAATATCGATGCTGAGGAGGTTAAGGTTGTCACTGGCCATCGCGTCAACTGCGATTTCCCCCTTATAGGGAATGCAAATTTCAAAACGCTCGGCGTGTACCCTCATATGCACACAATGGAGGATTTTCCCGATACTCTGCAACGTATTGGAAAAAGCTGGGAAATAAATACGCTTCTTTCGTGGAGTAAAGAAAAAAGTGACAGACGTATCACAGTCATGAAGCAAGAAGGAACGGGAATCTTTCAAAGTGACTACTCGATTCCCACCGAACAATTTCCAGAGGCTGTCGATCAGGTGCGGAAATTTTTCCGCGAAAATAGGCATCGATTGCATCTAGCAAAGGACCGAATGGTAGTTGAAATCCGTCCCGTTAAATGTGACAAAGTATGGCTAAGCCCGTCGTATGGGCGTGATGCAATTTCCCTTTGCTTTCACGACTTCGAACGGCCACTTGAGTGGACACCTGATGATGCTAGCGAATTTATCGAATGGGAAACACTTATAAAGCAACATTTTGATGTGCGTCCTCATCTCGGAAAGTGTCACTTTTTTTCAGATGAAGAGCTGCATAAGGCCTTCCCAAAATGGTCAGAATTCAAAGAAAGGCGAACCAAAGCAGATCCCTACGATATTTTTCTCACCGATTACTTAAGAGACATGCTCGAATTAGAGGATTGATAAACCTCTGAATCGAGTTGTCTTCACAAAGGTTGTATTCATTGAGGTACTTATTGATTTGATCTTCGGGCCACTCAAGCGGTCGGTTGAAATCCTCATGAAGTAAATGGGCCTTTCTCGGAACCTTTTTCTGCCGGTAGTATTCCTCGTTCCGACACCAGTAGTGGTTAATTTGAGCCTCTTCATGTTGCATGAGAACTAGAGTCTTCCCGTTGTATGTAATGGGGCCTTTTCTTCTCGCCTTTTTTCCATCGTAATTTTCCCAGACCTGAAAGTGAACAAGATCAATGGCGTGCTCTCGTACATAGTCTTCATCTAAAAATTCTTTCGGAAGATGGTCAATTTGAATGATGCTTTTGGTGACTTGATTATCCTCATCCTCCAGAGGTGAGCAGCGTATGAGAGCTTCTATTAGCAGCTTCTCTTTGGGAAGTTTCCAATAACCACTTGTCCCAAACTTGCGCCATTTGATCATCACCCCAAGATCATCTGGATACCCTTTTAACATCTCAGGGATCGTATCATGATTTTTAGGCACGATAAATTCATCGATATCTATAAAAGCAACATAATTACATGTCCCCAATGCTCTGTTTAAACCTCGCACATAAGCTCTTCTTTGATTGATAAAGTGGGTATCGCCAGGTGACTGACAGCAGTCGTTTAGTTCGACAATCCCCTCTTCAATATAGGGAGCTAGTACTTCTTTAAAGTTATCTTCACTCCGGTCGTTAAAAAGATAAAAACGCTCCACTCCAAGCAGACTGTGGTAGTTGATCCACTCCTTGAGAAAGGGAGCTTCATTTTGAAAAATTGCGCAGATAGACACTTCACACCCAAATAACCCTGTGAAGGTAAGGAGGAAAATTAGTAAAAAGTTTTGCACTGTAAACCCGGGTTGTGTGATAGAGATATTCCGGATAAAATTGTATTTTTTACCAGGATCTTCTACCCAAATTTTTGACATACTTGATAAAGTAGGCAAAATTTAGGTAGAAGATCCTGGTAAAAAAGACTTTTTAGATGGGATGTCTATATCACACAACTCGGGTTGTAACTCCGCATAAATTTTATTAGTCATTCGCATTGTTTCAAGGTGATTTTCTAGTGGTGAGTTTCCATTACCTCCGCTTAAAAAATCACATAACTGTCGCTTTCGAGCCGCTGTGTTTAGAGATTCTGGATCTGATGTGATCTGTGAACGGATAATTTGCTCAACTCCTTTCTCCCGCAGGAGGGGATTGCGCAGGACTGTTATTGTAAAATTCTCTTCAGGATATCCTGTGGGATCAATGCGCTGGAATTGTGTGCTTGAGATTTGAATCGATAAGAGATGGCCAAAATGAAGAATTACACTCTCTTGGCGAATTTTTCCCGGCAATTTCTCCCCACGTTCCAATCCTGAGCGCATTGATAATGAGGTGCCAAGCATCTTGAGGGAAAAATTTGTCGCCACACGCCCCTCTTGCAGCATTTGTCCTATAAGCATCACGTCAGTCTCACCATATCCTTCCATCAAACCTGGTCGCTCCATTTGATTATCCTGGAATAAATGAGGATATTCAAAGCGACCATTTCCTAATACGTGGTCTTCCGGTGTTGAACAGTTGGCCTGCATGCGCATCTGATTGCCGCTACTATAGCGTAATAGCCTCACCAATAGATCAATGAAATGATATCCTGAATGCATAATCATTCCGTATCCATAGCGAAATGGGTGGTTTTCTTCTTCGACATATTCTCGTGGAATTTTCCAGATGCCTCCGGCAAAGTGGATATCAACCCCTGTAAGAGGAACGCGATATTTTGCAAAAAATGAATCTATGATCGCAAAGAGGCGGAGATAGCCGGAGTGTGCACGCCGCTCGCATGAAAGAACGGCATATGGCTTAGCAGCAAGCAATTTTTCAAAGTCGGTAAGTGTAATTGTAGCCGGTTTATCTAAGAACATTGGGTAGCCTCGAGATGCTGCCCAATGTCCATATTGGGCCCGCACCTTGGGCTCGGTACAAATGAGAACACAATCGGCCTCCACCTCACCGATGAATTTTGCAATCTGCTCACTTGAAATCGTATTTCGATATGCTTCAGGGAGAAAGAGGTATCGCCGAGGGCGTTTATCAAAAAAAGAGCGGATTACGCTCTCCTGCGATTTGAGATCAACAACGAGAACGATTTCTTTATTTTCTAAAACCTGGTGGTATTTTTCCCTATAATGAAGTCCAGCACCAATAACGATAATGCGCTTCATGGCAAATAGCTCGCCTCAGCTAGGTGCAATTCATCCTGATCAACAAGAGTAAAGAGTTCTTCTACTGAGGTCATCTCAACCCCCTCTACTGAACGGTTTTTTGCAATGCTCCTAGCAGATTTTTGCATGGCAGCAATTGAAGATCGTAGGGTGTGGTTGGCCCAAATTACTAGCGAAATTCCCAACCTTTCAAATAGATCTATAGGCTCATTGGAATACTTTGTAGGAACGATTACCAAGGGAATTTCTCCTTCCCATCGCTTGCAAAACGCTTCGATTTCTATAGCGGTAGTTTTTTTAGAATGCACTAAAATCGCATCAGCTCCTGCTGTTTCATAGGTGTACGCACGCTCTAGGGCCTCTTCTAAACCTCTCCCAGCAATAAACGCTTCTGTCCTAGCAATCAGATTGAAATTTACATCGAGCTGTGCATCCTTCGCGGCTCGAATTTTCCCGCAAAACTCTTCAATCTCGGCAAGTGGCTGATGTTCTCCAATAAATGAATTTGTCTTTGGAAAGAGTTTGTCCTCAATGCATAGCCCCGCAATGCCAATACGACACAGTTTTTTTACGAGCATACGCACATTATTGAAATTCCCAAATCCAGTATCTCCATCGACAAGAATTGGGATACTTGTTGCATTTGCCATATATTCCCACTGTGCGCAGAGCTGCGTCCATGATAATTCGTTGTTATCACGATGAGCTAGGGTCGTTGCAATTGTCAATCCCGAGGCCCAGATCGCCTCAAAACCTGCTTCCTCGACAATGCGTGCGCTTATCCCATCATGGGCTTCTAAGGCAAAGCTAAGCTTTTTGTCTGTTAGTAATTTTTTAAGCGTTAGACACTTTGACATTTCCTACCTCATATACTGACATTTCAAAGATATTTTCTCCTCCCAATTCCATCAACGCATCCCTCACAGGTCTTTTCCCTCGCGCATCTAAATGATGCGCATCGGACTGTAAAATGCGATTTTCAATTGAGACAGTCAACCATCCCATTAGATCGGGATGATCAGGCAGATAACGCCGCATTGCAGAATGTTTCCTATCTAAAAAAACGCCCCCACTATTGATATGCTCAACTTCGGTTAGAAGGCGTTTATAGGCGAAGTTATAATCTGGTGGCACATGTAAAGCCATCTGATGTTCAAATCGATATTTATCCGCTAAAGAGACAATATTGTCATACAATTCTGTCCCTTCTAACATGTCGACAGTTGTTACAGGAATATGATCTATCATCGTCAAAGCCAACTCATGTACCTCTTTCTGCATTTCGGTATCGAGTTCAGAAAATTCAGATTGCACCTGCTGTGTTGCTGCTTCTAAGTAATATTGAGGCAGGGCGAGCGTTGTCCCTATCTCATCGACCCTTCTTTCCGCAGTGAACCGAAGCGCACCACTCATCCAAACAAAGGTCCGCAAACGAGCATAGACCTCAACGTATTCATTCCATAAATCAGGGGAAAAGTTGGCACAAATTTCTGAAAACCGTTTCATATATGCGCGTCCTCTTGCATTGAATGCATGGGCCTCTTCCAAGGTAATCCCCTGGAATGCGTTGATAAAATTCTCGAGTGGTTGCATTTCACACGCTACAAATCCCTCGTGAAAGATTCCCTGAGTTTGGTAGCCACCTCTTTGAAGAACCTCTTCGATTAGGTCAAAGCGCATCATATTGATTTCAGCTTGGAATCCCTTCACTTCAAATGTGGGGGTCTTTCTCCACCACTTTCCATCGAGGTGCATTACCATCTTGTTATGAGTGAGACTGTCGAGATTCATTTCATTTGTAGGCCACGGTCTGATACTGATGGGAGCAAAGCGTTTTGTTAAATCTTCTTGTTGCGCCTCACGAACAGGAACGTTTCCCTTATAAAGAATGCGATTATGACCATCCAGAGTTACCTCTTCCCCATCCAAAGCGATAAGTTCATTAAAATCGACACTTTCAAACCCTGTTAAGCAGGGACGTTGCTTCTCGCGACATAGCAACATGGGGTGCGAAGAAGCTCCTCCTTCTTTTGTCACCAAACCAGATACATTCGCAAGGTGTTGTGACCACGCATTTGTCGTAATGTGAGCAAGAGCGATATCTCCACGACCTAAATGGATGGCTCCATTTGCAAGCGCGTTCCAATCTGGAACATACACGAGCTTTCCTGAGACAACACCTGGAAGCGAATAGGTGCTACAGGCAATCTGTGGATATCTACTAATCTCTTCAGGATCAATTACAAGGATTGATTCGTTTGCTACCATGACAAGAGGCCGCATTTGCAATGTATACATCTGCCCTGCTTCATTAAAAGCCACTTCAACATCAATCTCACATTCCATCTCATTTTTGATCGACTGGATCGTTAGAAAGATCTCGCAAAGCATCGGCCGAGTCAAGGAGAGCTCATTTCCTTCGGATCGGATCGTTTCCACACCTGATTTTGGACATGCAATCACTCGATGCTCTTTTGCGCCTTGATGCTCTTCGAGTATATATCCAAGTCTCGGGTGCATCACCCATGAATCAGTGGAAACATCGCCATCAACGACAGATAACCCCAATCCAAAGTTTGCAGAAACCTCGATGCCGGGGAAACCATTTCCAAGTACAATTGTTGAGATCACAGCTGAGGAACTTGCTTCAACCAGCTGTTGGATCACAACTCCCATTGCATAGTTTGTGTGCTCAATACCAAGTCGACGTCTTTCACTCACTACCTGTGGCGTAAACGAAGAGGCCCATACTTTTTTGGTTGCCTCGCACACTTCTTCAACTCCCACTACATTGAGTTCTGTGTGGAATAGTCCTGCATATGAAGCGCTAATTCCATCTTCAACAACTCCTGAGCTGCGCACTGCTAAGCGGACGTTATCTTCGAACTTTGTCAAAGCGCAGACAATGGCTTGCACAATATATTCTGAAAGGGGGTGGGTGAGAATCCGTCTCTGAATCAATTCACAAGAGTTGTCATTTTCATCCAATGATGTAATCAGCTCTTCAGCTCCAGATTCCTTCAGGTGGGCATTGAAAAGCTGAGCTGGCAGAGCAAACCAAGGAGCAATCCGTACTCTTGGGATCTTTTCTAACCGGTGTAACCCACACGCTTTTCCCCCATATTCTGCTGATGTCACTGCATCCTTAGATGACGGATTTAAAATTGGAATGCTTTCAATTTCTGTTCTGAGCTTTTTGTCTAAAACAGATGGACCAGATATAGCACACATAAGCAACTCCGAGATTTACTCCAAGGAGATTTTATAGGTAATGTATATCTTTTAGGTCAAGAAAAGGTTTCCAGATTCATAGCGCCTTAATCCTCGATAAAATGTATAGAATGCCAGTGCTACAAAAATGCCGGTTGCTCCCACTAGTGCAAAGAGCATGCCCCATGAGAAGTTCTTAACGATTTCCACCGGTAAGTAGCCAATCACTCCAGCAGGGAGAACAGTGAACATGAGTAGCTGCATTAACCCCGAATAGATGTTAACCGGATAGTGGACAAAGAGAAAAATCGAATCTACATACTTTTTAGACACCTCCCCCACATTGCCAAACCAAAAACAGAGACTATGGGCAATGGTTGCAATCGAAGCAAAAAGAAGCCCTCCGCAAAAAACACCTACCAGTACCAATGGCAACTGTGCGAGATGTAAATCGGCCATGAAATAGAGAATTACGGCAGAGAGAATATGACCCCATCCCTTTGATTGCGACTCTGAGCCTAGCAAGTGCAAGAGGATGTTTTTAGGCTGAGTCATATAGGAATCTAAACCACCTGAAATAATCTTCTCTGCCAGCACCTTGCTCCCGCCAAAGCATACCCTCGCAAGACCATACCCCCCTCGTACAATAGCCATCATGACAATCACATCGTCAAAATCCCAGTTTCCAATCTGGTCGAATTTATCAAAGAAGATCCACCAAAGGAGGAAGAAGATCAAATTGCTGCCTATATTGAGTGCTAGCTCGATAAAAAAAGCTAGCTTAAGACCCAAAGAAGCACGAATACTGGTTGCAATTAGAGAAAAGAAAAAGCGCATGACTACCCTCCCCCAATTGTAATAATTTTTAATCCTCGCCGATACATAAGCGCAGCTACAACGCCTCCAAAAACAATCCAAAAAAGGAGAGTAGCTAAAAGCTCAAAGGCAATCATTCCAGAATAGTTGAGCGCAAGAGCACTCCTCCCACCTAAAATCGCCGAAAATGGAGTGTACTTGGCTACCACTTGCCATCCGTAAGGATAGGCGCTTAAGGGAAGGAGCAAGCCGCCGAGCGTAAAAAGTGCTTTTTCCCAAATCCACGCTATGGGATCGACATCATGCATCCAAAAAGAGAGCAGCCCGATGATCATCTTGAAAATAACACCTACGATGGCTGCAAGAATCCCACTAACAAGTGCTACCACAAGCCCCCATCCAGAAATGGAAATGGCTCCCGCTAAACACCAAGTAAAGGCGTATGTGACAATACCAAGCACAGTCAAATGAACGAGCGCTTCCCCGCACCCCTCGGCAAAAACGTATCCTAAATATGACATCGGACGGGGGATCAAATAGGCAAGTTTACCCGAACGAAACTCTCTCTCGATTACTCGCTCAGTACGAGGAATGGCCACGAGTACCCACTGATTGAGGGCAATATACCACAACAGTTCTTGCGGGTTCATTGCTGTTAATCCCCCACGCCTTGCAATCACCTCCCACAAGTTGGCAAAGATAAGTAGGCAGATGATCAAAAAAAGCGATAGACCGACAAGAGCTTTTTTATTGCGCCATGTGTGATGGCAGGAGAGGGAAAAGACCTTAAGAAATTTACCCATAGATATTCCTGATGGTCTCCTCCATTGATGGATCTTCAATAGTTACATCTTTAAGCGCACATTTTTTTATCGCTGCGTGTATGACTTGCTCAATTGGGACGATATCGAGATCGATCTCACATTTGAAGATGAAATTGTGATTTTCGAGCACTTCGATGCCTGGCAGGTCAAGAGAGAGTTCTTTCTGGTCGCTAGTAAGAGTCATGATTTTCCGCTTCACATACTCGGTGCGCAATTGCCTCAATGAGCAATCACGCAAAATTCTCCCCTTATCTAGAACAATCACCCGCTCACACACCTGTTCGATGTCCGCAGTGTCATGTGAAGTAAGAAAAAGTGTCGTTCCCTGCTCCTTTGAGATGGAATTAAGCAAGTTACGGATCTTGAGTTTTGCTGTCACATCTAGACCAACTGTAGGCTCATCTAAAAACAGAACCTTTGGATTGTGCAAAAGAGATGCAATAAGCTCGCATCGCATTCGCTGTCCTAAAGAGAGCTTTCTCACAGGCCGCTTTAAAAAGTCGCTAGTTTCAAAAACCTCGACTAGATGCTTAAGTCGCTTTCGATATGTCTCTCGATCAATTTCGTAGATCTTTGAAAGTAAATCGAAAGCATCCTGAGGTGGGAGGTGGTACCACAACTGACTCCGCTGCCCGAAAACAATCCCAATTTCAAAGCCGAGCGAGCGTCTTTGCTTCCATGGAACCATTCCCAGAACCCGCACCTCACCAGAAGAGGGGTGAAGAATGCCGGTTAACATTTTGATTGTCGTTGACTTGCCTGCCCCATTTGGTCCAATGAAAGCAACCCGCTCACCCTTTTCAATTGCGAGTGAAATACCATCGATCGCAATCAAATTTTGCTTGTGCGCTCTAAACTGTTTTGTTAAACTTTTCAGTTCTATGACATGATTCATGGTAAAATATTCTCTTATTTAGGCTGCAAAATGTCAATATTGAAATTCCTTTTCATAGCTTTTTTAGCTCCCGCATTTACATGCACAATCGACTTAACTCCCTATCTCAATACGTCCTTTGCCACCTCAAATGAAGAAGTGGGAGCCCATCCTGTCATTCTTGATTACTCATATGAAACCTTTAACCAAACTTTTGCCGAATTTATCCCTGGCAATGACCTAGAAACGCTCTCAGATACACTTAAAGAGTGGTTTCCCGAATTTCTCAACTCAGATTGGGTCGGACCCTGGAAATCTGCAGGTTACAAGTTTGGGATATTCAGTGGAAGGGATGCTACACATAAAAAACAGCGACTGATTAAGGGAATCAACTGCAAGATGTGCCATGAATTCATAGAATGGATTCGAGAAAACAAGACGATCTCTCCCCCAATGGAGCGATTGCTTATGCGACTTGATCAAATCGATGCGATCTCCCAAAAAGAGTTTTCTAAAGTTATGGAAGGCATTGCTGATTTAACTTATTTATACAATGGGAAACGCCGTTTGCCCGTGACACTTCGCATCATCCGGTTTGAGCGGTCCGATGCGTATGCATTACCACTACATTTTGACATCTCTGTTTTGAGTTTGATTTTCCCCAATAACGATACGCGCTTCTCTGAAAATCTTATCATGGCACCAGCTGACGGACGCCCCTTTCAAGTTCTCGATTTAAGACGCGCCTTACGTCCTGTGCCAGTTGATACAAACAAAACATGTGGGTTGCTCATTGCAGGGAGTCAAATCCCGCAGCTAACACCTCATATCTACCCTTCCCCACATGGAGTGCTTCCCCATGGTCGGGGAGCCCGATGTGTCATTGTGGCATGTTTACACTTGCCCAATTGTGATACTTCTAAGAAGACTGCCCTCTTGCCAAAGCTCACAGAGATTCCCAACCACTTATTAGATCCCTTTGAAGAGATGGAAAAGGTGCCTCCTGGAGCCTTGATTGTGCTCGATATCGGCGGAACGCTTCTTAAAAAAGAGAATGAAGAGTGGGTGCTTACTGATAGCAGGTGGACCTTGGCGACAAATCGCGCTGAGAAAGTGGTCGCACTAACTAAAAAGCCTCCAAGCGAGGAGATCAGTCAAGCACGTCAGCAAACTCTTCAAATGCATGGCATCGCCTGCACGATTATTGAATCTTCATCCACCCTCAAAGGACCGCGCCTTGCTGCATACATAGAAACGCTTGATACAAAGCCAACGATGATTCTCTATGTCGATGACAAAACAGAACAAATTGAGAGTGTACACCAAACTTGTAGAGAATTTGGGATTCCCTACAAGTCTATCCACTACTTAGGACCCGGATTTTAATCGATAAAATTGTCTGCTCTCACAGCAAATCGAATAAATTCCTTACATTTCTGAACGCATCTTTGTTCAAATTGACCATCCTTAGTAGAATCACATCTACTTAGACATCTTTGATATTCTTTCCTATATTGATCTACTTGTAAATCAATATAAGCTTGATACATTTGAGATAATTTATTGATGGGACTTGTCATTTTTCTCCTCCATAATTTTTTTATTGAATGGAGGAAAACACGTTGTGTTTTCCTTTTCTTGTTCACCGAAAAGGATTTTTCACACTTCCTACGCTAGCATAACCTAGATCAGGTAGTAAGGGACCAACATTTTGTTATCTCAGCCAACTTTGGCGCCCCTGGTGAACGGCAACAAGGCTACCAATTCTTAAATCAAATAACAAGAGGTTATTTTTAATGCTTATTCTGATATGATTTTGCACTCTAAAAAAGTTAAGGAGCAGCAAAGTGAAAAAACTAGTTGTATCATTATCAATCTTAATTACATCTTTAGGCTTTTGTTCTTCTGAAGAAGCTAAGGAAGATCATTTTGTGTATGGTTCATTTAGCGTGGGTCCTATCCCCCTCCCAGTTCCTGGAATTGGAGTGGGTTACCGGTCTCAAACCACTCATCGTGGATGGGATGCAAATCTTCGTCTTTCTACTGTGATTTTAGGATCTCAGCTTAAGCTCAGTTTAAATCGCCTCTATTACTTTAATCCATACGTTAGAAATTCTTATTACATCGGAGGAGGGGCTAGTGTCGGTGTTTTTATGGATGTGTATATGTCTGCTGGAAAACTGTTTGTCTTCACATTCTCGCCTGAATTCCGTCTTGGAAAAGAATTCGTAAGAAAATCAGGAAGAAAACAATTTGTCCAACTAGAGCTGAGTCTTCCTACATTCCATAATGGAAAGGGGCATCTTTTCCTATATCCTCTTCTCGTATTAACGTATGGATTCTAGACAAGAAACGGTATTTTCATTATCTTTTTGGTCATTATGGTATTTATTTATGACATCCGGACGCGTTATTCCGAGACAGGTCAAGATGGGATCATTCATCACTCATCCTATGTGGTCTATTTGGAGGTCGCAAGGCTTGAGTTTTTCAAATCGATTGGAGTTGATATCAATCAGCTGGAAAACAGCAAGAGGTTTTGCCCAGTTGTTGACCTCTCGATAAAATACCTAAAAACACTACGCTCCCTAGAAGATATCCGTGTCGAAGTCGCCGTTAAAAGTTGCACTAAGGTGCGTTTTTATCTGGATTATAAGATTTATCGCGGGAATGAATGCTGCACTAAGGGAAGTACAATGCATTGCTTTGTGGATGACGCGTTTAAGGTCACCACTCTTCCAGCGGAGATTTTTTCTAAATTTCATGTATAGATGTATTCAATCTCTTCGTTTTTTTGCGGGCCGATTGTTCGAATGTGGAGCTGCAAGAAGAGATCGCTATATTGCATGCTCCCAAAATAGGTATCCTCTCCGCAAAGATGAGGCGTGAGTGACTCTAAAAGATCGCTATGTGTAGGGGTGAGATGGAAGAGAAAGACGGGATGCTTTTCTCCATAGCGCAAATGTTCAAGTGAGAGCGTATCATTGCGCGTCCATCGGAAGGTGTTTCGGTAAGTTTGTGAAAGCTCCTTCCATGATCCTTTTTCTTCAAATGTGATTGTATTGCCATCGTGTGTCACGCTCACCTTTCCGCTCCCTTTTCGATTCCAACTGCGTGATTTAGCAATGAGTGTCACTTGCGTGATGTGTTTCAAATGGTTCCAAGCAAGCTCTATTAAGTTTTCATGCCCCTTTTTTTGTTTTTGATAGGTGTAATATTTTTTCTCTTGCAGCGGGAGCTGGTAAAATGCTTTTCTAAGCAAAATCTCAAGTTCATTTAATAGCGGGTATTCAAGATTGAACTGATAAATGCGTTTGTTGCCCTCTATATTGCTTTTTAAGATGCTTCCCCTTTCAAGGCGGCTAAGTGCTTGCTGAATGGGGGTTAATGGGGTGCATAGCATCCGATGAAGTTCATGTGCGTAACATTTCTCATTTACGAGAAGGTAGAGAAGGATTTTCTCGACACTTTTTGAACCAAGTAGTGAGTCTAACATAAAAAATCGACCTGTTTTCTGGTTGATAATTTCGATCAAGCGGGCATTTTATCTGTTTTATGTAATATATTCACCTGTTTTCTAGGTTGTTTTTCTGGTTTTTGAAAAAAATGCGCGTGCAAAGCATCTATATTTTGGGTTATTTTTAGGGGCATGATGGAAAACGTTCTAATAAATAAATGGCCACGAATCAATCAGCTGACGATTCTCTTGGGAAGTGTTTTGCTTGCTGCCTGCGCCCAAATCAAACTTCCCTTCTATCCTGTTTCTTTTACGCTGCACACGTTTGCTGTTTTTGTGTTGGGACTCACGCTATCGCCAGTCCAGGCTTTTAGCGCTGTTTGCTATTATCTTATTGGAAAAACTCTCTTCACAAACCCTCTCTGGATGATTGGACCGGCTGCCGGCTACTATGTGGCTTTTCCCTTTGCGGCTTATTTCACCGCCAAAATGAAACGCTCCCCATTTCTCGCCATCTTATGCGCTCAGAGTTTGATTTTCATGCTTGGATATTTATGGCTTATCCCACTTTTGGGTGTCAAAACCGCCTTCACCAAGGGCATTCTGCTTTTTATCCCATCTGATCTTCTAAAAATTCTTGCCGCCGTTTGTATCACTACCAAATGGAGGAAGCATGAGCACGATTAAGAGGGTACTTATCTACACAGGTCATAAACTCAACCGCTATTTTGGACCTTATCCTGATAATATCCAGAAGCGGATTCGAATGTTCGGCCACTTAAATCGCTATCGAACAGCAGATGGCAAACCGCCCTGGAAAATTACAGCTGTTGCAGGCGAGGCTCTTGCAGAAACATTGAAACGGGAAAATTCCAAGGAGAGTCTTCTCGTTATTCCTGCAGGTCAAAGCTCAAACTTAGATAAGGTTTTTACATTAGATGACACCAATACCATGCATGATTTTTTCAGAAGAGGTGGCCGTGGTTATTTTAATTGTGGCTCTGCCTATTGGGTATCGAAACAAAGGGTTTATACAGGTCTTTGCGAGCAGCAACCTGAGCAGCGTAAACCCATAATCAAATCAACGAATCTCCCTTTGTTTAATGGCCTCTCGAAAGGCCCCCTCTGCCCATTTCCAGGAATTAAATATCGGGTAGGATTTTTTTCAGATGCGGTGACAGTAACGGATGGGGAAGACACTTGCAATATCTACTTAAGTGGAGGCGGATGTTTTAGGCCGCAGCAACAGACATCGCAAAAAATACGTATTTTGGTTCGTTATTTACGCTCTGAACTTCAAAGGCACAATATTGAAAAAGAGAGGTGCCAAAAATGGGAAAACGCAGCGATCATGACCTCTGTCGGAGATGGGGCTGTTCTCTTATCGATGTTTCATCCTTATTATGGTCCAAAAGATATCGATGTTCAGCTCTACAATAAGGTGTTTCCAAATTGCGGAACAAATTGGCAAGCAGTCAGAGACAAACTCAGTCCGCTCGATATAAGGATGCGTTTTGCCCTGAAAAGAATGCTCTACCCTCTCGAATCTTTGGATTTCACTTAGCAAGAATGGAAAACATCACTGATGAGTTGATTGAAGAGAATCTATTTTTATTTTCTTCGCAGAATTCATGACAAGCACGCCAGACAAAATGAAAAATGCTCCTAGATAATGGTTGAAAGCGAGTTTTTCATGCAAGACGATCGTCCCAAGCAGCATAGCAAAAATTGGGACAAGAAGAGATGTAAATGAAGCATAGGTTGAGCCAGCTAATTCTATTACTTTATAATACGATAGAAAGCCTAGAACTGTCCCGATGGCTGCAAGTCCCACAATTCCAAGAATTGCTTCAAGAGTAGGCATGGTAAGATGGTGACGATCAAAAATAAAGGCACAGGGCAGCAGAATGAGCGTAGCAATGGTGACCTGTGCTGTTAAAACAGTCGGTCCTTTGACTTTTTTAAGGTGTTTGCGTACATAAACGGTGCCAATCCCATAACATAAGCACGACAAAAGCAACAAGACAATGCCAATTCCACTACTTCCTTCATCGTCAACAAGCATGGGGAAGTAGATCACCATAAGTCCAATGATCCCTGTAATCATCCCCATGATTTTATGCTTTGAAAGGATCTCCTGTGATCCAAAGAAATAGGCTACGATGACAGTGAAAATCAAGGTCGTACTATTGATAATCCCTGCTATGGAGCTTGAAATGTACATTTCCCCGTAACAGATTAAGCAAAGAGGAAATACATTCAGCGTTAGACCCAGAATCAAATAGTGTTTCCACTGCTGCCTCCAATAAAACCCTCCTGTTTTCTTCAACTTGCAGTATATGTGCAAAATCAATGCAGCAAGACTCATCCTAATAAGCACAAGTGTGAAAGGTGGGACAGCTGTAATTCCAATTTTGATAAAAAGATATGAGGGACCCCAGCATACAGCTGTGAGCACAAGAAAAATTAAATTTTTCATTAGTAACGACTGTAGTCAATTTCTGGGAGTTCAGATTCAAAATCGCTTCCTAACAACGTTGGCGGGCCGCTAGGTGATGGCCAAGGTGCTAGTGGAAAGTACACCTTGAAAGTGCGAAAAACATCACTAAAGTCAAATTTACCAGGAAGATTCCTAGTGGAACGGATGGGCTCGATGATACTTCCAAAAACACCCTTTATTGGAAAATAATCGCAATCATGCACGATGACATAGCGCGATTGCCCCTTTAAACGTTTCAGGGTCTCATATCTTGCGAGCCATGGAGATTGGTCAATAAAACAAAGGTCAAAATTTGTCGTTTTAAGCAGATGAAACTCATCCAAAAATTTCACCCAATGCTCAGGACTCTGAGAATCTTGTCCTTCATTTTTTGGAACATAATAAAAATGATGCCATTCATCGTCTTTATATTTGTCAGCAAATCTTGTGAGCCAGTCTAGGTCATCATCGACGGAAATCAATATTCTCTGCTCTTCTTCGCAAATGGCATGTAATAAATCAGTGCTTCCATTGCCACAACCAAATTCTATAATTGGTCCAGTTGTATTTTTTGCAATTTCATAAAGTACGGGTTGATGTGTGGCAAAGCAGTCTGTCTTGTGAGAAAAACGAATTTCTGAACAAAAAACTTCAGTGCAAGACAACAAAAAAATGCATAGAAATCGTTTCATATTTTTTCCTATAACTTTGAAAAAGGATAATAACGAATAGGTCCCGTTGTCAAGCTAAAAATCTCGATTTATTGATGGTCCTTATTCTATCTTCTCTAGGACAAAATGATTAACTCCTGTTTCAACGAATCGACAATCAGGGTTTTGACTCAAAAAATCCCTTACAGCTGATTCGACACCGGGCCAATCATAGGCATTTCCAATGATATATCCGCCCTCCTTTAATTTTGGGAAATAGAGCATTAAATCCTGCAAGACATCTTCATAGTAATGCACGCCATCTAAATAGAGAAAGTCGAGCGTATTCTTTTGAAAAAAGTGGATTGCAGTTTTAGAATCTAAACGTATGACACTGACATTTGTGTGCGGCTCAAAAAATTTGCGAACATTTTGATGATGCCAATCTTTTGCTTGCTGTTTTTCCCGCGTATATTCTTTTTCTAGCTCTTTTTGCAGACCATATTGCCACGGGTCGACAAGACATAACTTTTTTGGGTTCATCTGGAAGAGATAGTGATAAGAAAATGCACCATCCCCTACACCTATCTGAACACCATAGGCATCTTCCTCGATAAATTGTGAAACATATTCACCCCGCTTAGCCCAAATATCATCAGGTATTTTTGCATCATCAGCAAAAACAGCTACGCAAAAAAAGGTGCTCAATATAAATGCTCTCATAGACTTCGTTCCTTATTTTTTTTATTAAATGCTATCCTATTAGCAATATTTTGACAATTTCTACGTCAATTCGCTATTCTCTAAATATATGAAAAGGTATTTTTTACTCACCTGTTTCACTCTGATTGCAGTTGCTGTCGTCGCGTGCAACTTTAAGAAAGCGACAAGCAAACAAGATATCGTTTGTGATAAAACCTACGCCTTATGTACCTCTGCGCAATGTATTCCCAATCCCAATAATCCGACTGAAGCGATCTGTTTTTGCGAAGTACTTGAAGGAAAAAGTTTCGGCCATACTGCTTGCAACAAACGGGATCCTTTTATTGATCATTTGGGAGTTAAGCACATCATTTCAACGTTTTCTTTTGAGCAATTTTCCACTAAGAAATGTATGACATGTCCCTCAGGCAAGACTTGGTCCGATTGCTTAGATCAACCTTGCACTGTCGATCCTCTCGATTCTTCAAAAGCGATCTGTGCGTGTAAGATTGTGCGCACTGGTGAATATCAAACATTTGGTGGAAATTGTGATTCATCGACATGCGATACAGGTTTTTGGTCTGGAGCAACAGTCGACGCAAACGCTACGAGTACCAAAAGTCTTATGAAAACCTTAAATTTACAAGAATCACCCACAACATTTTGCTCTGAGTGAAACGCTCCCTAGTTTTTGGCATGCTCGCCCTCACCATTCT
Source organism: Chlamydiota bacterium (assembly GCA_021772315.1). Taxonomy (GTDB): domain Bacteria; phylum Chlamydiota; class Chlamydiia; order Chlamydiales; family Simkaniaceae; genus JAJFMF01. The sequence goes on from JAJFMF010000001.1 coordinate 40,556, forward strand.
CTTCTTCAAACTTCCCGGTATTTCTTGTCAAACATGCAATACAGTTGATCCTTACCTGCCAATGCTTGCTATCAGCTATTTTGCTGCTTTTCTAGCCTGTATCCTCTGTTTTCCATCTCTACCCTCTCCCCACTTCAAATACACTGGCATGATCTGGTCTATTGGCCTTGCCATTTCTCTGACATATTTAAATCCCATCTGGTGCCTTATCTGCCTAATCGCGCACGCCTGTCATATTGGGATGTGGATTTTCTGGAAGCCTCGCGCATCCGGAAAAGTGAAAAAAGTTGCGGTAAAGTCCTCCTTCATCCTTCTAAGTATGCTTAGTTTTCCTCTATTTTTTTATGGAATGCAGAAAAAAAATGATCCCCTTGTCAAAGCAGGATCTATCATCAAACCTTTTGCGCAGTCCGATTATAAAGGGATGATCATAAATTTTGTTTCACCCAATTGCGCTTACTGTAAAGAGCAGATTGCGACGCTAAATAAAACAGCAAAGGAATTTCATGACCAGGGGTTTCGATTTGTCAATGTGACGCGCCATATGTCTGATGATCTACAAGGATTTGGTCCCGATTTCGAGTGGATCGAAGATCAAGAAAACAATCTCGCTCCCCTGTTTGGAATTGCAGCCTATCCAACAACCGTCCTACTCGATTCAAAAGGCGTTGTCATTAAAACGGCAGTCGGCGCTCCGATTGATTTTAGAAAAGACCTTGAAACATTTCCTAATTAATCATGCTTTGAATTAAAACTAAAATTTATACAGTCTGATCTTTTAGGAGGAAATATGGTTACCGTTTCAGTTGTACAAATGGACGTTGTTCGAAGTGATGTAAGAGCAAATTTAGAAAAAGGCGTCCATTTTGTAAAAGAAGCCAAGAAAAAAGGTTCCAATCTCGTGTGTTTTCCTGAGATGTGGACAACTGGATTTCAATTGGAAGCAAATAAAACTCTCTGCAAAAAGCAAGATCAAACCTTGCAGGAGATCCAGAAAATCTGCAAAGAACATAAGATTTGGCTGTCTGGATCCATTCTGCAACAAAATAGTCAAGGCATGCCCACAAATTCTCATGTTCTCATCGATGATCAAGGAAACTTAGCAGCCAAATATAACAAAATACATCTGTTTAGTTTCATGAATGAAGATAAATACGTCTCTCCAGGAGATCATTTAGAAATCGTCGATACCCCCTTTTCTAAAGTGGGACTTACCGTTTGCTATGATATACGCTTTTGTGAGCTTTTCAGAAGTCTTGCCCTAAAAGGAGCTGAGCTTATTTTGTCCCCGATGGCGTTTCCCCATCCACGTCTTGAACATTACCGCGTACTCATTCGCGCAAGAGCCATAGAAAATCAATTATTCATGATCAGCGCAAATCAAGTAGGAAAAGAAGATTTTAGCGACCTGGGTTTTGAAGAAATTTCATATCTAGGACATTCGTGTATTATCGATCCCTTTGGAAAAACGCTTGTAGAAGCAGAAGAGGATATTGAAACCGTATTGACAGCTGAGATAAACCCAGAGGAATCTGCAAATATCAGAAAAAAAATGCACGTCTTAGATGATCGAAGACCTGATCTTTATGAATTGGATTAAGCCTCTTCCATTAGATGTTTGATTTTTTTTGAAAAAAGAAATACAACAGCACCTGCAATAATACCTCCTAAACCCACCCATAGAAAGACTGTGAAATAAAGAGGATTGCTTTTCGCTAGCGCTTCTGCATGATCTGGAAGATTTGGGGCCATCGCAATATAACCTGCAGCCAATCCACCAATCCCAATACAAAGCTGCCAAAAACCCATCATTAAGCCTTCCCATCCTTCCGGTGCGAGATTCCCTACCATCGCAATCCCCAAGGGGCTGATCAATAATTCCCCAAAAGAGAAAATCGCATAAGCCATGACGATATAGCGTGCAAGCATTGGCTGATCACCTGTAAAATGCACCATCATTGCTAGAAAGCAAAATCCGATTCCAATTACAACAAGAGAACCTCCAAACTTAGTCGACAAAGAGGGGTTTTTTTTCTTCAAACTCAAATACAACCAAACCCGAGTCAAAACCAAACCTATGAGGATGACAAAGATCCCATCAAAAGCAAAAAAAGAGGAAGGAGGGATATTGATACCGAGGAAATGCGTATTAACATTGTTTTGTACAAAGACTGTCAAGAAAGAGGGTTCGAGTGAATAAAGTGTCCAGAAGGCAACTGAAATCAATGAGAGGCAAACAAAAGCAATCAGTTTATTCCTGTCGAATCGTTTTTTTTGCTGAAAAGCAATACGCAGCAAAAATAGAACCATGAAAATTAGAAAACCAACCATGATGATATTATTTACAAGCACATCTTGAAATAGTAGCATACTAATAGGTGTTGCAAGAAGAGCTGCAAGAATCAAACAAAAGTAGATTTTTTTCTTGGACCATTTCAGTTGAGGAAGAACCGTGCGCCCCTTATGGGCAGTGACTTTTTTTTCTGCAAAAAGGAACAGAACAAAGGCCATTAGGAAAAAGAGAGCATTCAATGCAAATTCGTAGGAAAATCCTAAAACTTCTGCAATATACCCCCCTAGAAAAATTCCAATGACCACCCCCAGATTAAAATAGAGGTAAAAGAGGGTAAATCCAGATTCACGCAAAACGCTCGTTTTTGAATAACAGTGGTCCACCATACACCAGATTGCAGGTGTTGCGAGAGCATTGCCAACGACGAAAAGTGAAAGCCCTAAATACATAGCTTCAGGCCTGTAATAACAAAAAGAGAGCATCCCAGCACTGCAAAATAACATGCCGACCTTCGCTGTATTACCATATCCTAATTTGCTGGAGAGATAGCCCCCTCCCAGAGGAAGGATCCAAAGAAGCGCCATCGCTGCTGAAAAGATTCCATAAGCTTCATTGGAGGACATATGCAGAGCATGTTTTTGATATAAGACAAGCGAGGCAATAACTCCTCCAAAGCTTGCCATAAAAATGGCATAACAAGCCGTTAGCCAAGGTAAAGCGCGTGGATGGGAAGGTTTTTGCATAGATTATCTCCAAAGTAGAAAACCTAGCAAATTTTTATATTATCTTGCAGTTAAATTTATCTACGGATTAAACTTCTTCCAAATTTAGGTTATTTATGAAAAAAACCTTCTTATTACTTAGCCTGATCTTATCAACCTGTATCTGTTTTGCATTTGCTGATCAAGATCGATCTAAAAATCCTTTTAGTTTAGAAAGCAGCCTTCCAAATCAACAAGTTCCCCCAAACTCAAATCGTATTGTTGATAAAGATCTTAACGTTTCCCCTCAACTTGAACCGAAAAAGCAAAAGAACACCTTTATTACCCTAGGCCTTGCCTATTTATTTCCAGGACTTGGTCATCTCTACTTGGGTGAAATGAGAGAAGCCAGGCAACTAGCTGGCAGTTCTTTAGCCGGTTTAGGTACAGTGGCATTTGGAGCTACGAGAAACGGTACAACTGCTAGAGACCTTATTCAGAGCGGTATTACAGTCATGAGCACGACTTGGAGTTATGGAATTTATGCAGCCTACCGAGATGTAAGAAAATCCAGAATAGATAGCAAATATTCTTATAAAATGCCTCAAGATAGCTTTGCTGAGCTAACACTTGCCTCATTTCAACCCTCTATTATGAAAAAGCCAGAAGTTTGGGGTGGTATCCTTGGAGCGCTGGCTCTTGGAACAGCTATTAGTTACTTTACCTTTCCAGAAGAAGCGAATATTTCATGTAGTACATCTTCTCGAACTAGACCTATTTTTGCTTTTCCTACAGGAATTGCAGAAGAATCCTTGTTTCGGGGATATCTCCAGTCTCAAATCTCAGAACTTTCAAATCCCACAGTGGGCATCATTGGCTCTTCTCTCATATTTGGAGCCGCACACATCCCAAATGCCCAGCTAATCTCAAAAGAACACCGTTGGAGATATTATACGTTCTCTATCCCATTTATCACAGCATTTGGATCGTACTTTGGATGGTTGACGCTCAAGAACCAATCCCTTAAAGAGAGTGTTGCTGTTCACGCCTGGTATGATTTTGTTTTATTTTTAGCTTCTTCTTTGGCAGTCCAATCCGCGATTAAGGTAACTCCCAGGTTTCAAGTATCATTTTCATTCTAAATTCGTGTTATGCCCGAACTTTGCTCTATGATATGCAGGGGTTATAAGCGGAAATATATTTCCCTTTTGCATAGTCCAAGATTTTTCGATCGCATGTTATTAAAACTGCATTTTCTTCTGAAGCAGTTGCAATTAATAAACGATCAATAGGATCTCCATGAACTTCTCCAACCAATCGAGTGCTTTGAATCGCAATTTTCGGCGTGACGGAACACAACTCAACACCAGGAACATCTAGTGCCTGTTCCACCCAATCCAACACATCCATATCTATTTCGATTCGTTTTTTTTCAACCAACATTCCGATTTCCCAAATAGACATAGACGATACTAATATTCCGTTGGCTTCAGATGCTCTTTTAAATGCATTTTGAAATTGCTTCTTTAATCGGGAATCTCCAACCATGGCCCAGATCCAAACATGAGTATCTAACAAGATTTTATGCTTCTTAAGTTCTTTAAGAATTGGCATCCCACACCTCGTCAATTGGTTCAATAATATCCCCTTTAAATTGGATTGATCCCTTTAATCTTCCAAAAACGGGTTCCTCTTTCCCATCAATAGGACCAATTCGCGCAATGGGAACATTTCTTTTAGTGATTGTAATCGTTTTACGCGTCTTTCTAACTGTCTCCATGATTTGAAGGCATTCAGCTTTAAACTTACTCGCAGAAATTTTTTTACCCGACATATCCAACCTCTTTTTAATCTGCCTATAGTCATATTACCATGGTCATATGGTATTGTTCAAGATTTATTTTTATAATCTTTATTATTAGTGTCTTGCAAAAAAAACATTTCTTGCTTTTTTTTGCTCACGAGAGTGTGAGATGAACTTGTCCCTCCTCATTTTCCAAAAAAGTTGGCAAAGATAACTATAACCCACTATTTAAATATTCGACTGGACCATAATCTAATAATCTATCCCTTGCTGAACTATAAGGCAATCCGTACCGATTCTTTGCTCTAGAATTTAAAACCCGAGTTGTGTGATAAGCCCCTCTCCTGGGTCAGATTCACCTTAAAGGGTCTTGAATAACGAATTTCAAATATAAGGTGAATTTTGGTTTAATTTTTTTGGTGGCATTTTCTCAATTAAATAAATATCTTCCACAAATCCAATTTCTCAGCTATGTTTCGAAGAAAATTTCTTACGAAAAAGGAGTCGAGAATGAAATGGTTTTTTTGTTTGATATGTTTTTCAAATATTGGTTCTTTTGTATATTCTACTGACTTGGAACAACTAGAATTTCATTCTCAAGCATCCCAAGACAAATTTGTATATACTCTTCTTTACGACCTACTCGATAAGCAAGACCCTGGTTACTATCTTGAAATCGGTGCAAGCTATCCAAAACTTATCAACAATACATATTTCTTTGAAAAAAATCTCGATTGGAATGGAGTGAGTATTGATATTTCACCTGCTTATGTTCATCTATGGTTTGCTGCTCGAGATAATCTCCTACGCATTGAAGATGCAACAAGATCTGATTATACAGCGATATTGCAAGATTTTCCCCGAGTTGTCGATTACCTATCTCTTGATATTGATTGCTATTACGATACTGTCCTAAGAAGGATCCCTTTCCACAAACATATTTTCAGAGTCATTACCATCGAACACGATTTCTATAGCTATGGGGATACATATAGATTGAAAGAACGCAGAATTCTTAAAGAATTAGGGTATTACTTGCTGTGTCCAGATGTTTTAAATGAAGGAAATTCATTTGAAGATTGGTGGATTTATCCAAGTGAATTCCCTCCTGAAGTACTCTCTGCGCTTAAGACCCTTGATTTAAAATCAAAAGACCATCAAGAACTCATTGAGGCCATTCAGACTGTTCAATAATTTTTAGAGATCGGGAAATCTTCATTTTTAAATTGCAAATAACAAGCAAATTCAGGCGTTGTTGTTTTTGATAAGCATTTGAACCTACAAGGGCAGATAACACAATCATCTACTCTCATGCCCGGAGGCAATTTTATTTGGAATATCTATTGCTACACAATCCAGATTTTAAATAAATATCTTCCACAAATTCAGCGTCTCGGCTATGTTTCGAAGAAAATTTCTCACGAAAAAGGAGTCGAGAATGAAATTGGTTTTTTGTTTAGTATATTTTATAAGTATAATCTCTTTTGGGTACTCAAATGACTTGAAACAACTAGAGTTTAATTCACAGGCATCTCAGGACGAATTTGTATATTTCCTTCTTTATGACCTCCTCGAAAAGCAGGACACAGGCCATTATCTTGAAATTGGCGCAGGGGAACCACAACATATTAACAATTCATATTTCTTTGAAAAAACTCTGAATTGGGACGGCGTAAGTATCGATATATCAGGTGCTCTTACGGACAGTTGGTACGCAGCTCGAAACAACACCCTATTGATTGAAGATGCAACAAGGTCTGACTATCGCTTGATATTAAAAAACTTCCCCCAAGTCATCGATTATCTTTCTCTTGATGTTGACTCTGTTTACGATGTTGTTCTAAATCAGATCCCTTTTGATGAGCATGTTTTCAAAATCATTACCATTGAACATGATTTTTACCGTTATGGGGATATGTATCGATCTAAAGAACGCGCAATCCTTTCATCATTTGGGTATCATCTACTTTGTTCAGATGTTTCAAATGATGGATTTTCATTTGAAGATTGGTGGATCCATCCCAGTCAGTTCCCCCCTGATGTATTCTCTGCACTTAAGGCCCTTGATCTAAAATCAAAGGACCATAAAGAACTTATCCAGACAATGCTGACGGTTCAATAATTTTTAGAAATCGGGAAATCTTCTATCAACACCCTCAAGGAATCGAGCAATCGATCTATTTCTCCAGAGGTTTCCCGATATTGTTTATATTGATCAGGATATAGAGAGTAAAGCCACGCTTCATTCAAGTACTGAGGACTATAAACTTCAATAATTGTGCAATAATGGATCGGCTTTTCACCATCACCTCTAGAAACATTTAACCTATAGACATAAACAGAACCCTGATCCTCATTATCTTCATGCATCCAAGATTGTAGTTGTGGCGATAAATACGTAGAGCCAAAATATACCGGAAGTTTGGTGATTGCCCAGCCATTTTTTCGAAGGGTAATTCCAATGGACCCACCTCCACAGATCTCCTCATGCACTTTTTGTAATTGCTCATGAACAGGCTGTCTAAATTCAACAACAGCTAAAGTTCGCATGATTTTTTGATCATTTTGTATCGAATGCAAATTGGTGATTCTACACTCACCAAATGGTGATGAGACCCCCGGAATTGGTTCAATTCCGTAACTACCGAAAAATTGAGCGATCCTATCGCTGTTGAGCTTCGGCATTAACAATTTTACCGTGTCTTGTCTTATCTCCGGAGCGCTATGTAAAACAGGCGAAAAAAGAACTAAGGAAACTGTGATAAAAAGTTTTTTTATTGAATTTCTCCTAAACATCATCGCAACAATATGATTTTTTTAATAATTGCACAGCTCTCTTATAGGGAGCGCATGTGTTCACTCGAACCCATTTTCCCAAAGTCCACTGTTTTCCAGACGGAAGAGAACACCATGCAAAAGCGCCCTTAATGGAAAGCCTTCCATTGACATGTTCATTTTTTACAACATCAATGATCTCCTGAACAAGATCTAAAAAATCCCGAATGGTTGCGTTACGGTACTTTCTAAAAAAATGGTTAGCCAGCCCTTGATAATCCCATTTCGTAAAACCTTCGCCTGGCATCATCACATCTTTTCCATCTATTCCTTGCTGATACCAATGAAGGAGAAGGTTTCCCCAACCAATTTGGTACGCTAGTAGATCTTGAGGAGATATATCTCCCCAAGTGAAAGGAACCAGCTTTTTTTTGCGATTTACTTCAGACACTTTATCAAAAAACTTGGCGAATTTTTCAGATTGAATTTGTATTTCTTGAACTAAAGGCGGCATAATTTCTAACCTAAGTAACACAATATCTTTTGTATCATATCCTGCGCAATTGGCTCTAAATGCTGTTCCCGTGTTGAGACCATATATTTCCCTATAATGTGTTTAGAATATTTTTTAGAAACAACGTTATAGGAATCAATCCAATGTTGAAGTTGCTTCCTACTCCTTGTCCAAGGGGTATTCCATGAAAATCTATCACAAGAGATTGTCTTTTCTATAGGAGCCTGCATATAAAAAGTGGGAACAAATCTCTCCCATTGCTTTTCAAAAACTGTCCCTAGTAATTGGACAACAACGCTTAACCAATGTCTGTCATAAATCACAATCTCTAAATCAGACAGTACTGACTTATCCAAAACAGAATTCATTAATTCCATTGCAAATTTAGGATTTTCTTTCCAATAAGGGTAGATGTTCTCATGTAAGTGACAATTTGCCTCAATAAAAGGTTCAACAACTTTGACATTGTAGCCAAGTTTTTGCAACCTAGAACTGACTCTCCTAGCAATTGGCGTTTTAGCCGCTCCATCATGTCCGTCTATTGCAAATTCCAACATTTTCTTACTCTTTATCATTGATAACAAACATCTTATAATCACAGATTAATGAAGTTTTGTGTCCTTGCAAGGATACATTCCTAAATCAGTTTTATCCAACCATTTTATTATTAAATATATAAAACCTCCTTGATAAGAATGTATCCTATGGGATACACACAAAAGCCAAAATCTTAACGGGATTAGATCGGCTTAAATTAGAGAATTTTGGTGATTGCAAGGCAATTGGAAACGGAATATCCGAATTGGGGATTCATTACGGTCCAGGGATAAGAATTTATTATACGAAGTCAGGAAATAAAATTATTTTGTTGCTCTGCGGAAGTGATAAACGATCACAAATAAAATGCCTTGAAACTTTAGCTTTCTTAGATTAATCAGGTGTTATGAAAGTTGTTAAAAAAGCGATCCTATTAAGCTATATTAGCACAGCCTCTGCATCAGGTGCGATAATTACTCCGGCACTCCCAACAATTGAGAAAAATTTCAACCTATCCATTGGTGAAGTAGAATGGATTGTTACCCTATTTCTTTTAGGATATATGTTTGGGCAGCTCATATATGGCCCTCTGTCAAATCGGTTCGGCCGCCTTCCAGCAATCCGCATCGGATTTTTACTCAATATTATAGGCATACTTTTCTCTCTCTTTGCAGTGTACGGAGAAAGTTTTTTTGGTCTCTTATTGGCAAGATTTCTTACCAGCATTGGTGCAGCCGCTGGCCTCTGCTGTACCTTTACCCTTATTCACGAACTGCTTCCAGAAAATGAAGCAAAAAAAGCCCTTTCTTACTCCGTTCTTTCTTTTACACTCGGTATAGGGCTCTCTATTTTTATTGGGGGGATTATTACTGAATATCTCCATTGGGGGAATATTTTTTTTGTGCTGCTCGCCCATGGCATTCTTTTATTTATTTCAACTTGGCAATTTCCTGAGACCATTCAAAAGAAAACACCTATTCATCCTAGAATAATCATTGAGGGATATTTTGATGTTCTTCGAAGCAAAAAGCTAATTATTTACTCTGGAATTTTCGGGGTAACATCTGTATTTTCATATTGTTATTCTACAGCTGCTCCAATGATTGGAAAACAATTCCTAGGACTTGATGCTGCTAAATACGGCACATGGAATACTTCAATCATGATAGGAATGCTCCTTGGAAGTATTACGGGAGCACAATTAATCAAAAAAATACGCACCCACACTGTAGTTAAGTTAGCTCTTTTCTTGCTTGGCGTGGGCTTTTTAAGTTTTTTTATTCAACGGGCAATTCATTTAGAGAGTAGTCTTTGGTTTTTTACAACAGCTACATTTCTTTATCTTTTTATGAGTTGGCTCTTTCCAAGCGCGTCATTTCTCGCTCTACAAAATACACAAGATAGAGCGAGCGCCTCTAGTGTTATGAATTTTATTAATATGGGGGCAGCCGTTATGTGTGTTGCATTGATGGGCTACCTACCTTTTACATCATTCACGGCACTTATCATAACACTATTTGGCTATCTTATTATCGTAATTCTAGTGAGTTTATTTCTTCGAAAAACACCCCGCAACGTTTCCAATTCGTTGTAATTGACGATGTCTTTTGCATCAGCAAACTCCACTGAACTTCAATTCTCAAAATGATCAAGGTTTTCATTTATTAGATACTAAACATGCAATAGGAAGAAAAGCTGATGCAATAGCACATACTGCACTTACCTGTTCAGTAACTCGTAAAGTTTTATAGAAACATTTGTATCTATAAGATGATTCATCGATGGGTGTATAATTCCCTTGATAATAACCGTCTTGAAACAATTTTTTCAAAGACTGGGCCCCTATAGCAGCTCCAGCAACACCTAAAGGTAACCCAAACATGATTTGGAAACCCATTGCATAATCTTTATTCAAAGGCAATACAGACGATGCATAAGTGCCAATACATAAACCTGTATTAACCACAGTTTTAAAGACACTAAACTGCATGTCTGTTTTTATTTGATTCAATGTTGCCATAATTTTCTCCTAAAAATAATATTAAAACATCTTTTTATTGCGATTGAATGGTCATTAGTTTTTTTTCACTTTACTCACAAATCTGGGCAAATCTACGCCACAATTCCAACCACTATTCTTGGCAATGCCAACCTCCCACTGAGCTTCTTGCCTTTTGGATGACATTGGTGAAGCGAGAGTGAGGTGGATGAGAGGGGTTCTAAAAGTATTGAGATTTGTCTTATCTTGACGATTCCATAGCTTCGGGCTATGGATGAGGAAAGAGAAGGCAAAGATCGGTGCTTTTTGAGCTCCTCTCGCCGCCTCACTCTCCTGAACCAATGACTCCGGATGTAAGATTCGAACTTACGACCAACGGATTAACAGTCCGCTGCTCTACCGCTGAGCTAATCCGGAATAGATACGCCTATGGTAGGTAAAAATGGATTTTTTCGCAAAGAATTTTACGAGAATGATAAGTTATTTTACACTGACTGGCATGGAAGAGCTAACTGGGTTTATCGAACGGGTTGTTTTTGCGAGTGAGGATACTGGTTTTACAGTCGCTAAGCTGAAAATGCCTAAAAAAGAAGAATTGATCTCTATTGTGGGCAGTCTCCCCTCCGTCCAGGAGGGTGAAACGCTTATTTGCCAGGGAGATTGGAAGTATCACCCTCAATTCGGCCGCCAATTCGAGGTTCAAAAATTTCAATTAAAAGCACCTGCAGACTTGATGGGGATTCAAAAATATCTTGAATCGGGAATGGTCAAGGGAATTGGCGCTGTCTATGCTAAAAGAATTGTTGATAAGTTCGGGCTAGATACTCTCGACATGATCGATAAGGACCCCAGGCGCCTTTTAGAGGTTCCAGGCATTGGAAAAAAGCGGGTGAGCCAGATCATTAAATGTTGGGATGAGCAGCGTAGCATCCGTGAGGTGATGATCTTCTTGCGCTCTCACAATGTCAAACCGTCACTTGCTCAAAAGATTTTTAAAAGATATGGCGAAGATAGCATCCGCAAGGTGAAAGAAAATCCATATGCGTTGGCTCATGATGTCTTTGGAATCGGGTTTAAATCTGCTGATGAGCTTGCTAAGAAGCTGGAGATCTCTCATGACTCCCCTCTCCGTATTGAGGCCGGGATCGAGTTCGTGATGTGGGAGCTAAGCCTCGAGGGACATGTCTGTTATCCTGAAAAAGAACTGGTTGGGGTGGCTCAGAAGATTTTAGAGGTGGATGAAGGGCTGATTGAGAAAGAAATTGAAAAGCTTGTTGAAAAAGAAACGTTAGTTAGGGAAAGGGATCATCTTTGGATTAAGCCTCTTTATTTGACAGAGGTTGGCATTGCCGAGGAACTTAGCCGGTTGATCTATTCTAAGGATGCTTTCCGCACGGTCGATTGTGAGCGCGCTGTCGAATGGGTTGAAGGGCAACTTGGGATACAGCTTGCGAAAAACCAGAAAGAGGCGATTAAGGGCTCTCTATCGAAAAAATTCCATATTATTACGGGCGGACCTGGTACGGGAAAAAGCACGATCACTAAAGCTATTTTACGCATCATGAGCAAGCTAAGCGGGAGTATATTACTCGCAGCCCCTACAGGTCGAGCGGCCAAGCGAATGAGTGAGATTACCCACCGCAAGGCTTTTACGATTCATAGCCTTTTGGAGTTCGATTTCACGAAGGGGGGCTTTAAAAAAAATCGGGATCATCCTCTCACATGCGATCTCATCATTATCGACGAAGCAAGTATGATCGATACGCGCCTTATGCTCCATTTGTTACGTGCGATTCCATCGCATGCTCGGGCGATCTTTATCGGAGATATCGATCAACTGCCAAGTGTGGGCCCGGGAAATGTTTTAAGGGATATGATTGCTTCAGAAAAAATTCCTGTAGATCTTTTGAAGGAAATTTTTCGTCAGGCAAGAAATTCTAAAATCATCACGAACGCTCACCGGGTGAATCAAGGTTATTTTCCAGAGATTGAACCTACTCCAGGGAGCGATTTCCATTTTATTGAAACCAAAAGTCAGGAAGAGACTCTGGAGAAAATTCTGGAACTGCTTACAAAAACGCTCCCTACTCGCTACAATTACGATCCCCTTGATGAGGTGCAGGTGCTTTCTCCGATGAAAAAAGGGATGGTGGGATGTGAGAATCTTAATCGTCTTTTGCAAATGCATTTAAATCCACATAAAGAAGGGCTCTCCCGTATGGGGCGTCTTTTCCACCCTGGGGATAAGGTGATGCAGATGAGAAATAATTATGACAAACATATCTTCAACGGAGATGTGGGAAAGATCATGGAAATCAATTTAGTTGACCAGCAGATGATCGTCAATTTTGATGAAAAATTTGTAGAGTATGACTTTTCCGAACTCGATGAGTTGATGCTTGCTTACGCGGTCTCTGTCCATAAATATCAGGGAAGTGAATGTCCATGTATCGTGATGCCGATCGACTTAAGCCATTTTAAGTTGCTATTTCGTAATCTACTTTACACTGGAATTACGCGCGGACGTAAACGCGTTGTGCTCGTGGGCTCAACAAAGGCACTCGCCATCGCCGTCAATAATGATTTGGTAAAAAAACGCTATACCGGTCTTAAAGAGATGATCCAGCAGACTTTAACTTAAGAATCAGCTCTTCGATAAGGTCATCTTCCACTTTTTTGAAAAGGATTTCTGGGGTCGGTAGAGACTCATTTTCGGGTAGGGAATATGCTGCAATTTCATCCCACGTGTGCTTTGTGAGAATTTTTTCTTCACCAAGGAATTTTGCAACTTTATTGGCTGTTTTGGGCAGTATGGGACTCGAGATAAGCATGAGCGCTTTGATGCATTGCATACAGCAGTTGATCACTGTGAACATTTCTTGCTGAGTCGCTTCATTTTTGGCAAGTACCCACGGCTTTTTGGAGTCAAAATAGGCATTACCAGCTTGCGCAAGTTCCATGATGATCTGCGTGGCTTTGCGAAGATGAAACGACTCGTATGACTGGGCCGCTTGAGATGTAAGTTCTTGGATGGTTTTTAGAAAGTCCTGATCCTCGTTGTTGGGGCTGCCTAGTGGTGGGATTTTTCCGTCGCATTTGTTTTTTGCAAAGACAAGCACGCGATTGATCAGATTGCCATATTTACCTAGCAGTTCGGAATTGCACCGCATTTGAAAATCTTTCCAAGTAAATTCTGAATCTTGAGTTTCAGGAGCGTTGGCTGCGATCGTATAGCGTATTTGCTCGGATGTGAAGTGTGTGAAAAAGTCTTCTAGATCAATGTACCAGCCACTTGATTTGCTGAATTGCTTCCCTTCTAGGTTGTAAAATTCGTTGGCAGGGAGCTCATCGACGAGCTTGTAGGGTGTGTTTTGTCCCATGACCATTGCTGGAAAAAAGATCGCATGGAAGGGAATATTATCTTTTCCAAGAAATTGAACGTATTTGGTCTCGGGATCGAGCCAATATTTTTCCCAGTCCTGAGGTTGGTCATTTTCTTTAGCCCACTCTTTTGTAGCTGAGATATATCCTATAGGTGCGTCAAACCAGACATAGAGCACTTTGCCTTCTGCATTTGGAAGCGGAACGGGGATCCCCCAGCTAGAATCACGTGTGATCGCGCGAGGCTTCAGGTCATCGATATAATTCTTGGCAAATTTTTTAACGTTAGCTTTCCAGTTTTTTTCTCCAAGCCATTTTGAGAGTTGCTCTTTGAAAAGATCAAAACGCATGAACCAATTCTTTGTGGGTTTTAAAATCAGAGGTGCATCTGTGAGTTTTGAGCGAGGATGATTTAAATCTGTCGCTTCATAACTGGCGCCGCAGCTGGGGCATTCATCCCCTCTCGCCTCTTCAAAACCACATTTAGGACATGCGCCAACAACATAACGATCTGCTAAAAATCGCTCATCTTTTTCTGAGTAGAGCTGATCGGTTGTTTTTTCTTCAATGTAGCCGTTATTTAAAAGGTCGGTGAAAAATTCTTGGCTGGGTTCAATGTGGCCTGGCCAAGTGGTCCGGGAGTAATGATCAAATGAAATCTCAAGCGTTTTGAAAAAATCAGAATTGATTTTATGGAAGATATCAACTTGCTTTTGAGGCGTTCTGTTTGCTAAATCCGCACTAAGAGTGATTGCAACGCCATATTCATCCGAGCCACAGATGAAAAGGGTATCACGCCCTTTTAAGCGCATATAGCGAGCGTAACAGTCAGCTGGAAGATAGGATCCTGCAATATGTCCAAAATGAATCGGACCATTTGCATAGGGAAGCGCTGCTGTGATCAGAACTTTTTGTTTCATTCGTAATCGTTAGACTCTATTTGCTCTTCTATTTCCTCTCTTGGAATGTCTAAAAGTTTAGGATTTTTTCTGATTTCCTCTAAGAGTGAGGATACAGTGAAATCTTTTCCAGCTCTGATGTAGTACTGTGCGACTTGAATGCTATGAACAGCAAGTTGAAAATTATCAGAATAAATATTCGATAATTCTTCATTAGTAAGTAATTCTTTTGATACCATAATTATGACCTTGTTTTATGAGCTTCGGCGACAATTATACTTCGCAAAGCTTGATATGCAATTTCTAGATTATCATTAACGATGAGATAATCGTAATGGATGATTTGTTCTAATTCATGTTTTGACCATTCTAGGCGCTTAAGTCGCATGGACTCATCTTCTGTTTTTCGCGTGAGTAGGCGATTATTAAGCTCTTCATGAGATGGAGGCGCCACAAAAATAAATATTGCTGGGGTCACTTCTTTTATCTGCATCGCCCCTTGTGTATCGATTACCATCACGACATGTTTGCTATTGACAAGTTCATCTTCTACACTCTTCTTTAAGGTGCCGTAGCGATAACCGTAGATCGAAGCGTGCTCTATGAACGCACCTTCTTGAACTTTTTGCTCAAAATCAGCCTCAGTAAAAAAATGATAGTGCTTCCCCTTGATCTCCTTATGTCTTGGAGGTCTTGTCGTACAGGAGACGCTTTCAGAAACATCTGAGGGAAACTCCTTCTTGAGCATATCGACAAGCGTGTTCTTGCCTGTCCCAGCAGGTGCGCTGATGACAAAAAGTTGTCCCTTTGAATGATTTCCAAGTAGTTTTTGCATTACTCGATATTCTGCACTTGTTGTCTTATTTTTTCTAGCTCTCCTTTGATCACCATCACACTCTTTGTGATTTCAATCTCGGAGGATTTTGAGCCGATTGTGTTAGCTTCACGGTTAATCTCTTGCACGAGAAACTCCAGGCTTCTTCCGACACTCTTATTTTCCTGCATTTGCGACCTAAACTGGCCAAGATGCGAGGCTAAGCGAATAATTTCTTCTGTCACATCAAGCTTTTCTGAATAGAGGAGAATCTCTCTTTCAATTCTCTCTTTATCCTTCTCATCGAGCTCTTTTAGTTCTCTAAACCGATTTTGGAGCTTTTCGCGGTATTTATCAGGCGCTGTCTTTGCTAACTTTTCAATTTTTTTTGTCTCGGTCTCAATGATCTCTAGGTAACCGCTAATTCCTTGAAGCAAAGCATTCCCTTCGACTTGACGCATCTTCAAAAAAGGTTCAAGAGCGGCATTTAAGCCCACTTCAAGTTTCTTTTTAAAACCTTCTGTGTCTTCGATCGAGAGCGTCGGCATGGTACGCAGCTGCTCCGATAGAAAATTTAGGCTGATTTCGCTTTTAGGGTCGTATTCCAGCCCTATTGCCACTTCTTCCCAACTCTGCTTCAATGTCTTCAAAAGAGATAGCTTGGGCATAGGTAGCTGCTTTTCCTTCAGTTCCCTTGCAATCCTTACTGTCACCTGTCCCCTTCCGATTTTTTTAGAAATCATTTTACGTATTTCTAGATCAAAAAGGAGAAATTCTCTAGGCAAATGCATACTAAATTCTAGAGTTTTCCGATTGACAGAGTGAATTTCTATAGAAAATTGGCCATAAGGAGCCTCAAAAGAGGATCTCCCATAGGCAGTCATACTATTCGGCATGCATACTTTATAAATTATTGATAGTTAGATGTCAATAAAGTAGCGTTATCGTATTGTCGAGATTTTCAAGAATTTCTTTAGAATCTAATGCTCTTGATGACTTATTTCCAGTGACTAGAATATGATCGATCGCTTTTGACCTCTTAGTATCAGGATCAATATTCGTCCGGTAGGGAGAATACAGCTCAAAATCTAAAACTCCTGCGCCTATGAAAGCATCACGCATCTCTTCTCTTTCAAAATTCATATCTCCGAGAGCTATGGTAAGCTCATCTTCTCTCATCTGCTCATTGACATACTGAGCATATTCATTTCTTCCAGGAAGATCTGGATTTCCTGGAACATGACTATTAAAAATGCGAATGGTCGATCCATCCTTTTTCTCAAAAGCTATATTCATCATAGGTCTTCCTACTTGGCAGGGATACGCATCAAAAGAAATCGTTGACTTATCTGGAATGTATGTGAACTGGTGCGTATTATAGAGAATGACATTCTGGTCTTTTGCATTTGGCTTACTCATAACAATCTGCCAATGACTTGGAAGGCGCGTTTCGAGCTCATCTAAAAATGCTGTGCCACATTCTTGGAGTGCTAAGATGTCATTGGAGTTGTCGATCATTTCATTTAACATATCGATGACTAGGCAATCTCTCTGTGTCAATCCGAATTCATTGACTGCAACATCAAGCTCTGTGATTTGTGAGCCGATAAGCCCTTGGCTATCTTCATAGACCCAACTCATATAGGCATTGTTGAGAACATTCCAAGAAACAACACGAAAATCATCAATTTGGGCACCTATTGGTAGGTGATCTGATGGGAATTGCCAGAGTTCATGTAACTCCCCGACATGGGTTCCATCGACCTCAATTTGATTCGCAACATCAACAATTGCAGAAATTGGGATTCTTAATGACGAAAAATATGATGGATAAATATTTTGAACCATTTGAACAAATGGTTTATTACTGGCTTCAATCAAATGGATAGGTAATTCCACGGCAAACTCCTTAAAATAGTTGGTTTGCCAGTTTATTATATCTAAATGAAATCAACTAATCAACTACAGATATTATTTAATAATAAACTTTTAACAGGCTCAAAGGAATGGCGATGGATGGGACTTGGTCCGTGGGTTTGAAGGGCAATAAGATGTTTTTGAGTCGCATACCCTTTATGGAGATCAAATTGATACTCTGGATACTTTTCATGGTATTTATACATGATCGCATCGCGTGTCTCCTTGGCAATAATCGATGCTGCGGCAATGGATTGGGAACGGGAATCCCCTTTGATAATTCCTTTCATAGGAAATTGTGTTTTGGGGAGGCGATTTCCATCAATGAGAAGGTAATCAGGATCGATGGCAAGTTCTTTGACAGCAAGCAGCATGGCTTCGAAGGTGGCTTGTAGAATATTGATCTCATCAATCCGTTTCACATCAACAATTCCAACACCGAATTCAATCTGAGGATGATTAATGAGTTCTAGATAGATGCTCTTGCGTTTTTCAGGGGGGATTTTTTTGCTATCGTCAACATCTTCAAGGATAAGTCCCTCTGGGATGATACAAGCAGCTGCGACTACAGGTCCTGCAAGCGGACCTCTACCTGCTTCATCTACACCGGCGATGCGTTTGTATCCCATAGCGTAGACTTCTGTTTCAAAGTGAAGCAAGGGGCATTTGATTTCTGGCATCGTGTTTGTTTTCCATGTTCAATTGAAAAACCAAACTGATGCCAAAAAACGCAATTAAAGACAAGCCTATGCTTTCTTTTTGGTCATGATTTTTTCGGGAACTTTTGCTTTTTTACCCATTTTACCGCGCAGGTAATATAGCTTCCCTTGACGCACTTTACCTTTACGTACCACTTCAATTTTCATGATGCGTGGGCTATGTAACAGAAAGACTTTTTCTACAGCCGTTCCGTGACTTATTCGATAGAGTGCAAATGTCTCTGAAAGTCCTCCTCCACGACGTGCAATCACAGTGCCATCAAAAATCTGGGATCTCTCTTTTTGACCTTCAATAATCTTCGATTGTACTTTTAGGGTATCGCCAATCCCAAACTCTGGGATGTCAGGATTGAGTTGTTGCTGTTCTATTTCTTCAATTACAGCGTTCTGAATCATGTTTCATATCTCCTTAGAACCCGGATTGTGCGATATAGCCATCCCATCTAAAAAGTCTTTTTCTCCAGGATCTTCTGCGTAAATTTCACCTACTTTATCAAGTATGTCTAAAATTTAGGCAAAAGATCCTGGAGAAAAATACAATTTTATCTGGAATACCTCTACCACACAACCCGGGTTTAGATTAAAATGTCAGGACGTACTCGTCTTGTTTTGAGTAGTCCTTTTTCCTTTTTCCATTTCTCTATTTTAGCGTGGTTCCCGTTCTGTAAAATCTCAGGAACCTCTTTATCTTCAAATATTCTTGGGCGCGTATATAGCGGCGCCTCAAATGCTCCATCTTCAAAAGAGTCCTGGTAGACGGCATCTTCATGGCCGATAACTCCTGGGATGAAACGTACGACTGAATCAACTAGAACGGCTGCGGCTGGCGCCCCGCTCGTTAAGACATAGTCACCAATACTAATTTCTTCATCAACCTCGAGCTCTATTGCCCTTTCATCAACACCTTCGTAGTGACCACAAAGGATCACCAAGTGGGAATGCTCTGACAATTCACGGCATTTTGCGGCGTTCAACGGCGTGCCTTGCGGAGTGAGGTAGACAACGTGCGTATCTTGTGCTTTTACACTCCGAATTGCATCAACAACAGGCTTTGCCATGAGAACCATTCCTGGTCCGCCGCCATATGGGCGATCATCGACCTGTTGGTGCCTTCCCTCCGCAAAATCGCGAATATCAACGAGATTGATCTCCAATAGTCCCTTTTCCCGCGCCCTTTTGATCATACTTACATCAAAAGGCCCCCTAAAATAGGTGGGAAAAAGGGATAAAACATCAAATCTACTTTTTCTTAGCTGCTCTTCTTTTAGCATTTAGCTTGAGCCTTTTTTCCTGTCTTTTCTTGCGAAGAGACTTAACGATCTCAGGCGCTAATTTTGCGATCAAAGCTTCGGATTTCTCAGTCATCACAGCACCGTGCTCTAGCCAAAAGCTAATACGATCTTCTTTGATAGCAATACCCTTGTTATCTTCAAGATGTGGGTCATAATGGCCAAGCAATTCAAGATATTTTCCATCACGTGGAAAACGTGCATCTGCTAAGACGAGGCGGTAAGTTAAGTGGTTTCGACGTCCCTGTTGGCGCAAACGAATTTTTAGAGCCATGAATAGCTACTCCTAATTTAATACTTCTAGACGGAGATTCTACTAAATTGACAGAAATATTTCATCAATTTATTTCAGAAGCCCCTTTATTTTGGGATCTTTCATAATTTTTTGTTTGAGAGAAGGCATATTTTTAAAGAGTTTTTTAATCTGTTTGAAGCCTTTGATCATCCGATTGACCTCATCTAGATGCCTTCCACTCCCCTTTGCAATGCGGCGTCTTCTTGAAGGAATCAGCTCTTCATGGCCACTACGCTCCTTAGAAGTCATCGAGAGGATAATTGCTTCGATTTTCTTCATCTCATCATCGGACATCTCAAGATCTTTCATCGCAGAAAACCCGGGCATCATTTTCAAAATTCCTTTGAATGATCCCATTTTTTTCAACATGTTCATTTGCTTAAGATAATCATCAAATGAAAAAGTAGCTTTACGCAATTTTTCCTCTAAAAGCTTCCCTTCTTTCTCATCGAGGTGCTCTTCGGCTTTGCGCACAAGATTGATAACATCTCCCATGCCCAAAATACGATCTGCCATAGATTGAGGATTAAAAACTTGAAAATCGGAAATCTTTTCTCCAATCCCTTCAAATTTTAATGGCTTTTTTGTCACCTCACGAATCGAAATCGCAGCTCCTGCACGCGTATTTCCATCGAGCATGGTCAGAATCGTTCCTGTCATGGAGACATATGAGTCGAATTCTGCCGCTGTTTTAACAGCATCTTGACCGATTGCAGCACTTGCAACAAAGAGCACTTCGTGGGGATTTGTCGTCTCTTTGATCTCTTTGAGCTCTTTCATCAAGGCTTTATCAATATGAAGCCGCCCCGCTGTATCAATAATTACAGCATCAACCCCTTCTGACTTGGCCTTTTCAACACCCTTTTTAGCAACCTTCACCGCATTCTTTTCACCCCGCATCACAAAGACAGACACTTCAATTTGTTTCCCCAAAACTTCAAGCTGATCGATCGCTGCAGGACGTTGCAAATCACACGCAATGAGTAAAACCTTCTTGTCTTGTTTTTTTAGAAAGTGAGCGAGTTTAGCACACGTTGTCGTCTTTCCAGATGCCTGGAGGCCACATAACATGATAACTGAGGGATGCTTTCTTAAATTTAAAGGAGCTTCTTCTTTCCCCATCAAAAGAATCAATTCTTCATGCACTAGCTTGACAAATTGATCTCCAGCAGAAACCGACTTGGTCACCTCTTCCCCAAGAGCCTTTTCCTTGATCCGCTTGATGAAGTCTTTTGCAACTGTATAGTTCACATCAGCATCGAGCAGCGCAAGACGCACCTCTCGCACAGCATCCTTGATGTTGTCTTCTGTTAAACTCTTTTTACCTCTGAGATTGCTAAAAAGGTCCTGGAATTTTTCTGTGATCGCGCCGAACATATTGTCTATTCTACCTACATTCTTACTTTAATTTAAAGCCAATCAAAGATGCTTTCAACACTTCGAGACTTAGGTTCAGGTTTAGGTCGCTCTGTATAGTGAAATCGGGATTTAAATACTTCCATTTGCCGCAGCTGAGATTGATATTTTCTATGAGTCCAGCAACCTATTTTAAGATGTCTTACGATTGCGCCTTCGAATACCTTTGTGAGCTTCTCTTCGAAAAGTATATTGCTCTCATTTTCAGTCTCTATATTTTTATCTATTCTTTCCTGATCAATTGCTTGGATATGCTTTAAAGTCTTCTTCCAGGTTTTGCTTTCACCATAGAGATTCCAAGTTTCCTGAACTTCTTCAGGATCCAAACCTTGCACTAGTACTTCAAAATTATGGTTATTGTTTACTGCTGCCATATTAGTTAGTTGTATTGAAGGAAAAAATAACGATCTAAGCCCGCCCAATCTTTAATGCAAGTCTTGTTATTCCAATAACTTTGATTGAAAATCGCCTGCAATTTTTCACCCTGTAAATGCCCGATTTCAAAAAACAACTTCGCTTCGGGGTTTAAAAATG
Organism: Chlamydiota bacterium; assembly: GCA_021772315.1. Lineage (GTDB taxonomy): Bacteria > Chlamydiota > Chlamydiia > Chlamydiales > Simkaniaceae > JAJFMF01. Next base: position 62,443 of record JAJFMF010000001.1, read on the forward strand.
GCAGAACTTCCTCTGCAATCCGTTCATAAAACTCTGTTCCCTTCTCCCCTGAAAGGAGAGCCATTTTTGGCTCAAAATCCTTCACCTCGATATCAAGCGCCTCATATTCTTCAGAAGAGATATAAGGGGGATTGCAAAAGAGATAATCTACTTTTTTTCCAGCAAATGGAGCGAATAAATCCCCTTCAAGTACTTCAACGGCCAGATCATTGTGTTTTGCATTTTTTTTAGCAAGATCTACTGCACCTTTGGATAGATCTGAAAGGGTCACGGAGAGACTTGGAAGAGCCTTTTTAAGCGCTAAGCCGATGCATCCACTACCGCAGCATAGATCCCATGCGACCTTATTTCCTTCCATTTCTTTTAAAGCAAAATCGATCAAGAGTTCCGTTTCAGGACGTGGAATCAAAACATCGGGTGTGATTTCAAGCTTACACTTATAGAATTCAAGTTTTCGCGTGAGATATTCAATCGGAATGCCCTCTCCCCTTTTTTTTAAAAGCTCGCGACAAACATCGAGCTCTTTTTCTTGAATGGGCCGATCAAATTGGAGATAGAGATCCATTCGAGAGATTTCAAGCGCATAGCTTAAGATTTCTTCGCTACTACGCCGCGGTCTTCCTACTTCTTTTTTGGAAAGATATTCAGTTGAGGATTTTAAGATTTCACCTAAAGTTTTCATACCCCTTTCTTCCTCTGTTTTCCTCTAGCAATAGTATTCCCTTCTTATTTGAACTTTTGCTCGTGGAAATGTGTGACAAGAGCTTCGGTGATCTCAGCAAGTTCGCCTTCCATCACTTGGTCAAGCTTATAGAGTGTGAGATTGATGCGATGGTCCGTGATGCGATTTTGTGGAAAATTATACGTGCGGATGCGCTCGGAGCGGTCTCCAGTACCGACTTGTCCGGCGCGTAGTTCAGCAATTTCTTCCTGCTGCTTACGCCTTTGTTCTTCAACAAGTTTGGCTTTGAGAACACGCATTGCCTTATCTTTGTTCTTGTGCTGAGAGCGTTCTTCTTGGCAGTAGACAACAACGCCTGTTGGCATGTGTGTGATACGGACCGCTGAATCTGTTGTATTGACGTGCTGTCCGCCTGCTCCTGAGGCGCGGTAGGTGTCAATTTTAAGGTCTTTCTCATCGACATGGATAGCTTCTTCTTCACCAGGTTCCATAATGATGGCTATGGTAATGGCGGAGGTGTGTACGCGTCCTTGTGTTTCAGTTGCGGGCACGCGTTGCACGCGATGCGTACCACCTTCATACTGCATCATTCTGAAGACGTTTTTGCCGGCGACGACCATGATATATTCTTTATAGCCACCGACATCGGAGGGGGTGCAGGTTAGGAGCTCTGTTTTCCACTTCATCTTATCAGCGTAGAGCTGATACAGACGAACGCAGTCGCCAACGAAGAGGGCTGCCTCATCCCCACCTGTTCCGGCGCGAATTTCCATGATAATATTGGCATTATCTCGGGGATCTGGAGGAACTAAGAGGGTTTCAACGCGACTTTTGGATTTTGGGATGGATTTTTCCAGGGACGAGATTTCCTCTCGGATCATCTCTAGAAATTCTGGATCGGTTTCTTTTTGAAGAAGAGCTCGATTATTTTCGAGCTCTTGTCTCTCGTGCTCATATAGATGCCATGCCTCGCTTAGATCAAAAAGATAAGCATGCTCTTGTGTTAGGGCGCGATACTTCTCCTGGTCTTGAACCGTTTCGGGTTGACCAAGGAGCGTCTCGACTTCCTTAAAACGTTCGAGGAGTGAGCGAACCTTATCATCCATTATTCAGCTGGCTTTTCTTCGCTGTTCTTCTTGACTACCTTTTTAGCAGCAGTTTTCTTCGCCGCTGGCTTTTTTGGTGCGGCTTTTTTCGCTACTGTCTTTTTTGGAGCTGTTTTCTTTGGAGCTGGTTTTTCTTTTTCCTCTTTTGCAGAAGCCACAGCTTGCGCTTTTTTATTGCTGTAGCGCTTTTTGAATTTATCAACGCGACCTTCCGAATCGACAAATTGCTGACTTCCTGTAAAGAAAGGATGTGAAGAAGAAGAAATCGGCACGCGATATACAGGATAATCTTTTCCTTCAAATGTTTCTGTTTCGCTGGGTTGCAGCGTACTTCCACAGATGAATTTAAACCCTGTCGCTGTGTCGACAAATAAAATATCTTGATATGGAGGATGACCTTTATCTTTCATTGGAAAAAACCTTTTGATATACTATAAGCTAATCTAGATTAATCGCCGCGAGGATAAAAACCAACCAAATTTTTATGAGACCATCATTCCTACCTAAACCTATCAAAGTTATAATTTTACTTACGGGCGGCTTGAGCCTTCTTTCTTCTATCATGATGAGCATGGGACATTTATTCCCTCAACTTTTGCTTACTCTCTCCACCTGGGGAATGCAGCATTTTTTCTTGTGGCAGCTTGTGACGTATATTTTTGTTCAACCCGTTCCCCTCTCTCTAACTTTTTTTATTAATCTATTCTTTTCGCTCTATCTCATCTGGATGATAGGCTCTGCCATTTTTACCTCTCGCGGGGCGCGCAGTTTCTATATTCTTTATTTTGGAGGAACGCTCGCTGCTGGCCTTGCCGCTTATGCGTTTTTACCTCATGGTCAAATTTTTGCTGGAAATGGGGCACCTCTTTTTGCGCTTTTGCTCGCATGGGTCTTCCTTTTCCCCGAAATTAGAATTTATGTTTTTCTCACATTCCCTGTGAAAGCAAAATATTTAGTTGGTGGATATCTAGGCATCCGTTTTCTACTCGATTTGACGCAGGGTCAATTTTTCAGCTGCGCTGCCTATCTTGCAAGCGCTCTTGTCGGATATCTGTACGCTCTCTTGTTTTGGGAAATTCAAAGCCCATATGCATTTATGCACCCATTTGAAGGAATCCTTCTTAGAACTAAAACCCTTGTTAAAAATAGCTTTCAATCTGAAGGAAATTCTTCAAAAATTTTCGATTTTAAAACGGGTAAACCAGTTTTTAATGATGAGGCCTTCATGGACGACTGCCTGGCAAAAATTTCTAGAGAAGGGAAGGGTTCGCTCACCTTTATGGAAAAATGGCGCATGAAGCGGATTGCAAAAAGACGTTCAAGATAGTTCATTTAACCCGGGACGGGTGGTAGAGATATTTCAGATAAAATTGTATTTTTCATCAGGATCTTCTGACAAAATTTTTGACATACTTGATAAAGTAGGAAAAATTTAGACAGAAGATCCTGATGAAAAAGACTTTTTAGATGGGATATCTATATCACCCGTCCCGGGTTTTTAGTTTAGCAAGACAGGCCATTTTGGCTGTATGGAGACCTTTTAACACACCTTCTTCATATCGAAAGTGGGGGTGGTTTTCTAGCTCCGGGAAATCGTTGGGCTGAAGGATGTCATCAGAGGTGATGTTAGGGATGATTTTTGAGGCATCTCGTAGAAGTTTTTTCTCTTGCTGCTCGATGAGCTCGTCAAATAATTTTTCAAACTGCATTTTCTTCCCGCCTTAATTTGAAAAAATCTTTTAGTAAGGCGGCAGATTCCTCTGCTAGAACGCCCCCTTCTATCTCGAGTTGATGGATCGGATGTTTTTTAGCGAAGAGATCGACCCAGCTCCCATTCCCCCCTTGTCTAATGTCTTTTGCGCCCCATACAACGCGTGAGATACGCGATGAGATCAGAGCACCAGAGCACATAACGCAAGGTTCTAACGTTGTATAAAGCGTAGCCCCTGTTAAACGCCAATTATCAAATATTTTAGACGCGTCTCTCACACAAAGAATTTCTGCATGAGCTGTTGGATCATTTTTTGATTCTGTTAAATTATGTGCGCGTGTAATGATTTTATTTTCAAAAACCAATACAGCTCCGATTGGCACTTCTTTTTTTTCAAATGCAATTTTTGCTTGCACCAGTGCTTCATACATAAAAAATTCATCATCCATGAGAAAGTATTTTAGCCGTCGAGAGCTAATTATGGAAGGGAAATTGCAAATGCATTGATTCATTTATGAATTTTGTGTTAGAATTGTAAAAATAATCGTCTACTTGGAGATCGGATACATGTCTTTAGATAAAGGTACCAAAGAAGAAATTACAAAAAAATTTCAGTTACACGAAAAAGATACGGGTTCTGCAGATGTTCAAATCGCGATTTTAACAGAGAGAATTGCTGAATTAACAGAACATCTTAAGATGGCGCCTAAAGATCATGCCTCAAGATTAGCGCTTTTGAAATTAGTTGGACAACGTAGAAAACTTTTAGATTATCTCAATTCCACAGATACAAAGCGTTATCAAATATTGATTAACCGTCTTAAGCTCCGTAAATAAACTTTTGTAAGGAGGTCTATCAGACCTCCTTAGTTCTCGCTTCTCTCAAATAATGATTCTTGCTATAATCGAACGATTATCGAAAATCTTAATCCCACTCTCAAGGAGTTTTTTTTAATGACCAATCACCCAGAATCAAATTCTATTACTATCTCCATTGATGGAAGAGACATTACCTTCGAAACTGGAAAAATCGCACGCCAAGCAAATGGATCAGTTCTTGTCCGTTCCGGCGAAACAATTCTACTTACAACTGCATGCGCTGATTTCAGCCCATCAGACACCGATTTTCTTCCAATGAGAGTCGACTATACTGAAAAATTTTCTTCAGCAGGGAAAACCCTTGGTGGATTCATTAAAAGAGAAGGAAGACCGACAGAACGCACCACGCTTGTTTGCCGCCTAATTGACCGCCCTCTCCGCCCCATGTTCGAAGAAGGTTATAACCACGAAACACAAATTATTTCGACAGTCCTTTCGTATGATGGAATTCATTCCCCAGAACCTTTAGCAATTTGCGGAGCTTCGGCTGCCCTAGTAATCTCAGATATCCCACTGATTAAACCTATTGGCGCTGTCAGAGTTGGTCTCATCGAAGACAATTTTGTGGTTAACCCTACATTAGAGGAACAGGACGTCTCTCGCCTTGATCTTATCTTGGCAGGAACTGAAGATGCGATCTTGATGATCGAAGGCTATTGTGACTTCCTAACTGAAGAGCAGCTTCTTGAAGCCGTAGATTGTGGACATGAGGCGATCAAGAAGATTTGCCAAGGATTATCTGATTGGCAAAATACGATTGGTAAAACTAAAAATCGTGAAAACCTACGTATTTTATCGAAAGATCTTATTTCTGATATCGATACCATGATAAGTGAGCCGCTTCAACCAGCAGTACGAATCAATGATAAGAAGAAAAGAGAAGAAGCTCTTAGCGTCATAAATACCTCTGTTATGGAAAAATACTTTCCTGAAGGAAGCTCTGAAGAGCCAAAGTACTCAACAAATGATGTGAAAGCTGCTCTAAAAAAGGTTTCTGCACATCACATGAGACAGATGATCCTAAAAGAGAACAAGCGCTGCGATGGAAGACATTGTGAAGAAGTTCGGCCGATTTATATCGATTTAAACCCACTTCCACGTACACATGGAAGCGTTCTATTCACACGCGGTGAAACACAGGCAATTGCCGTCTGTACGCTTGGAAGCGAAGATATGGCACAACGGTATGAAACCCTTGATACAGATGGTTCACGTCGCTTCTATCTACAATATCAATTCCCTCCATTTTCAGTCGGAGAGGTTGGAAGATTTGGACCTCCAGGAAGACGCGAAGTTGGACACGGAAAATTAGCAGAACGCGCTCTTAAAGCGACAGTTCCTGATATTGAAGACTTTCCTTATACAATTAGACTCGAATCCAATATTACAGAATCCAATGGATCTTCTTCCATGGCATCCATCTGTGGTGGTTGTCTTGCGATGATGCAAGGTGGTGTTCCAATACCTCGACCGATCGCTGGAATTGCGATGGGGCTTATTCTAGAAGACGAAAACTTTGCCGTTCTAACGGATATCTTAGGCATCGAAGATGCTCTAGGGGATATGGACTTCAAAATTGCAGGAGATACAAAAGGGATCACCGCCTTCCAACTCGATATTAAAGTTGAAGGAATCAATAAGCATATTATGCAAGCGGCCCTTGCCCAAGCTAAAAAAGGACGTATCCACATTCTTAATAAGATGCTTGATTCTTGTCCTAAATCTAGTGAAACAATTTCTGAGTATGCACCTAAAATCGAAACACTTGTTATCAAGCCGAGTAAAATTGGTATTGTCATCGGCCCTGGTGGAAAACAGATTCGTGCTATTATCGAAGAGACTGGTGTAAACATCGATATCAATGATGATGGTGTCGTTAGCTTCTCATCTACATGTCAAGATGGGATCACAAAAGCAAAGGAGATCATTCACAATCTGACAGCAGATGTTGAAATTGGAAAGGCTTATAAAGGAACCATTGTTTCCATTAAGGATTTTGGTCTCTTTATCTCGATCTTCAGCAAAGAAGGTCTATGCCACATTTCAGAAATCTCTCATTCACGAATTGACAACCTCAATGACCTCTTTAAAATAGGTGATAAGCTGGATGTACAGGTACTTGATGTTAATGACCGAGGCAAGATCAGCTTAAGTCACAAAGTGCTGCTAGAAGCTCCATCTAAAAGCTAAAGGTTCTGTACCAAATCAAACTTCCGTCGGGGGGCTTACGCAAAGTACTGCCCTCCATTCCTTCAGATCAATTTTCCACTATCAACTTTAGCCTCGGACGGCTCAGTCCCGTATGTCCTCGCAATTTATTGCACCGGGTTTTCTGTGGCTGTATCTTGGATGAGATTGGCGCTGCCTTTAGCAGTGCCAAAGTCACCAGGAGACACCTCAGAAAGAGTGCCAGACTTTTCGAAAGGGTTTTAAAAAAGGCCGCCGATGATAGTGTTCATGATACATCGAGGCGGCCTTTTTTGAAAGAAATCGAAAAAATGGTGCTCAACTACACAAACTTCTTTCTTCTAAATATTTTGGGGGGCAGGGTCAAGGCCGTTTGTGTCGTCTCCGAACTTCTCTTGCTTTGATGGCGGTGTTGGTGGAAGCTTGCGGTGTGCATCATTCTTCTTCTGCATTTTATTCCGCTTCTCATCAGCATTCCATTTGTCTTCCATGATGGATATGACATCTTCTTTATCAAGAGATTCAAATTCTAGAAGCATTTGGGTCATAAGTTCTACTTTAGCCCTGTTTTCAACAATGATATCCGTCGCTCGTTGATTGGCTGCATCAAGAATTTTTCGCACCTCAGCATCAATATCCTTCGCAGTCTCATCAGAATAGCTTTTATCATTTGATCCTGGAAGATAGTACGGTCCATCTTCAGAACGCTCGTTATATGCAACAGGTCCAAGTGCATCTGTCATTCCCCATTCACAAACCATTGCACGCGCAAGCTTTGTTGCCTGAGAGATGTCCATTTGCGCACCGCTAGAGATATCGCCGATAAATTGCTCTTCAGCAATCCGGCCCCCCATTAATACGGCTAGACGATCTAGAAGTTCTTTTTTCCAGTAGCTCAACTTATTTTTTTCAGGAACGAAGTGTGTCGCCCCAAGAGACATTCCTCGAGGAATAATGGTCACTTTTTCTACAGGATCACCATACTCTACGGCAAGACCTACAATCGCATGCCCAGATTCATGGTAAGCTGTATGTAATTTATCTTTTCCATCTCTCTCGAGACTGCGTCGCTCTTTCCCATAACGCACCTTATCAGCGGCTTCAAGAGTCTCTATCGACGTCACAGCATTTCTTCCTGCACGGGCTGCTAAAAGGGCTGCTTCATTAAGAATATTCATGAGATCTGCTCCGGACGCTCCAGGTGTGTTGCGTGCTACATCCATCAGATCTACAGAGTCATCAAGTTTTATTTTTTTCGCATGAACTTTAAGAATCTCAAAACGTCCTTTAATATCAGGTAAATCCAGTACGACACGTCGATCAAAGCGTCCAGGTCTTAATAGGGCTTTATCCAATACATCAGGCCTGTTCGTTGCTGCGATGAGAATGACACCTTCGTTGGTATCAAATCCATCCATCTCAACAAGTAGTTGGTTTAGAGTTTGCTCTCTTTCATCGTTTCCACCCCCAATTCCAGCACCGCGATGACGTCCAACAGCATCGATTTCATCGATGAAGACAATGCAAGGTGCATTTTTCTTGGCCTGGTCAAAGAGATCTCTAATACGGCTTGCGCCAACTCCAACAAACATCTCGACAAAATCAGATCCTGAAATCGAGAAGAAGGGTCGATCCGCTTCTCCAGCAACAGCTTTGGCGACAAGCGTTTTTCCTGTTCCTGGAGGTCCAATACATAGAACTCCTTTGGGAATACGCGCACCAAGATCTGTAAATTTGGTAGGATCTTTTAAAAAATCGACAATTTCTGCGAGTTCTTCTTTGGCTTCTTCTACCCCGGCTACATCCTTAAAGGTGATCTTATTTTCGCTTTGATTTAAAAGTTTAGCGGGCGATTTACCAAAATTCATCGCTCCAGACCCCATCCCTTTCATCTGTCTTGAGAACACAAAATAAAGGAGAAGAATGATCAAAACAATGGGTAAAATGGTGAAGATATAGCTAAAATAGTTGGGAGAAGGCTGCACGCTTTTAAATGTTTTTTCCAAAACAAGATTGCGAGGCTGATCTGGAGCTTTAAAAGCTGTGCCTTGATTTCCTGCAAAATTTTCCCATTCTACTTTGCTTTGTGCAAACCAGCGCCCATAGGCTTCGGGGTCTTGCTTTTCTAAGGCCCGAGTTGATACTTCTTGATTATTGAAAAACCAAGTCATTTCTGCGACGTTGCGTTTTGCCTTGGTATATGCAGCGACATTTGTCTCTAGCTCTTGCGAGACATAATTATATTGCTGCAGATCTTCTAAATAACTTCTAACACTCCGAAGGGGTACAAGCCGTACATTCTGTCTTAGTTGGTTGAGTTCTGTGACGATCCCATCTAGACTTGTAATTGCAGCTTTATAAGTTGCTAGCTTTTCTTGGGGTGATAAAGATGTTCCCGCTTCAAGAGATTTCTCGACATTTCGGGAGATTTCATTCAGCTCTTGCTTGATTGATTCGTTTCCAATTCCGAGCACTGGCGACTTAAATCCCTGAACTAGAATACTTAAGTCTCCTCCCAATGTTTCAAGATTTCCATGGTTCGGTGATTGGCTTACTTGTGTGAGATATTTTTTTACCTGAGGAAGATCAACTCCCTCTGATCTAGGGATACTTTGGATAACAATGCCGTTTGTTCTCTCGTTCGTATCATAAGATGCGCCAACGACCTGGTAACCTCGATTTGGGATAAAAATCCCACTTAAAGTTAAAAAGCGAACAGCAGCGGTTTCAACATCCGTTTGAAGAACAGATAAGGATTTTGCAAGATTTTCTTTTCCTTCAGTGAGTTCATGCTTCCTGTTGAGAAGTTCTAAAAAACGGTAACGCGTTTTGGCATCAGTCGATAATTCATCTTTAAAATGACCGGAAAAAGTCACAAGATTGTCTTTTTGGGCAATTTTTTTGCTTTCATCCCGATGAAGCAGATCCATGTTGACGAGATGTTCTACTTGGTGGCTAAAGGAAACTTTTCCCGATTTTCCACCTGAAAGATTCTGAACTGTCAAAATAATTAGAACCGCAGCCAATAAGAAGATCAGGAATCCTCCTGGAAATCCTCTTTTTGGTTCTTGTGGGGGTTGATTATTATCTTTTTTCATAGATTTCATCTTGTCTGTTTTTTATCTTCAATAATCTTTTATTACTCGTATTTAATTTCTAAAACAATAAAAATTTACAAAATTAGTTATTTTTAAGAAAAAAAACCGTAAAACATTTAAATTAAGCGGAATCAAGAACAAATCGTGTATAAAGCACGAAGAATGTCCGATTCAAACTGTTAAAATTACTCGATTTAGGGGTTTTTTTTCTAGATAAATTTTTTCATTTTCTAGTACACCGATCTCCTCAACTATCTTCTTTATTGTTAGCGTGATATCTGAATTTACGTTGTGAAAAACAAGAAAAAGCACCCCTTTTCTCAAATAAAATCTCAGTGGTCCCGCATTAACCCATTTATCAGAAGCTCGTTTTTGAATGAGCTGTGTGAGAGTTTGCAAAGCCTCTCGTGAAATCATCTCACCATTTTTTTCGCAAATCCTTTTAATAAAGTGGCTTATTTCAAGCTTTTCCAGATGTGACAGTTGAATATACGCTCCAAAAGACGTCTTCTCCAGTTTTTTAAAGAGTGGCTCGATTTTTCTATCTAGATAATCCCCAAGGTCTTGAAAATGTTCTCCAAATAAACAGAGGTTCTTACCAATTTTTTTTCCAAATTTCTTTTCTAATTGTGGGAAAATCTCATGACGCATCCGAGCGCGTAGATAATAGGTGTCTTTATTTGTTAGATCGTCAAACCCTTTGAGTCCTTTTTTTTCCAGCCACGAAAGAATTTCTTCTTTGTTCATCTTTAATAAAGGTCTCCAAAGTGTTAAATCTTGCTGCCTTCTAACAGGCTTCAACCCTCCCAACCTTGACAGGCTTGCACCTTCTAACACTCTTTTAATAACCGTTTCTGCCTGATCATCAGCATGATGCGCTAAAATCAGCGCTTGAAATTGATGTTTTTCTTGAAGCGTATGGAAATAGCGATAGCGTTCCTTTCGGAAATAATCTTCTAGGTTTGATGAAGGGTGTTTAGCATTGAGTTTTTTTAGATGAAAAGGGAGTTGATGCTCTTTGGCCATAGATTGAAGGACCTTTGCCTCATTTTCACTTTCATTACGCCAACAATGGTCAACATGTGCTAAATGAAGGTCAAATGTGAAGAAACGTCGACAACTGAGCAAAAGATGCATTAAAGCAAGAGAATCGCTCCCTCCAGAAATCGCAAGGCATAGTGGGCCTTTTTGATGGTATTTTTGCAGGAACTCTTTGACAATTTTTAATGCTGAATCTTTCATAATATGTTATGATTATTGTCCCATAAACGAGGAAAAATTGATATGCCGATTCTTTGGCGGTATTTGCTAAAAAATTATTTGCGAACGTTTTTGTTATGCATGTGTGCTTTTATTGGGATTCTCCTTGTCACGCGTATGCAAGATATTGCGAGTTTTGCAGCGCTTGGGACGAAATTATCCTCGATATGTCTCTTTACACTCTATCAAATCCCCTATATTCTCCCTATAAGCATCCCTATTTCTGCTTTAATTTCTTCGATTTTGTTTTTTAGAAAAATCAGCCAAACGCATGAATTAAGCGCACTTCGTATGGGGGGCTTAAGTTTGAAAGCAATTTCCTCTCCCCTTCTAATCGTTGCGGTTTTTCTGTCTCTTGGAAACTTTCTAATCGTCTCTGAGCTTACTCCTTATTGTCGCTTTCTTTCACATCAACTACTCTTTGAAACAATACGCATCAACCCTCTTCTTCTGATGAAAAAAAGTCGTTTTATGAGTCTTAGCGAAAGTTACGTCGATATGCGAATGCAACAGCTTGGAAAAGAGGCGAAGGATGTAATTTTTGTGATGAATAATCATTCGAATGAACAATTGCATCTTCTATTAGCTAAAGAGCTTTCTCTTTCTGAAAATCAACTTTCTGGCAAAGACATTGCCATCATTTCAAATCCTCCTTCTGGTGATCCTTATACATTTGATCATCTCATGATCGAAAATCAGGGTGAGATGACTGTCAAAGCTTCCTCACTTACAAATATCATGCAGAAAACGAATTTTAATATCGGATATGAACATCTTCCCCTAAAACATCTACTTATGCGTTCTTTTTTCAATCAAACTGTCAAACCTAAAACCATCAAACGTTTGCAATTTGAAGTGGGAAGACGCCTTTTTTTTCCGCTTGCGACATTGATGTTTACTCTCATCGGGATTTCCTTCGGATTGCAAATTAGCCGTGAGAAAAAACTAAAAAACCTCTTTTGGGCTATTTCTTTAGCGGCGTTCTCCTTTATTTGTTTTTTGATCGGGAGATCTTTCGAATTAAATCCCATAAAAGCGTGGTTTTTCTTTCTGATCCCACATCCAATCGTTGCCATCTTTTCCTATCGTTTTCAAAGAAGAATCTCGAGAGGTGTTGAATGAAAATTTGGCAAAAATATCTCTATTATGAAGTTCTCAAGGTGTTTTTTCTTATCTTGAGTCTCTTTTTTATGCTGTATGTGCTTTTTGATTATTCCATGAATATGCAGGCATTTTCAAAAAATGGTTCAATCTCTTTTCCCGAGATCGCCTCTTATTATAGTTGCCATTTCTCACGCCATCTAGACCTGCTTCTGCCCCTTTCTTTATTAATTGCTATCATCAAAATTCTCACTTCGATGACACAAAGTCATGAGCTCTTAGCTCTTCGATCCTCTGGATTATCCTTAATAAAAATTATGAACCCCTTATTTGTGATGGGTCTTCTAGTTGCGCTCATTCTCGGATGCAATTTCGAATTTTTTCGCCCTAAATCGTTGGTTGGAATTGAGCATTTTGAACACGCTCATTTAAAACAAAAAAAAGTGTTAAAAAGACGCGAACATTCGATTAATGTCATTCCCCAAGAAGATGGCAGTCGGCTTATTTATCGCTCCTATTCCCCTTCAACATCTCTTTTTCATGATCTCTACTGGATTATCTCAGCCGATGAGGTGTGGCATTTTAAATCGCTCCAAGTTGATACGCCTTATCCAACAGCGCATTTTGCAGATCATCTAAAACGGAAGAATGGTCGGACCATTGAAAAAGTAGCCTCCTACGAGAGTTACCCCTTAAAAGGTCTGCATCTCGATCTTGATACAAAAATCAAGCAGTTCATCCCTTATAAAGATCGCTCTTTTTCTGAAATCATCAAAGTGCACCTTTCCCAATCAAAAGCGTACCTGGAAAACCGATCATCAATTGATACCCATTTCTATTTAAAAATTGTCAAAGCCTTGATTCCTTTTCTTACGCTCTTAGTTATGATCCCACATTGCACCTCCTATCGCAGAAATACGCCCCTTTTTTTGATCTACACCCTTGCTCTTTTCGGTTTCATCGCGTTTCAAACATTTTTAGATGCTTCTGTAATTTTGGGAGAAAATCAGGTACTCTCTCCTCTTTTAATTATGATAGGAATCCCTGCTTGCTTTTTCCTCTTTTTTTGGAGAAAATATAGACACTATGCAAAAAATTAACTTCAAGCTTCTCATCGCACTCCATGCAGTGGTTGCGTTCCTTCTACTCAGCTGGCTCTACCCTCCAACGCATCTACTGTGGCATCGTCTTGATATGGGGCTTTTTAGAGTGTTAAACCCCATGTTTTTGAGCTCTTCTTTTGGAAAGACCTTTTGGGCCATTGCTAACCATCGCTATATGGACTGGTTTCACGATGTGGTGATGCTCAGTTTCTTTATTGTGTACATTATCAAAGCACCAAAGCTCTTACGATCCAGACGCATAGCAAAACTGATCTTTGCAGTTTGTCTCATCGCAAGTACGATCACCTATGTTAACCGCAAACTTTTTCCCCGCTATCTTAACATCAAACGCAGTAGCCCCAGTCTTATCGACCCCACAGCAATTCGCTTATCCAAAGAGGTTTCATGGCTTCATGTGAAAGATTATTCTAAAAGCTCTTTCCCAGCAGACCACGCAACGACTGCGATCCTATTTTGCTCCTTGATTTTCTTTATGATGGGGCGAAAAGCCGGTCTAATTGCTGTGCCCTATACAATCTTTTTCTGCCTGCCACGGCTCATCAATGGTGCACACTATCTCACAGATGTCCTGATGGGAAGTTTGTGTATCAGCCTGCTCGTTACCGCATGGGTTTTTGGAACTCCCATCGGTGAATGGTGTATTGGGCTTCTTAGTAAAATTCATACCAAGGTAAAACGAAATGCATCCATTTGACAATCTACTTCAAATTGCGAAACCGCAAAAACTCCTTCAGTCTACCATGTCTCTCTTAGATTGGGATCAGGAGACGTATATGCCAAAAGAAGGGATCCATTTGCGAAGTGAACAAATCGAATACCTCTCAAGCCTGCTTCATCATGCGAAAACGAGTTCAAAGTTCCTAAAGGCTCTCGAAAAACTTATTTCCATCGAGTCGGGTGAAATTCTTGGAGAGCATCTGGATGCAAGTCAACAAGCTGCAGTGCGTGAATGGCGCAACGACTATCTAAAAGCCGTTAAACTCCCCAATGATTTTGTAAAATCTTTTGCAAAAACCAAATCAGAAGCCTCAAATGCATGGATCAAGGCAAAAAATGAAAATGACTTCAATGCTTTTGCGCCCCATCTCGAGAAAATCGTCTCTCATTGCAGGCAGCAGGCTGAATATTTAGGCTATGAGGCGCATCCCTACGATGCACTCTTGGATCTTTATGAACCTGAAATGACAATCAAAAAGCTAACTCCTATTTTCGACACGTTGAAGCCTTTTCTTACAAATCTTACAGCAAAATTAAAAGATCAAAAGCATGATGAGAGTTTTCTCTATGGCAGTTTTTCTGAAAAGGATCAGATGGATTTTAGTAGAAATATCCTGGAATGGATGGGGCTTGACTTTGACAAATGTCGTTTAGACCGCTCAGGGCACCCTTTTTGTACATCAGCAAGTCCTTTTGATGTGCGTATGACAACGCATACGGAAACTTCCAATTTGATGGGCAATATCTCCGCTGTAATGCATGAAGGTGGGCACGCTCTCTATGAAGCAGGGCTCCCCATGAAGTATTTGGGATCGCCATTATGTGAAGCACTATCTTTGGGACTTCATGAAAGCCAATCCAAGTGGTGGGAAAATCATATTGGGTTAAGTCTTCCCTTTTGGCAATTTACCTTTCCAAAACTTCAAAAGACTTTCCCTGATAGCCTTAAAAGTGTGTCCTTAGAGACGTTTTATCGCACCCTGAATCGAGTCACCCCCTCACTTATTCGAGTGCACGCTGATGAGGTCACATATTCTCTCCATATTATTTTACGCTTTGAACTTGAAGTAGCCTTGATTGAAGGAAAACTCGATATCAAAGACGTGCCAGAGGCTTGGAATGCAAAAATGGTTGAATTTCTAGGAATGCAGCCAAAAACAGATCGAGAAGGATGCCTTCAAGACATCCATTGGTCACTTGGTATTTTAGGATATTTTCCAACCTATGCCCTTGGTAATCTCTATGCAGCGCAATTTTTCGATACTTTCTCAAAGAAGTTTTCTGATTGGGAAGAAAAGGTTGCCCAGGGAGATCTCATCTTTATCAAAGACTTCCTGAATGAAAACATTCATAAGTATGGACGGCAATATTCGATCAGTGAGCTTCTAACCCGGATAACCGGTGCCGATCTCGATGCAAAATATTTTATGGATTATTTGGGAAAAAAATTTAAGGCGTAAAAAAAAATTACGCCTTTGAAAATTCTAACGCTTGGAGAACTGGAAGCGCTTACGAGCTCCTGCAAGACCGTACTTCTTACGCTCTTTCTTGCGAGGATCACGACGAAGAAAGCCCACTGCCTTAAGCGAATGTCTTCTTTCTTCATCTTCGAGAACGAGTGCTCTTGAAAGACCAAGGCGCATCGCAATCATTTGACCTTCGATTCCTCCGCCTTTCACACGCACAGTGATGTCGTATGATGAAGCTGTAGCAACTTTATCAAAGGGTGACAGGGCTGTTTTTCTTTGAAGATCTGTAGGGAAATATTCTTCAAGTTTACGCCCATTAACCTTAATAGCACCTTTTCCTTTGCTTATGCGGACTGAGGCGACTGATGTTTTTCTTCTTCCGATTCCTATAAATTCTTTAGTCATTTTACCTTAACTCTTGTATGTTAAACAGAAACTTTAATTGGTTTCTGCGCTTCCATATGATGTTCTGCCCCTGCAAAAACGCGGAGACGTGTGAGTTGCGCCTTTCCCAATTTTGTTTTGGGCATCATCCCTTTTACAGCATGTGTAAGAATATATTCTGGCTTACGAGCCTTCATCACACGATAAGGTGTCTCGCGAAGTCCCCCAATATGTCCCGTATAATGACGGTAAACTTTTCGGGCTTCTTTTGCACCAGTTACTTCGATTTTATCTGCATTGATGATGATCACTCCATCACCACTGTCAACATGGGGTGTAAATGTTGGTTTATGTTTTCCTCTTAAAACGAGTGCCACTTCAGCAGCAAAGCGGCCAAGAGTTTTTCCCGTAGCATCGAGGAGAATCCATCCCCGAGAGGCTAGGGCCTCTTCTTTTGTCAAAAGGAGTGTTGAATTTTTTTTCTGAGCCATCTCGTTTGCAAATCCTTCTGTAGCATTTTTTTATTAGATGATGTACAAACATACTCTTTTTTTCCTTTTTTGCCAAGGGAGTATGTGTAATGAATACCGATCTTTTAGTTTCAAAAACTGCCTGTCGACATAAAATTCAATATTTCAATGATTTTTCATTCAATTTTTTAAAAAAAATCATAACAGTTGCTCTCCTACCGATCGTACTTCTCTCGAGGAAATGGCACCGCGTAGCCTCCATTTGGCTCATGTCAAAATGCATCACAATTTCCCCTGTTTATGTAGAAAATCTAACACATGATGAGAAAAAAAGGTGGGAAAAAGTGAAATCAAAGGTGCAAATATGGAAAAATCAGCTCGATTTTGCCCCCTTATTTCTATTTAATCAGATTCAACTGATTGAATCATCAGGGATTCATGCCACCGGTTTATCCGGTGAAAAGCTCCTGATTTCAAGAAAAATCTTAACGGAAGATGAGGATGTAACTGATTTTTTGCTTTCTCATGAATTTCACCATTTTCACCCTTCAATCCTTCAAAGTAGCTGGGATCACACAGTAATGACTCTCTCCCTTATTGCTGATATCGCAATGCTGGTTCTCTTTCCTCCAGCAATCCTCTTAATTGAATTTGGGGTCTTCTACTTCTCTACAAAACATAATCGAACCCTTGAGCATCGGATCGACCACCTTGCGACTAAACATTTGGGGTCAACAGCCGGAGCTGAAAAATATTTTAATCGTCTAATGGAAATCGATTACCCTGAAATCAGGGTGTTATCCTTAGAGGATAAAAGGTCTTATAAAAATGCGATCTCCCCATACCATTTTATTTCACATCCAAGTCATCCGGCACGCATTTCATATCTTGAAAATCAACCTTAAATGGTCTATGATATTCCGATTATGAGAGAGCTTAAGACTTTTTATATACGCACCTATGGGTGCCAAATGAATGAACTTGATACCGAAATCATGGTGGGTCAGCTTGAAAAACGGGGCCTTGAGCGCGTTTTTGATGAAACTGAAGGAGACCTCCTCATTTTTAATACGTGCTCGATTCGCGATCTTGCAGAACGAAAAGTGATGGGAAAAATCGGTCAAATTGGCCGCTCTAAAAAACATCGACCTGTGATTGGCGTAACGGGATGTATGGCGATGGCAAAGAAGGAAAACCTTTTTAAAAAATTGCCTCATGTGAATTTCGTTCTCGGTACCAACAACATTACGGATCTCAACACGGTTCTAGACGAGGTTCTAGAAAATAAACAGAGCATACGCATCGACAATCAATTTGAAGAAAATCTCGATTATCTCATTGCCAAACGGGATGATCCTATCAAAGCCTATGTTTCGATTATCCGCGGTTGCGATAAATTTTGCACTTACTGCGTCGTCCCTTATACGCGCGGGCAAGAAGTCTCCCGCCCTCCAGAGCTTATCGAAGAGGAATGCCGTATCCTCGCTCAAAAAGGGTACAAAGAAATTACGCTGCTCGGACAAAACGTTAATAGCTATGGAAAAGATCAAAAAGAATGGAACTGTCTTTTCCATGATCTTTTATACCGCTTAGATAAAATTGATGGGCTTGAAAGAATCCGCTTTATGACAAGTCACCCCGTCGATATTACACTTGAGTTGATGCAGGCAATCCGTGATCTTCCTTCACTTTGTGAATTTGTCCACTTCCCTATTCAAGCTGGCTCTTCTCGCATTTTAAAAAAGATGCATCGGATTTATACGAAAGAGCAGTACCTTGAAAAAGTGGCGCTACTTCGAGAAATTGTGCCAAATGTTGCCCTTGGAACAGATATCATTGTTGGTTTCCCAACAGAGACTGATGAAGAATTTCAAGAGACATATGATGTTCTTAAAGAGATTCGCTATTCTGTCGCCTATCTCTATGCTTATAGCCCAAGAAAAGGCACACCAGCGATGCGTTGGCGCGATGATATCCCTGAAGAAGTCAAACAAGAACGCCTTCAACGCCTTCTTTCTCTTCACAGTAAAATTGGAGCAGAGCAGAGAGAATCAATGCTCGGCATGGAAGCTGAAGTTCTTGTCGAAAAAGTCAATAAAGAGGGAAAACTCAAAGCGAGAACACGCTGCTGGAAAAACGTGCTCTTTTCTGGCGAAGAAAAGCTCGTTGGCACCCTCCAGCACGTCAATTTACATAGCTTTAACCACCAAACGTTTCTCGCAAAGCTACTCTGAATAGCGACTTTTTACAACTCTTGCTAAAACAATACCTGCAAGGAACCATCCGATGACCGAGTTGGCTATACCCACAAGTGTGTAACACATGGAATATCCCCACCAATTCCATCCAGGAAGATAACAAAGAACCCCTGCTGTTAATCCAAAAATGGTGACAAAGACAAGCTTTCCTCCATATCGCATACGTTCGCTCACCTGCGTTAGCAAAAAGCTGACAAGCCCAGCTGCAATAAGATTGATAATAAAGGATGCAATATACACTTTTGGGCCTGTATAATTTATCCCTTTGCGTTTTATGGAAACAAACACTTGAGGACTCTTTTCCTCTCCTTCACCATGTTCTTCAACAGTTTTAGGATGAGGAATGACGTAGACACCACTTTTTTTCGCATTCGTTTTTAAAACCCAACCTACAAACTCTTCATTTTTAAATTGTTTTAATGTCGATGTAGTCCATGGAAGCACCATCCACGAGATGAACATCCAGACGTAAACAATAATCGCTCCTAAAATCGCGCCTCTAATAATAGATTTACTCATGCAATCACCCTCAATTCAGTTTTAATTGACTTTCTAACCGATTTCAAATAAAATAGTTAGAGACAAACTTATTAGTTATATGCCAAATACAATAAAATCCATTCCCAGCCCTTCTTTTTACCCAGTTCCGCCTCAATTTAAAGAAAAAACTTTATCTATTCAAGTGAGCGGAGCTATGCTCACGCCACTTTCTTCAATATCGCGCAAAGGACGAAAAAGAAGAGGAAAACGGAAAAAGCCGCAAAATCTTGGGATTTTGAAGGATTCCCTTCAGAAAGTCAAAGAAATTCTTAGAGACCCTTCTTACCTCTTTGAAAAGCAAAAGACAGATATTACATGGGATATCGAAGATAAAACGCTTATCTACACGTATCAATCCCCATTAATGCTTCTATTGAATGCGCATAAAAAAAAGGAATCTCTTCCCAACTATCTTATTCGAGAGCGTGTTAAAGAAAAATTTATTAGTGTCATCAATCAGAAAAAAATCTTAGCTTATACCCACTTATATCTCCCTTTGAAAGGGGTCTTAAAAGAGCAGCGAGGCATGTTTTATCTTGAGATCTCTTCTGATTTTAAACACTTAACCCCTCTTCTAGGTGAAAATTATTCCCATCTAATCCCCATCTCAAAGATGATGATCCCGGTCATGTTTTTAGATGAACTAAAAAAACGCCCCTTCTTTCAAGGAGTGAATGAATTGGGAATGGAGTTCCGGTTTGGCGTGCAGGGATGTTATTTCATGCGTCAAGGTGAAAGAGATCATATCTTTTTTCTATCAATCATTTCTCCACAGTTAGATACGCTCCGGGAGCGTTACCTTCTACCTCAAACCCTTTTTCCACATCAATATACACTAAGTTTAGCGATAAAAAAAGGAGAGCCGATTAAAGACTCTCCAAAAGATTATTTTCGCATTAACTTCGCGAAGCTTCAAGCGTAAGTGCTTCTGGCGATTTTTCTGCTCTTCTGATCATCAAAATAGTAGCGGCTGATGCGATGATAAACCAAGAAGCTCGCAGATAGAACGACATATCGATAACGCTAAATTCTGAAACCGCAGCTCCAATAAAGATCGCAATGAGAATGACCGGCACGATATATTTTAAGGCATAAAAATATAACTGTTTTTTGCCTCTTTTTGTAGACCAGATCACATCATCTCGAATCATTTTAGTCATGAAAAGAAAGACGATAATTTCTGTCGATGCAGAAAGGATCATATTAAGCCCAAAAACAAGCGGCTCAAAGGCCCCTACAAGAAGTTGGCCATTCCCCATACAGAAGAAGACCCCGATTGCAGTAATAAGCCCTATTCCGATAGTCACAGCCTTTTTTCTCGACTGTTTAAATTCTCTTTCCATATTCCCTACAACGCTCTCTACGATAGAGAAAACGCCCGTAATTCCTGCGATAAAGATGCAAAAGAAAAAGATCCCGCCTAGGAGCGGCTGGAAGATGGGACTAAATGTCTGGATAATTTTTGGGAAAATAATAAATCCTATCTCGAAAGAAGAGCTTGATTGAACGAGTGAATGGAAAGGCACTAGACTGTGATGACTCATATATCCAATGCAAGCAAACACGATCCAACCGGCGATAAAAGAGATCACGAAATCTCCAATAGCAACAATTGTCATCGCCTCTTTCAAATTTACATTTTTCCCGTTGTATTGGGAATATCCCGTGATAATTCCTAGACCAAGAGATAAGCTAAAAAAGAGCTGTCCAAAGACATCACGCCAAAGTTTAATGTCGTTTAAGCGACTAAAGTCGGGCCGAACATATTCCGCAACTCCGCTCATTGCTCCTGGTAAAAAAGACGCTACTATTGCAAACCCGACAATAAGAATGGTCAAAAGAGGCATGATAAAGGAACAAATTTTCTCGATCCCACTTGAAATATTTTTGATAAGGGTCCACCAAACGAATGCTCCGATTAAGAGCACAACGAGAAAGATATTCCATGCAAAGGCTCCAAAATCACCAATTGAATTTGTGCTATGTAAAAAAGCATCTTTAAAAAAGGTTGCTGTATCAGCTGGAATGGACCCGCTAATTCCAAAATATGTATAAATGAGCGAATAACTTGTCAGCACGATATAAAACGCGCCGATTGTCAAACATGAGAGGATGGCGATCCATCCAAAGTATTTTCCAATCCTTCCTGCCGACTTTCCATAGGCTGTGACAAGAGGGCTTCTCATTCTCTGCCCAATGAGTCCTTCCATAAAGAGCATAGGCATACCAAGCACGACATATGCGAGGAAATATGGGATTAAAAAGGCTCCTCCCCCATTTCGATAACACTGGGCTGAAAAACTCAAGACATTGGCAAATCCAATGACGGAGCCTAAAACAGCCCAGACAAAGCCTGATTCTTTTTTCCATTGATTAGCTGATTGTGTTTCCATGAAACGAATTCCTTATCCTAAGGTGTGTAGATTAAAGTTTAAAATTGAATGGGTGTAGGAAGATATATACTGCGCTTAGCGCAGCAGCAGATTGAAAAAAGAAGGACAGTGTGTGGCAATTTGATATGCTTTCATCGTTTAAATTTCTCATGTTTTCGAGAAAAAGTTTAGCATATCTAAAACTTCAACTTCAAGCTTAAATAATTTTTTTAAAATCGGGTTCGGTAAGGATTGCAACGCCTAGGGCTTGGGCTTTGTCATATTTGGAGCCGGGATCGTCGCCCGCAAGGACATAATCTGTCTTTTTACTGACAGATCCGGAGACTTTTCCCCCTCGCTCTTTGATGAGATTGGTCGCCTCCTGCCGCGTGTACCCTTCTAGAGCACCCGTCAGGACAAATGTTTTTCCTTCAAAATCATGTCCTGATATTTTTTTCTTTTTGGAGGATTCAATTTGAAGGCCAAGCTCGATGAGTTCATCGATTTCTTTGAGATGACTCTCATTTTGAAAATAGGCGACAACTGACGCTGCGACTTTATCTCCAATTCCTTCGATGCTTAGAAGCTCTTCTTCGGTGATCTTTTCAAGTTTTTCTAAACTTCCTGCATAATCTGCCATGAGCTCGGCGGTTCCTTCTCCAACAAAGGGAATCCCAAGTGCAAAAAGAAGACGTGCTAAAGTGACTTTTTTTGAATTTTCAATACTGGATAGCAGGTTCTGAATGGATTTTTCTTTGAAACCTTCCAGTTCGCTTAAATCTTCAGCAGTTAACCGATAGATATCTGAAAGGTGGGATAAGAGTCCGAGATCGATCAATTTTTCGACGACTTTACTTCCAAGGTTATCGATATCCATCGCTTTTTTGCTCGCAAAAAAGATAAGCCTTCGTAGATTCTGCCCTCCACACGATCTATTTGAGCAGCGTACTGCCACTTCACCTTCTTTTCTGAGCACTTTTTCACCGCAGAAGGGGCATTCGGTAGGCATTTTCCATGAATGTGCGTTGTTTGGGCGTTTTGATTTATCTACGCTGACAACTTTAGGGATTACATCGCCCCCCTTTTCAATCGTTACTGTATCACCAATGCGGATATCCTTCCGGGCTACCTCTTCTTCATTGTGTAGTGTGGCGCGTGAAATGCGACTGCCTGCTAAAAGTGTTGGGGTAAGTTCCGCAACAGGTGTCAAAACTCCAGTCCGCCCGACTTGCACAGTGATGTCTTCAATTTTAGAAATGGCTTGCTCTGGGGCAAATTTATAAGCCGTTGCCCAACGGGGACTTTTCCCGGTTGTCCCAAGCAGATCATGATCACGCAGGCGATCCACCTTAATGACGATGCCATCGATTTCAAAGGGGAGCGTAGGCCGGAGCTTTTCCATC
The DNA here is from genome assembly GCA_021772315.1 of Chlamydiota bacterium. Taxonomy (GTDB): domain Bacteria; phylum Chlamydiota; class Chlamydiia; order Chlamydiales; family Simkaniaceae; genus JAJFMF01. The sequence goes on from JAJFMF010000001.1 coordinate 85,204, forward strand.
TCATCAGCAAAGTGGATGATTTCATCAACGCTTTTACATACTTTGTAATGCTTGTCATCACACACTGGAAGGCCAAGTTCTTTTAAATAATGGTGGACTTCCCCTTGCGTTTTAATTGTCTGAGTAGGGTCTTCTGCGATGCCATAGAAAACAATTTCAAGCTTGCGACGCGCTGTTTCACTTGTGTCTAAGAGTTTGAGGGAGCCTGCTGCGGCATTGCGTGGATTGGCCCACGTTTCTCCCCGCTCCTCATTCAACTTTGCAAACTGCTTTAAGGAAAGATAGGCTTCACCTCTCACTTCAATATGCTCGGGAATTTGTTTTCCTGTTAATACTTCAGGAATCGTCTCAATTGTTTTGAGGTTCTTGGTGATGTCATCTCCCTGCTTTCCATCTCCGCGGGAGACACCTCTGACGAAATGTCCATTTTCATAGCGGGCAGACACAGCAATTCCATCCATTTTAAGTTCTACGCTATACTGGATATCTTGTTTCCCAAGAAGTTTCTCGACACGTTTTACAAAATCTGCCACTTCTTCTTTCGAATAGGTGTTGCTGAGTGAAAGCATAGGGACAGAATGTTTGACCTGCTTAAACCCCTTGGTCGGCTTATCTTGCACGGTTTGTGTTGGAGATGTGGCTTCAACCCATTCTGGATGCTCTTTTTCGAGTTTTTCAAGTGTTTTTAAGAGCTGGTCATATTCATAATCGGAAATGATGGGCTTTGCCTTCTCATAATATTGCTGATCATGCTTCTGAATGGTTCGTGTGAGCTGCTCATACTCTTTTTTAGTCGTCAAAATCCGCCTCTAAAATAAGCGTTGAAATAGGAGGAAGATCTATATAAAAACCTTTCCCTCGAGTGATCTCTATTGAAGGATTCATCATACCAAATCCTCCATATTCTTTGTGGTCGGTATTGAAGATTTCGATTGCTTTTGTGATATTTTTACATGAGATGAAATAATTTTTTAGCTCATTTGGAGAAAAATGATGGATGCAAATGAGCTTTTGCTCTTTTCCTCTTCTAATATAGCTGATCACCGAATTTTCAGTATCTTGATGATCGATCCAGGAAAATCCTTTAGGCTTTGAATCTTTTTCCCAGAGGGCTGCGTTTTCTAAATAAAAATGATTGAGCGCTTTGATGCAATCACGCAAGGCCCGATGATAAAAGGCTTCTAAAAGTGACCACTGCAACCCTTCTTTGCAATTCCACTCGCCCCACTGCCCAAATTCTCCTCCCATAAAAAGGAGATTCTTTCCAATATAGCAAAACATATAACTCATCAGGAGTCGCTGATTTGCGAATTTTTGCCATTCATTTCCTGGCATTTTTGAGAGTAAGCTTTTCTTCCCATGCACAATTTCATCATGTGAAAGAACCAAAATAAATTTTTCTGAAAAGGCGTATGTCATCCCGATAGTCAGATTTTTATGCTGCTTTGATCGGTGGGGATAATCTTTTTGGATATACTGCAGCGATTCATGCATCCAGCCCATATGCCACTTGAGATCAAAATCCATATCTGCAGGATCTGTAATTCCCGCAAATGCTGTCGATTCTTCTGCAATCATCATCACCCCATCAAAAAGGCGATGCACACTGCGGTTCAATTGTTTTAAAAAGGCAATTGCTTCTAGATTATGTTTTCCGCCATCTTTGTTAGGAATCCATTCTCCCTTTTTTCTTCCATAATCAAGATAAAGCATCGATGCAACGGCATCGACACGCAGTCCATCCAGATGAAAATATTTCAAAAGATATAGTGCTGAACCAGTCAAAAAATTGACAACTTGTGGCTTGCCGTAATCAAAAATATATGTGTTCCAATGGGGATGAAATCCCTTTCGTGGATCTTCATATTCATACAGGTGTGTCCCATCAAATTGAGCAAGTGCAAATTGATCTGTTGGAAAATGGGCGGGCACCCAATCTAAAATGACTCCCAATCCTTTTTCATGGAAGTAATTGACAAAGTATTGAAAGTCTTCAGGTGTACCATAACGGGATGTGATTCCATAAAATCCAGTGACCTGATACCCCCAGGATTCATCTAGAGGATGTTCTGAAAGGGGAAGAATTTCAATGTGTGTGTACCCCATCTCTAAACAATATGCTGCTAAATCAACGGCAATGTCTCGATAGTTTGGGAACTTACCCCCTTTCCAAGAAGCAAGATGTACTTCATAAACATTGAGCGGTTTTGAGAGAGGATCACCTCGTTTGTCAATCCAATCTTCATCCGTCCACTCAAAATGTCTTGTATCAAAAAGAATGGAGCGGTGAGCAGGCCGTTTTTCAAAATAAAGAGCGTAGGGATCTGACTTTTCAACCTCATGCCCTTCGCTAGTTTTTATCTGAAAAGTATAAATTTGGTGTGGCTGCATGGAAGGAATAAAAATTTCCCACACACCTGAAGAATAGAGCTGCCGCATCGGATAAGACGCATCCGCAGAAAGTGAGACCCCTCTTGCATTGGGCGCCCAAAGAGCAAATTTCGCACCAACTATGCCCTGATGAGAACATATACGCCCACCTAGTGCGTCATAAATTTCCTCATGCACCCCGTAACGAAATTTTTCCGCATCCTTTTTTTTAAACGATGGGAGAAATGCATAAGGGTCATAATCGATTATCCCATCTTCATTTAAAATGCGATAATCGAGATAAGACGTTTCTTTCGGGACTTCAATTTCAAAGAAATCTGCGCGATGCACTTTTTCAAGAATGCATTTTTTTCCAAAAAGTTCAATTTGATCAGTTTGATACGTACGGATGACTTTCTGCCCATCCGTTCTCTCACATAGCCCTAAAAAGGCATGTGGATCCAAATGCTCGCCTAGATGAATTTTTTCGAATTCCTTTGCGAGCTGATCATCCAGCTCTTCAACATCAACCATGACCTTCTAACCTCTTATTACAGATTAGAAAGTCACAGCTATTTTTTCAACCAATCTCAGATTTAATCATCCATTCGATTTTGCCATAATTTTCTAAAAGCTCCCGATATTCATCGAGAATACCCATCTCTTGACCCGTAGTTCGTTTATTCTTAGTTTTTTTCAAGATATTTAGAAAATTGTTCATTTGATCATGCCACTGTTTGACTTGATCGTTTAGCTTATTCAAATTTGGGTTGAGTGAAATGAGCTTCTTTACAAGGGGATACACTTCCCGATCGAACTCTTTGTGAAAATTTGAATAGAGTTTATATGCATTCGGATCATCTGGTGAAATACGCACCAATCTCTCTGCATTAGCTTGCAATACATTATGGAGATCCATAAGTATCTCTCTTTGTGAGCCATGAGGCCCAGTTGGGCTAGGAGCCGGAACTGACATGATTTACTCCTTCTTAGATATAACCTTTCTCTATAGTTTAAGTTTATAACAAAATAATTTTAAAATTAAATACATTTGTTACTATTTCTCAAAACAATCGAAATAATAGTTATTATCTGCTTCCAACTTGAAGAATTCTTTAGAAGTATACCGCTTTCCGTTCATTCTAAAACCTTTAAGTCCTTTAAACAAAAAGAGATGTAAGGTTTGATCTTTGGACGGCCTTATAATCATGCGACGTAGTCGCTTCTTGGTCCATTCTAAATCGAGTGTAAGATCTTCTATCTGAAGGTTTAGAATACGCCCTGCATGAAATGAGGGGTAAAGCTGCGGGAGTATTAGGAGCTCTTCCCCCTTTTTTTCGACAAAAAGGCGTTCAATTCCTTTCTGGCTCTCGCGAAGGAAGTAGAGAGGACTTTGAATCTCCTCTTTTAGCACTCCGAGATGCAATGGATCCCGGCTGTGGGGCACCAAGATGCCGTGGAATGCCCCCTCAAAAAGGGCTAGAAAATCGCTATATTCTGGAAGGTCTGCTTGTTCCAGCTCGGGAATCATTTGTGATACCGCATGCCAAATCGGCAGGATTTCCGTCAGATCACGTCTTCTTTTGACAAGTTCCCAATCCTGTTTTTTATGCACACCTAAACTAAGGCGCGTTCTGATTTTTTGAAAATCACCCTTTTCTTTGACTGGAAGCGCTACCGTCTTCTCTTTAAATTTAAGAAGGATATTTTCCTCTTCATGCGTGATAAGCACGGTTTGTTTTCCTCTGATGAATACGCGCCCCTTTTCAAGATCTTGAATGAGCGTCATTACAGGACCATTTTCAGGTAGAGGATATTCAAATACCTCACCGGTGATTTGATGGATAAATTCAAGCAGCGTTGGAAAGGCGCGCACAGCGTAGACGCTACCAGGAATGAGGCATTCTGTTGCTGGCAAGTGGGAAAAAGGTTGAAATCTCAACGCAATTTCAATCTGAAATTTTTTGCCCGAAAAGCCCTTCTGGGCGATTTTCGAGACATTCAACAGTGATGATGTCATTTGACCTTTCATTTTTTTTCGAAACATAAACCGTGAGAAAATTCTCGGAATGTCCCCTGATATAACCTGGATGATTTGTATCTTCATCCTCGAGTAAAACTTTTAACCTTTTCCCTATATACCCATTTCTAAGCTGATAGGATGCCTCTTCAGTAGCTCTTAAAAGATGCTGCTTTCTTTTTGTAATCACCTCTTGTGGCAAGTGATCTGTGAATCGTGCTGCACGTGTTTTTGGCCGCTTGCTATAGGGGAAAAGATGCACCTTTGCAAATTGCACCTTTTCAATCATCTCGAGCGTTTCTTGGAAATCCTCTTCCGATTCCCCTGGAAATCCCACAATGATGTCCGTTGTGACAGTAAAGTCAGGAGCAGCCTTTCTTAAAGCTCCAAGAGCTGAGATAAAATCACCGCGCGTATATTTGCGATTCATCCGTTTTAATACACTATTTGAGCCCGCCTGCAAGACGATGTGCATCGAATGGCATGTTTTTTCACCCTCTAAAATTGCACTTATCAGATCCTCATCCACCTCGTCTGGATCGATCGATGAAACCCGTATTCTCTCGAGTCCCTCAATCTGGTCAACTTCACGGATCAAATCAGAAAGGCGCATTTTCGGCTCAACATCTCCATCGAAATCGCCAATATTGATTCCTGTTAAAACCACTTCTTTATAGCCATTTTCAACCAGCGCGTGGATCTCTTTGAGGATTGCTTCCTTTTTTTTCGATCTCGAGCGTCCCCTAACAAAAGGAATGATGCAATAACTGCAATAGGAGTTGCATCCATCTTGAATCTTCACGAATGCTCGCGTATGTGCCTCAAAGTTTTTTATTGAAAACTCAGGTACATCTTCCTCTGGAAAAAGATCCTTTAAAAGCGCCTCTTTTTCACCATTTGAAACAACATGAGTCACCCCAGGCAGGTGGCTGATTTTGTTTTTCTCCCGCTCGGCCATACAACCGGTCACGACAAGCTGCGCCTCTGGATGGTGCTCGGAGAGCTTCCGAATCTGGTAAAGACTTTTTTTATCTGCATTTTCCGTCACCGTACAGGTATTGACGATGCAGACATCAGCCTTCTCATCCCCTGTCGCCTCGATATATCCCATCTCTTGGAGCTGGTCAATATATCCCTGCGATTCATATTGATTTGTTCGGCAACCGAGAGTTGCAACTTTATATTTTTTTTGACCCATTGCACCAAAATTATCGCACAAGTTTTCTCTCTATTCAAGAAATAAGCAATCAGGCTATACTTCTCCGAAAGAAAAAACACGGATTGAGCGCTATAGATATTACAGATAAACTTATATTTTTTTTTAGATTTTTACGGTTGAATTTTTGACATACTTGAATAAAGTAGGAAATATTCAACCGTAGAAATCTGGAGAAAAAGATTTTTTATATGTGATGTCTGTATCGATCAATCCGGGTTAAAAGGAAAAGATATGTTCTTCCACAATATTTATACAATTGCAGCTCCCCTCTTCCTCGTCATCAATGTCATCGGAAATATCCCACTTTTTGTCGCGCTTCTCGCACGCTTTGATCCCAAACACCAGCGGAGAATCATTCTTCGAGAAATGCTTATTGCTCTTGCGATCCTTCTCCTTTTCAATTTTTTTGGTGACCATATTTTAGCCCTTCTCGGGATTACGCGTCCAATTATTGGAATTGCGGGTGGCTTTTTGCTTATCCTGATTGCGCTAATGATGATCTTCCCCAAGCATGGTTCGGAAGCTCCACCGCTTCATGAACCGATTGTTGTTCCGCTTGCAATGCCAACTGTGGCTGGACCTGGAGCGATCACAGCTGTCATGGTCTTTTCCCATCAAGCACATAGCCCATTGTTTATGACACTCAATATTTTCATCGCATGGATTCCTTCCCTTATCATTGTGCTTTTAGCGTCCAATATCAAGCGTTGCCTTGGTGAAAAAGGGCTCATGGCTTGTGAGCGCCTTGGAGGAATGCTTGTCATGCTGATCGCCATTCAAATGCTCACTTCTGGGATCATCGGCCTTGTCAAAGACAACTTCGGCCTCTGATAATTCAGTAATGCTTACGGATGAGGAAGCCACGCTCCCACATGGAAACGAAGACACCTTCACCGAGAATAAGATGGTCATCAAGTCGAATGCCCACAACGCGACTCGAGGTGATGAGCAGCTTCGTCAGATCGATATCACTTCGAGAGGGTTCTGGATTGCCGCTTGGATGATTATGTGCGATGACAAGGCTATGCGCTTTGTGGCGAATCGCATGGTAGAATACTTCACGGGGATGAATCAGCACTTCAGAGAGCGTACCCATCGAAATGATCTCCTGATGGAATGCATATCCCTTAATATCGCGTAACAAAATGGATAGAACCTCCTGCTTTCTCCCATGAAATGATGGTTGAAGTAGCTCAAAAACATCTTGAGGCGTTTTGATAAGATTTTTTAGAGGCGGCGCGTGCGCACCATACCGCATGGCAAGACCAAAGACTGCTTTGAGCTGAATGGCTTTTGCGATACCTATCCCATTAATTTCTATAAGTTCTTCGACAGAGGCTTCTAAAAGCTGCTTGATATCTCCAAAATGGGAAATGATTTCTTCTGCAAGGTGGAGCACCGATTTTCCTTTGGTGCCACTCCCAAGAATAATTGCGATGAGCTCTGAGAGGGAAAGGGCATCAATCCCTTTTGTCAAAAGACGTTCGCGAGGCCTCTCTTCAAGAGGCAGCCGCGTAAGCGTCATGCACCAACCTCAAACTGTTTGATTTTATGTTCGAGATTTTGAGGGATTTCAATGGTGAGCAGGATGTCATTCCCCTCATAATCGTGATGGATAACGCGCCCCTCATGCATCAATTCGCTGACAAGAGCGTAATGGCTTTGTGGGATGCGTAAACTAACGGTTTTTCGCAGCTTAGATAGCTCTTCCATCATCAGATCAAGGAGTTCATCAATCCCTTCGCGGTTAAGCGCTGAAATCTCAACCGTGTGATGGTATTTGAGTTTGAGTTTTTTTACCCTCAGCTTGTTTTCACAGATGTCGATTTTATTGAGCACTGTGATGATGGGTTGCCCTTCCACCTTTAGCTCTTTTAAAACCTGATAGGTTGTTTCCGCATGTTCTTCGGCAAGAGGATGGTTCACATCGATGAGGTGGAGCAAAATATCGGTGTAGGCAGATTCTTCGAGCGTGCTCCGAAAAGCGGCAACAATGGTGTGGGGAATTTTGCGAATGAATCCTACTGTATCAACAAGAAGAATTTGTTGATGGTTGGGCAGAGAAAACTTGCGCGTTGTGGTATCGAGCGTTGCAAAGAGCTTATCCTCTACAAGAACTCCTGCTTGCGTGAGGGTATTGAGCAAGGTAGATTTACCAGCGTTAGTGTATCCGATAATAGCAAAAGATGGAACACCTGCCCGCTCACGCGCATGGCGCTGCACAGCGCGATGCTTTTTCACCTGCTCGATCTCTTTATTGAGCTGGCTCATCCGTTTGCGCAGCATCCGCCGATCGAGTTCGATCTGACTCTCTCCAGCTCCTTTGGTAAACCCAGCGCCTCCTGATGTTTGACGAGAAAGGTGTGTCCAGAGTCGTTTTAGGCGTGGCATTTGATACCGAATCTTCGCCAGCTCAATTTGCAGATGCGCCTCTTTAGTCTTCGCATGCTGCGCGAAGACCTCTAAAATCAATTCGGTACGGTCGATGACAGGGCGTTTAAAGACTTTCTCTAAGTTGCGCTGTTGATTTGGTGAGATCTCATCATCAAAGATGACCACGTCAGCCTCGAGAGAGGCAGCCTTTTCAGAAAGTTCTTCGATTTTCCCTTTTCCAAGATAGGCTTTTGGATCGATTTTTTTTAGCGGACAGCATTCTTTTCCAAGAACCTCAAACCCATACGTCGTGCACAGCGATTCAAGCTCCTCGAGATGTTCAACGCAGAGCTCTTTGTCCCCTGTTGAAAAATAAGCCCCGACTAAAAGTGCCGTTTTTAGATCTTTGATTTCTACTTTCAGATCTTCGTAGAGTTTTTCTTCTTCTTTCATAAATCAAGTTCTAAGCCGTCATAGGCAAGAGCAATTCCTTCGGGAAGTTTTTTATTGGTTTCAAAATGATCTAAATCATGAGCGATATGGGTAAAATACGTCTGCTTAGCTCCCACTCGACTTGCAAATTCAAGCGCATCATCAATGTTAAAATGCACAGGCGAGCTCGTCCAACGCAGCGCACTTAAAACGAGCGTTTCAACCCCCTCTAAACAGGCAATCACCTCTTGAGAGTAGGCCTGCACATCCGTTAAGTAGGCAAGCTTGCCAAACCGGTAACCATTGACCTTCATTCCCCCTTGAAAATAGCTCACAAGTTCAAACTTCAGGCCCTTGAAGGTCACCTCCCCAAAATCCTCTTCTAACTCTTCAAAATGAAAACGCTTTTCCTTCGAATTTTCAGGCATAATGTAGTGATATCTCACCTTCAGTTCATCGAGCGTTTCTTTTGATACTAAAACAGGAACTGGTTTTTTTTCTTTGAAATAAAAAATACGCAGCTCATCAATGCCTGCGATATGATCGTAGTGCGTATGCGTAAGCATCACACCTTCGAGCTCTTCGATGTTGTATTTGAGAGCCTGCGCATGAAAATCGGGCCCAGCATCGATTAAGAAATTCTTTTTGCCAACCTTGAGTAGTGCAGAACTGCGCATCCGCCTGTTTTCAGTCTTATCAGATTGACAAATTGGGCATTTACACCCAATGACAGGAATCCCGAGCGATCCTCCTGTTCCGAGAAAGAGAAACTTTCCTTTCATGACAACCTTACCTCTCGATCAATCACCGATTCATCATTAAGCATCACAGCGTGCGCAAGCTGCTCTCCCAAAAGAGCATGGTATAAAAGGCCACGCGATTTCATCCCCGTCATCACCCAAATCCCATCCTGTAATTTTCCAATCAATGGGAGGTGACTTATTTGAGAAGAAATACGTATTCCTGAATAGCACTCTAGCACATTAAATTCAGAAAGAGAAGGCAAAAACATCTCCAGATTGGGGAAGAGAAGCGCTTTCACTCTCTTTTCATCAGCCTCATTATCTATAAAATTTCGCTCATACGTCGCGCCAAAAAAACACGTTCCAGGCTCCTCTCCGAGCGCAAGATACCCCTTACCGATGATGCTACGCTCTACCTTTTTAGCCATCCTACACTTTAAAATCTGCCCCTTTACGCTATTTAGTTTTAACTCTGGTGCCAATGAAGTCATTCCAGCACCACACGCCAAAATCACAGTATCGAAACCCTCAAGTTCCTCCAGCGATCCAATTGATCGCTCCACATACCGAGCTCCCCGACTCAGACATGCCCCCAATAACCCTTCCAAGTAGCTCCTTGCGTGCACCGTCATCCCAGATCGAATATAAGCCAGTTTCGGCCCTATCATCTCGAAATCGTCATACTCAGCAGCTCTTTTTAAAAATATCTCTACACTATCAGGCATCATTGCATGGCGGATGATCCCATTTTGGATAGCCACACTTCGCCCCAAAACCTCTTCAGATGTTTTCAAAAGATTTTTTGTCGCCCGCATCCCCTCAGAAGCCTTCCAGCTGCGACGCGCCTTCATCCCAGGGTAGGGGTGTAAAAGGCCAGATGCGATGTGAGTAGCCCCTCCTCCAGCGCTAAAAAGAGTGATTTCCACCCCTTTCTGCAGCAGGAGATGCCAACAGACCCCACATCCACTAAAACCAGAACCGACAATTGCAATTTTCATAATAAATTAAGTTATAAATTACATTTTATATATAGAACATGTACTAAATTCACAAGAACATCTACTCAAAGCTTTATTAATAAATAAATTTTTAAGATAATTATGCTGTAATAAACAAACACAAAAGCAAGTTTTTATGTTTACATTTAACGCAAATTAAATTATAATTATTGTAATAATAACAATAAGGAAGGTTTACATGTCTATTGAAATAAACTATCAATCTCTTTATCCAGTATTTGTTTCAGAGCCAAGCTCTAGACCTCTAATAAGTCTTAATACTCCTAAGCAAGATGCGCTAGAAGATGAGCTTAACAGGTACATCACAAAAGGAAAAGAGTTACGCGAAACATTAATTCCAACTCAAGCAAATAGCGACACAAGCAAATCTCAAAATTCAACTACTACATCTTCTAGATCAGTTATGAGTCTAATCCAAAATCTCGAGCATGGTCTGAGGGGTAAAACATTGACAACTAAACCATACTATCGATCTGCGGTTAAAGGTGTTCGTGAAACACTTGAATTCGAAGATATATCAGAGATGAGTGACAAAAAGGTATTAGGGATTTTCTTAGAAGAATATAAAGACCTTAAAGATCAATATTCAGGTATGACTGATGAGGAAATCAAAAAAGACATAGAACAAGATGAACAAGCGCAACTGGAATGGGAGCAGAATAAAAAAGCCCCGGAAATTTCACGTCGCAGAGATGGGCATATCAATTTCGATGGTGTTGGTGTCGGTTCTAGAGTATTTTTGGGAGTCATTAGTCTCCTTAATCCAGTGAAAGAGGCACTTAATTCCTGGTCTTGGGAAATTCATAGTTAATTTCCAACTCTACCATTTAACATTTTATGTCATTCTAGATGCATAAATCAAATTAAGGGCGAATGATTTCATTATAGAGTGATTCTTCGCCCCTTTTAAGTGCAACGCGCCTTCATGCCAAAATAGGGATGTAAAAGGCCAGATGCGATGTGAGAAGCCCCTCCTCCAGCGCTAAAAAGGGTGATTTCCACCCCTTCACTCTGCAGAAGATGCCAACAGACACCACATCCACTAAATCCAGAACCGACAATTGCAATCTTCATAATAAATATTTTTTTAATACTAATTAACATTTAAATTAAATGATAATTAAATTATAATTAGTTACATAATAACAAATTAATTATAGGTGATAATATGGCCGCAGGATTAAATTTTTCAGCTATTACCGATCTTTTAAATAAGGCTTCGGAATATACTACAACTTTTTCAAAAGCAAACAAACAAAAATTCAGCGAAGCATATACTCTTCTTACTGAGACCGTTCCCACTTTGATCTCTGATTATTCAGATCAAAAAGTTAAAGATATCAAGGGAGCTCTTAAAATCATTCAAAAATTAGTTATAAGAATGCCTAGCTTTAATGATCAACTTGAGAAGTTTGTTACAGAGGTTGCAACCCTAAAAGTGGCATTGAATACTTTAAAACAACAACAGAAACGAAACGTAAATAAAATGCTAAACAGTCTCCAAGCCCTTCCAAAAGTTACGAATGCTTCAAAAGCTCCTGTCAATCGCTCATAAATAAATTTTTTACTTTCCATCGCCTTTCAATAAAATCTTTTTGAAAGGCGTTTTTATATAAAAATTCATTAATATTTATATTTAATGGTAATTAAATTATAATTATCTCCATAATAAACAGTTAATTAATAAACCTATAAAAAAGGAAATAATATTATGACGACAGGCGTAAATAATTCTTTATATAAAATACCAGCTAATGTTGATGAAGCGGCTCTTGATGCTCAGTTAGAATCAATGTCTGCAGCTGAGTCAAAGATAGCAGATTTCAGAACATCATTTGCTCTAGATGTAGATTTATTCGATCAGAATGCTCTAAATGAAGTTGAGAAGACCTTATGCTCTATGGATGCAAATGATGTCGAAAATTTAGATCATAACACAGTTCTCGAAATGTATGAGATGGCATTCCGCAAATTTTACCAAGCCCCAGACCATTTTCGAGCTTTGGCTGATCGTGCAGTCGCGGATTTGACTCAACAATAATAAGAACTAATAAATTAATAATAAGGAAATAATATTATGGCAGCAATCTCAACTATAAGACCTACCCCAACTCAGCCGGCTCAAATTCCAGACAAAATTTCAAGCTTATTGAAAGAAGTAGCAAAAGTGCTTACATCTACAAATCAAGAAGGTTATTTTGTAAAGCATTCAGCAACAAGACCTGCCCTTCAAGCGGTTAAGAATGAACTCTTGAATATGAGTCAAGAGGCATTGGATAAGATCGATTTTAATGATGTATTTACAAAATTTGAATCAAGATTCATCCAATTAAAAAAAATATCTACCCAAAATCCAAATTCTTCAGAAAATGTTACTTCAAGCGAAACAAGCCTTGATGATGAGCAAAGTGCAGACTATTTGTCAGCATTAGCGGGTGTCTATCAGTTCGGCACTGGTGCCGTTCAGTATGGAGCTAGAGTTGTAAGTGAAGCAGCCCAGGCAGTTTCCGGCGTGGTTTCTGAAAGGTTACCAACTGCAGAGGAAGTTACCAATAGAGTTACTGATGGACTACAGGCTGCCCAAGGCATTGCCCTGGATGTTTCTGGACGCGTTGCTGATAGATTGCAAGGCAGAGATCCCGAAGATGAAATGATCTATGACATGATCGACGCAAGATTAGCACAGAAACGTGAACATAGAGCAGCAAATAAAGCAGCAAAAAAGCAAGAACGAGAATTTAAAAGACAACAGCAGAAATTAGCACGTGAACAAGCTAGAGAGGCTCGTAGAAACGGTTTAGCTTTACCAACAGTTCCAACGACTACTCCTACTCACACAGCAGCCCAATAATTTATTTGACACTGGGCAAAGAGCTTCATCTCTTTGCCTTTTTTTTATTAAATTTTTTACTTTCCACAAACACAAATAAAACTAATTTTAAAAACAGTTTTTATTATATAAAAATTCATTAGTATTTAATTTTAATACTAATTAAATTATAATTATCCTCATAATAAACAGTTAATTAACAAACCTATAAAAAGGAAATAATATTATGGCTATATCACAGTTAAGATCAGGACAAATGCAAAACTTAAATCAGATGCAAACTCCGGACAAAATTTCAAGCTTATTGAGACAAGTAGGCAATGTGCTTACATCTACAGATCAAGAAGGATTTTTTGCGGATCATTCAGCAACAAGACCTGCTCTTCAAGCAGTTAAGCAAGAGCTAATGGCTATGAGTGAGGATGAGTTAAGAGAAGTCGATTTTAATACTGTATTTACAAAATTTGAATCCAAATTCACTGAACTTAAAACAAATGGATTAAATCCTAACTCTACTGAATTAGACACTTCAAGTGAAACGAGTCTTAAAGACGAGCAGAATTCGAATGGATATTTCACAGCACTTGCAAGCGTAGTTCAATATGGAGCTAGAGTAGTAAATGAAGCTGCTCAGGCAGTTACAGGAGTAGTTGCTGATAGATTGCAAGGCAGAGATCCTGAAGAGGAAATGATTAACAATATGATCGAAATGCGATTAGCACAGAAACTCGAACATCGAACAGCAATAAGAGAAGCGAAAAATCAAGAACGAAAATTCCAAAGACAAGAAGCTAGAGCAGCAAAAAATCAAGAACGAAAAGCTCAAAGACAACAGCGGGAATTAGACCGTAGACAAGCTAGAGAAGCTCGCCAAAGCCTTTTAGATTTGCCAATAGTTCCGACGACTACTCCTACTAGCACAACGACTACTCCTACTCGCACAGCAGCACAATAATTTATTTGACACAAGGCAAAGAACTTCACCTCTTTGCCTCTTTTCTTATTAAATTTTTTACTTTTCATAAATAAAACTAATTTTAGAAGTAATTTTTATTATATAAAAATTCATTAGTATTTAATTTTAATACTAATTAAATTATAATTATCCTCATAATAAACAGTTAATTAACAAATTAATAAAGAAAGGAAGTAATATCATGGCAAGCCCATTATCATCCCCACAGGGAAACCCAGTAAATTTATTAGATATACCCATCAACGAACTTGATACAACTTTAGAATATTTAAGTGTCCCGAGTACTAATCCATTTGGTCCTAATTTTGACCCTAATGCAGGTCAACCTCCTTGCACTATTACCCCTACACCAAGTATTTATAAAAAAATTCAATATCCTGCAGTTCCATACCTATCAATATCTATGCCTTTGCGAACAAATTTATATCCTTCAATAGAAGGACTAACAAATAATCTGTTGCCTATTGGTAAAGTAACTCAGATGTATATTGATCATGGGGCTGCTGATTTCGAGAAGCATGGGGCTTATACGCCTGAAACACGAGCTGAGCTTATACAAGAAGCAAAAGACGAAGCCAACCATTACCTTGAGCTTTTACATGTTCCAACGCTGTCAGAAAGAACTGTAAACATCGTAAAGGCTGTAGGTAAAACCGTTGCTAAGGCAAATAATGCCATGCTAACAGCTATGGACAAGGCCTTTACAAAAGGACTTCATGGCATACGAGATGCAATAGCGCGCAACGGAGAAGCTGCTGTTCTTAGTGCTTCTGATGATGAAAGTATAACAAGTGAAACTTCTAGCAATGAAGATAAGCCGGGAATGGGACAAAGAATCGCTAATAGTTTTGCTACCCAGACTCGAATTCTGCGCAATACGATTAATCCACAGAAAAAGCCTACTATTGATGACAAGATCGAAGAAATAGCTAATCAAAAAGTGGCTAATAAAGCTGCAAGAAAGGCAGATCTTGCTCGATTAAGAGCATTTGCAAGACAATCAATTGCAACAGATCGCAAAATATATTCTTCAGCTCTCAAAGAAGATTTATTCTAAAATAATTATTCCCATCAGATAGAGCAAAGAAGCATTGTTTCTTTGCTCTTTATAACATAATAATAAGGAAAATAACATGGCAACACCAACGAGCACTACATTATACCCCTCAGCCACTGCTAACAGTCTAATAGTAGCTGCTACATCTATGCATCATGAAGTAGATGTGACATCAGTTGAAAATCAGTCTTCTCGTGTTGATAGATGGATTGAGGATTTGACCCATAGAGTGAATCGAGATGAGGTTCTGAAAAATCATTCAGTTTCCGAACAAGCTCTTAGTGCAACTCGGAACGTGTTAATGACACATGAATCACTAGAAATCCTGAAGCTCGAAGATATTTCGGGGATATTTAAAAAGCAATTTCTTGTTGAAAATTTGATGCATGAATTTGATGCATCGTTGAAATTAAAGCAAAAAACAATAACTGAGCAAACATTTTATTCATCTCTTCTCAACCAAACCCGAGCCAAATTAGCAGAAAAAGATCCAGATAGTTTAACAGAAATGACTACTCAGAATGTATATAAGATCTTTAAGGATTATTTAGGAGAGGCAAAGAAAACAGAGATTCAGAGACTCTACGATAATCTTCAAGAGTTCGTAGAGAAAATAAATGAGAAACCATACACACAATTATCTTTCCAACAAACAGTCCATGAACTTAAAAGTATGGATTTAGATACTTTAACAAAAATGACTAATGCAAGAAGTATTTTCTTTCAGAAATGCAACCTCAATAAGCCAGTACCTAAAACAACAGTTGCAGATTTAATCGAAATATTTAAAGAGAAAGTCGCAGCCACACAAATCCCAAATAGTCCAAATTATACAATGATTCTTCAACGAACTGAAGAGGTATTAGAAGCGATGGCGTCATTGGAGAATGTAAATGTGATGTCGATCTTTGCAAAGTGCAATCAGGAACTCAAAGCGGAGCAAGCACAGCAAGCTCAGGTTGTTGTTGAGAGCGAGGTTGTTTTGGATACTGGGCTTTCTGATGCCGAAGTCACTGATCAAGACCTAAAAGAAATGGATATTTTTGACAAAATAGAGACTTTAAAAACAGCATTATCTCTTGATGACTCTAATCAAACTCTATCTACGCTAGAGGCGGCATTAGAACAGAACTCTCTTCAAGAATTAGAAAAGATGACATATAAAGAAGTAGAAGCGCTTTTCATCAGTCTAGCTCCTCCTCCTGAAGCTACGATTGAAACAGATACAAAACAAACGAAAATCAATGCATTAATGGCACAGTTGAATGCTTATTTAGAGCAAGATGAGTTTCTGAGAAATGATGTTGTTATTGCTGATATCAAATCTAGATTAGAAAAAGCACCCCTCGAAAATTTAGCAAAAGTAACAAATGAATATGTTATTCAAAAATACGTTGATTTATTAGCAAAAGCTCTTGAAGAGACCTTTTCTCCTGAAGAGATGAAAGTTGCAGAATTGCTGGTTATATTGGGCGATGATGCTGATGAGGGTGCTCGAGCGGAGCTCAGAGAAAAGCTAGAATGCAAAGATCTTACTGAATTAAATACTCTGTCAGAAGCTAATATTCAGGAAATGTATCAAAAACATTTAAATGCTTAAGTTGGTAGGTAGAGGTATTTCGGTCGATAGATCGGAAGGCCTTTGCCGTCCCTTGCTTGGGCGCGTTCATAGACGATTTGTATGGCAATGCCAACAACGCGTGAAAGCCCAAATAGAGTTGTAAAATATTCGGGATATCCAAATCCCGCCGCAGAGAGCACAGTCCCTGAAACAGCATCAACGTTGGGATAGGGGTTGGATATCTTCTCGTTTTCTTTTAACACTTTTGGTCCCCGCTCTCTTAGTAAGAGAGCTATTTTTACGAGGGGATTGTCTTGGAAGTGTTTTTCAGCATAATCATATAGAATGGTGGCGCGTGCGTCTTCGGCGCGTAGTACTGCGTGTCCAAATCCATAGACGAGTTCTTTACTCGCGAGTTTTTTCCGTATTAGATCTTCGACTTGATCGCCTGTAGCACTGTCACCGAGGGTGTCGAGAACGCTTTGGACGAAGGCAAGGCAGTCTTGGTTGGCTTTTCCATGGCGCGGGCCGGCAAGGGCGCACATGGCGGCAGAGGCGGATCCGGCGAGGTCTTCAAGGCCAGAGGCGACGGCTTTCCCAACAAAGGTGGAAAGGTTACCCCCTCCATGATCATAGTGGAGGATGTTGAAGAGTTTGAAGACTTCAGTGAGGCGTTTTTTGTCGGCGTTTGGAACTTGGATCATGTCGGTGAAGTTTTCCATGTAGCCGAGTTTTTGGCTGGGCGTCGGCGTATCCCCCCATCCTGCATGGTGGTTGATGACCATGGCAACGAGGTGGGGAATTTGTGCGATGAGATTCTGACAATCTTCTTGATAGTCGGAGGTTGTCTCTAACATGAGAAGAGCGGATGAGAAGAGCTTCATGGGATGGCAGGAGCGGGGCAGCTGTTTGATGTGATCGATGACGCGGTCTGGACAGGTGGCGCGTTTTTTAAGTTCGTCTGAAAAGGTAGATAGCTCGGTTTTATTGGGCTCTTTTCCATGTTTGAGAAGATAGATCATTTGCTCTGGGGTAAAATGGGCGAGTTCTGAGACGGCCTTGCCGCGGTAGAATAGTCCCTTGATAGGATCAACATAGGATGTAGTGCAGTATCCGACTGGATAGCCGCGGAGTCCTGTATTGAGGTGATCTTCTGTGACTTCAAAGAGTACTTTAACCATATGAATTTTCCTATTTAAACCCGGGTTGTGTGTTAGAGATATTGCAGATAAAACTGTATTTTTTTTCAGGATCTTCTGCCTTAATTTTGGATATACTTGATAAAGTAAGCAAAATTTGGGCAGAAAATCCTGTAGAAAAAGACTTTTTAGATGGGATGTCTATATCATTCAACCCGGGTTGTGAGGAGATGAGATACTTGATCCCTCTCTTCGATGAGTTCTTTTTCTGTTAATGCTATCTTCTCTTTTAAATAATCATCCCAATGAAGTCCAGGAACGATTTTTATGTTCTCGTACCCATCTGATTGGCAGGGAAAGGAAAAGATGAGGTCGTCTTTGATGCCGTAGGGATTACCTGTTGAGAGGAGGGCGCTGGAGAAGTAGGTAGTCCCTTTGGTTTTGGTAATGTAGCTGTGGATGCCGTCGAGAATGGCATTGGCTGCGGAGGCGGCGGATGATTTGCCACGTGCTTTAATGATAGCCGAGCCTCTTTTTTGCACGGATTCCATAAAGTCATTTTGGAGCCATGCTTTGTCGGTGATCATTTCATGGATGGGCTTGCCGCTGATGATACAGTTGACGATGTCTGGAACTTGTGTGGCGGAATGGTTACCCCAGATAACCATCCTATCGACTTCAGTGATGGGCACGCCGGCTTTTTTTGCGAGCTGAAACTTGGCGCGGTTTTGATCGAGGCGTGTCATAGCGCAGAATTGATGGGGATTGATATCGGGCGCATTGTGCATGGCAATGAGGCAGTTGGTATTACATGGGTTGCCTACGACAAAGACGAGCACGTCTTTTGAGGCGACTTTATTGAGCGCTTTTCCTTGTTCGACGAAAATTTTCCCATTATCCATGAGAAGATCTTTCCGCTCCATACCGGGGCCGCGAGGTTTCGCTCCGACTAGAATCGCGTGGTCAACTCCTTCAAAGACTTGAAGGGGATCGCTTCCAATTTTAATTTCTTGAAGAAGTGGAAAACCACAATCTTCCAGCTCCATCACAACGCCCTTTAGGCCTTCTATGCCTTGCGGGACTTCTAAAATGTGGAGCGCAATGGGATGATCGTGCCCAAACATTTCACCACTGGCGATGCGAAATAATAAACTATAGGCGATCTGTCCGCCGCCACCTGTCACTGCTACTCTTAAGACCATGTTGAACCTCTTTTATAGCTGTTGATAGCATCAATAATTGCAATAATCAATAAAAATGATACCATGTGCTGTTATGAAAGAAAAAACATTTATCTTAACTTTATCTTGTCCTGATGTGCGAGGAATTGTTGCTGCTGTTGCAAATTTTCTGGTAGATCATGGGGGCTTCATTCTTGAATCTGCGCAATTTGGTGACGGAGCAACTGAGACATTTTTTATGCGGATTGTGTTTCAGATGCAACACTCGCATGCTGAGATTGTAGAAAAATTTGGGTCAATTGCAAAAAAGTTCGGAATGGATTATCGGCTGAAGAATTTGCTAGAAAGGCCGAAGACACTGATCATGGTATCTCACCATGGACACTGCCTCAACCATCTTCTGCATCGCACTGCGACGGGCTTTTTGCCGATTGAAATTGCAGGGATTGTTTCTAATCGGACTGAGCTTGAGGAGATGGCCTCATGGCACAATCACCCTTTTCATCTGGTTGCCAAAAATGAAGAGGATAAATTGATTGCGCTTTTAGACGGGATTGATTTGGTAGTTCTAGCACGCTACATGCAGATTTTATCACCTAAGGTTTGTCAAAAGATGCATGGACGCATTATCAATATCCACCATTCTTTTTTACCAAGTTTTAAGGGTGCCAAACCGTATCATCAAGCATACGATAAAGGTGTTAAAGTAATTGGAGCAACGGCACATTACGCGACGGCAGATCTGGATGAAGGGCCGATTATTGAGCAGGAAACCACGCATGTCAATCATACGCACTCCCCTCAAGATTTAGTGGCTATTGGGTACGACATGGAAAATCGGGTGCTGGCGCGTGCGATTAAATGGCATGTAGAACAAAGGGTTGTCTTAAATCAACATAAAACGGTTGTGTTTCAATGAGTGAGAAAAAAGTTTCAGATTCGTGGATTCAGGATCATTGTTATCGGGTGTTTCCAAATGATCTCAATTCTAAGGGAACGGTGTTTGGCGGACTGGTCATGGCTACGCTGGATCGGCTGGCTTTGATTGTCGCAGAGCGTCATTCAAATCGAATTTGTGTGACGGCATCAGTAGATGCAATGCATTTTTTGGCTCCAGCATGCCGCGGTGATAATTTGATTTTTAAAGCGGCGGTAAATAGATCATGGAATACGTCAATGGAAATTGGTGTGCAGGTCACAGCTGAAAAACGTGACACAAATAAGCGAGTGCATATTCTTTCTGCTTATTTCACATTTGTTGCTCTGGATGAAGAGAATCATCCAACCCAGGTTCCCCATCTCATTTGCGAGAGTGCAGATGAAAAAAGAAGGTATAAAGAGGCGGGAATCAGGCGTAAACATCGGGTCGAAGTGGCAGAGAAGATCAAATCACACCGGGAAAATTAATTCCCTTTTTCGAAAAAATAGGATAGAATAACGCTCTTATGACACTTTTAGATGAGATAAAAGAAATTTTAGAGCGAGATATCGCTGGAGCGCGGGCTATTATACGTGATCCCAGAGAAGATGGAATGCATCTTGAAGCGCTGGTGATTGCAGAGCAATTCGATGGCATGCCCTTGATCAAGCAACATCAAATGGTCATGAATGCGGTTAAAGATTATTTCAGCACATCATTGCACGCTTTAGCTGTTAAGACGTTTACTCCCGAGATGTGGGAAGAAAAAAAGAGGGAATATGCAAGCGACGTTTGACGCGATTAAAGAAGATATTGTAAAACATCCGATCCTTCTCTACATGAAGGGGTCGAAATTAATGCCACAATGTGGATTTTCAAACCGCGTTATTGAAATTTTAAATACGCTCGGGATCGACTATGAAACACGCGATGTTCTAGAAGATCCAAATTTACGTGCTGCAATAAAGGAATATTCCGATTGGCCCACGCTCCCCCAACTTTATGTTCGAGGTGAGTTCGTTGGTGGCTGTGATATTGTCACAGAACTTTTTCAATCTGGTGAATTAAAAAATATGGTTTCATGACTGAATTTTTGAAACAACATGGATGGATTGGTCAGGCATTTATCATCATCCTGATTACCCTTATCGTCCTTTTAATTATTAAAAGGGTGTATAAAAAGCTTGTTCCAAGGCTCGAAAAAACGCATCTTGTTTGGGATGAGGCTTTAGTTAGAGCGCTGTATCGTCCACTTACTTTTTTGGTTTGGGTGATTGGAATTACCTTTGCCGCAGAAATTGTAGGAGCCCAGTCTGAGCATGACATCCTCTTTAAAGCAATTGATCCTGTAAGAACAATTGGATTTTTGTTTTCTCTTGTCTGGTTTTTGCTCCGTTTCATCCGTTATTTAGAAGCCGATTTCATCAAAGGAAAGCATCTTTCTAAGAAATCTTACGACAAAACGACAGTGCGCGCCATGTGCCAAGTGCTGCGTATTTCTGTTTTTATCACAGCTTCTTTGATCGGTCTGCAATCTCTCGGTATTTCCATTTCTGCTGTTTTGGCGTTTGGTGGTGTTGGAGGTCTTGCAATTGCCTGGGCGGCCAAAGACATGCTCTCGAATTTTTTTGGTGGACTGATGATCTTCCTCGATCGCCCCTTCAATGTGGGTGATTGGATCCGCTCTCCTGATCGAGAAATCGAAGGGACTGTGGAACATATTGGCTGGCGCTTAACGCGCATTCGCACATTTGATAAACGGCCCCTCTATCTTCCCAATAATATTTTCTCAAATATTTCGGTACAAAACCCTTCTCGCATGACCAATCGAAGGATTTATACCCACATTGGCCTTCGCTATGAAGATGCAACGAAAATGGCAGATATCCTCAGAGATGTTGAAATCATGCTACGAGCACATCCTGAAATCGATACAAATCAAACTCTGATGGTCAATCTCGATCAGTTCGGCCCCTCCTCGCTTAACTTCTTCGTCTACACGTTTACAAAAACAACAGACTGGGTGAAGTTTCAAGCGATCCAGCAAGATGTGTTTTTGAAAGTTATCGAAGTGATCGATTCTCATGGCGCAGAGTGTGCCTTCCCAACTCACACGCTCAATATACCAAATGGCCTTGTGATCCATGAATGAGCTGATCTTCTTTGGTCATATTCTTTTGATTCTCGCCTTTCTTTTTGGTGCGCTGCGTTTTGGCAAGGAGTGTTTGATTGCCTTTTTTGCCCTTCTGGTAATCATCGCAAATCTCTTTGTCACAAAAGAAATCCAGCTATGCTCCTTTACGGTGACGGCAACAGATGCCTTTATGGTAGGCGGCTTTTTAGGAATGAGCTTTCTTCAAGAATTCTTTGGGAAAAAAGCGGCTGAAAAGACGATCAAAATCACTTTTTTTACGATGCTCTTTTTCGGCGTGATGGCGCAGGTACACCTCCTTTATACGCCGAGCAGCTTTGATCAAATGCACTCCCCCTTCAAAGCGATTCTCTCAACGACACCTCGCATCTTTTTTGCCTCCTTTTGCACAACTCTCCTTGCTCAAAAGATTCATATTGAGCTCTTTGCTTTTTTCAAAGAAAAATTGCCATTTGTAATGTGTACGTTTGCAGCTCTTTTTCTCTCTCAACTTTTTGATACGCTCTGTTTTAGCGTTTTTGGTCTGTATGGTCTCGTCAGTCATCTTGCCCACATCATGATCGTGAGTTTTATTCTGAAACTTGTTATCATGTCTTGCATGACTCCTTTTATGATGCTTGCCAAAAGGCTTTTTTTGAAAGATGCACCCCTTTAAATTTGAAATTCTCCACACTTCCTCCAAATCCTCCGCGCGTGTTGGGCGGATTCATACCCCCCATGGCATCATCGATACTCCCAATTTTGTGGCCGTCGGCACAAACGGCACGCTCAAATCGATCGATAATGAGCTAGTCAATAATATTGGCCTGCAGTTGATGTTTTGTAATACCTATCACTTATTATTGCAGCCAGGTAGAGACGTGGTGCGTAAAGCCGGTGGACTTCATAAATTTATCAACCGCAATATGCCTATTATCACCGACTCGGGTGGATTTCAAGTTTTCTCACTCGCCTACGGCTCTGTTGCAAGTGAACTCAAGAGCCAAGGAACCAAAAAAAATGACGGCTCTGTCTTAAAAATTAATGATGATGGGGTGCTGTTTCGTTCCTATCGCGATGGTTCCAAATTCCTTTTAACACCTGAGAATTCTGTTGAGGCACAAAAAGACTTTGGCGCCGATATCATCATCCCTTTCGATGAGCTCCCCCCTTATCACATCGACCCCGCTAAACTCGAAATCTCATTGGATCGCACACATGCCTGGGAAAAACGCTCCTTAGACACGCATCTGAAAAATCCAAACGGCCAAGCGATGTATGCTGTTATTCATGGCGGCGTTGACAGAAAACTGCGTATTAAAAGTTGTGACACTCTTACAGCTCTTCCCTTTGATGGCTTTGCTATTGGGGGCAGTTTGGGTAAAACCAAAAGTCAGATGTTTGAACTTTTAGAGTATACGCTCCCCCGCCTTCCCAAAGAAAAACCCAACCATCTTCTCGGAATTGGGGATCTTGAGTCGCTTCATACCAGCATTCCGTTTGGAATAGACACCTTCGATAGTTCCTACCCAACGAAAGCTGCAAGACATGCCCTGATTTTGACAAAGAATGGAAAGCTGAAAATCACACGCGGCATTCATGCTAACGAGTTTGTACCGCTCGATGCTACATGTGATTGTCATACCTGTCAGAATTTTACACGTGCCTATCTTCATCATCTTTTCAAAGCAAACGAACTCACAGCACTCTCACTAGCATCTATTCATAATCTTCATTTTATGGTAGAGCTTATGAAAGAAATGCGTCAAAAAATCCTTACTGACCAAATTTAAATTGAATTGTATTCAAACAATTTAAATGTTAAAATGAATGCATGGGCATTCTGTATGTGATTTTTATGTATGCGGCTTGGTCGAGTATCTTTCCTCTCGGGAAGATGGCACTTGAACACGCCCCGCCGGTTTTCTTAACAGCCTTTAGAATGCTATTCGCTGCTGTGATTATTCTGGGGTATCTCCTGGTACGCAAACGCTCAGCGCTTAAATTCAACAAAATTCAATTTTTCTCTATTGTTGTTTTAGGATTTTTTAGTATTTATCTTACAAACATTTTAGAATTCTGGGGCCTGCAGCATCTATCTGCTGCTAAAACATGTTTTATCTACAGTCTCTCCCCTTTCTTTGCTGCGATTTTTTCTTACTTCCATTTCAAAGAAAAAATCAACTTAAAGAAATTCCTTGGAATGATGATTGGATTTGCTGGATTTATTCCAGTGCTACTCATGCAAAGCGGCTCGGAAGATCTTTTTAAAGCTTTTAGTTTCTTCTCATGGCCAGAACTCGCTGTGATGGGAGCGGCTCTTTTTGCAGTCTACGGGTGGGTGCTTCTCCGCGTTGTGGTAAAAAAACAAACGGTCTCTCCCCTTGCTGCCAATGGAACGAGCATGCTTATCGGAGGGCTCTTCGCTCTCTTCCACTCCTTCTTTCTCGACTCGTGGCTCCCCACCCCGATTGCAGAAGGCTACATAGGGCCAGTGTTTAAAGGGGTGATGTGGATGACCCTTATTTCGAATATTCTCTGCTACAATGTCTATGGATTTATGCTGCGAAGGTTCACCGCAACCTTCCTTTCATTTATGGGGCTGCTTAGCCCAATTTTTGCCTCTCTTACAAGCTGGGCTCTTCTTGGAGAAAGGCCTTCATGGATCATCTTTGCTTCCACAGGCGTTGTCCTCTTCGGCCTTTGGATCGTCTATCAAGCCGAACTCAAACAAGGCTACATCAAGAAAAGACAGAAGGTTGTTGAGCCGGCTCAATAAATCGCGGCTTCCTTTCAACTTATTCAGAAAGCTGATATTTGTTAGTAATGACAAAGCGATTCCGTCCAAAACGTGTTCTTTCAACTTTTGTTTTAGCGATGATCAATGTCGCAATTATCGTGAGTTTGAGGGGCCTTCCGATGCTCGCAGAGTATGGCTTTGCCTCACTTATTTTCTATGCCATCGCTGCTGTAGGTTTTTTGATTCCTGTCGGTCTTGTCTCTGCTGAGCTTGCCACAGGCTGGCCAGAGACGGGTGGCGTTTTCATCTGGGTATCTAAAGCTTTTGGTCCGCGAGTGGGTTTCATCGCTGTCTTCCTGCAATGGATACAAAATGTGATCTGGTATCCGACCGTCCTTTCATTTACCGCGGCAACAATTTCTTATATTTTTAATCCAGCTTTAGCCTCAAATCGCTATTATAATTTGATCATGATCCTCTTCATTTACTGGGGCGCAACCCTTTTGAATTTCCGCGGGATGAAGGTCTCTGGTTTTGTGAGCACATTTTGTGTAATCATTGGAACGCTCGTGCCAGGTGCTGTAATCATTGTTCTTGGAATCCTTTGGTTTATTTCTGGAAATCCGATGCAGATTACTTTTACATGGGATACGCTGTTCCCCAATTTTACAAACTTTGGTAATATCGTCTTTTTAGCGGGTGTTTTTCTCCTCTTTTCTGGGATGGAAGTGTCAGCAGTGCATGCGAAAGAAGTGAAAGACCCTCAGAAGAACTACCCCAAAGCTATTTTGCTCTCAACGCTGATTATCTTAGCGGTGTTCATCTTGGGTAGCTTAGCGATTGCGATTGTTGTCCCTCAAAAAGATATCAGCCTTGTTGCGGGGCTTCTGCAAGCTTTTTCGAGTCTTTTTGAATCGTACCACCTGTCTTTTCTCACCCCCATTATTGCTGTGATGATCGCGATAGGCGCATTAGGACAGGTGACTTCATGGATTGTTGGTCCAAGTAAGGGACTATTTGCAACAGCGCGTGAAGGCTTTCTTCCGAAATATTTAACGCATGTGAATAACCATCAGGTTCCAACGCATCTTTTGTCAATACAAGGATGCATTGTAACACTACTTTCATTGATCTTTCTTTTCATGCCCACTGTTAGCAGCTCATACTGGCTTTTAAGTGCACTTACAATCAATCTTTATCTGATCATGTATCTGATCATCTATGTTGCAGCGGTTTATCTACGTTATAAACATCCTGAAGTTAAAAGACCCTACAAGGTGCCTGGCGGAAAATGGGGTATTTGGCTGGTATCCGGTGTCGGTATTTTGTGTGCACTTTTCGCATTTTTTATCGGGTTGTTGCCGCCAACTGCCATTCAAAGTGAATCTCTAACCTTCCATCTTTCCTTTTTGCTGATCGGAATCTTTGTGGTGATCTGCATTCCACTCATCATTTTCGAAATGCAAAAAAAGCGTTAGCAGACATGCGGTTTATGCTTACGGTCGATTTCTTCCGCTTTCTCCCCGTCAAGCCAGCGTTTGATATCCTCGATGAGCATCTCGGCCATATCTCGGCTCAAACCTTCACGCACCACGATGCGGATGACGGGGATTTCTTCGACGTTTTTGGGCATGGTATATGCTGGAACAATCCATCCTCTGGTACGAAGCTGTGTAGACAGATGGAAAAGATCTTTAGGATTCTTCTTGAGGGTGGCTGTAATAACTGGAAGTCCCTGCTCGTCACTTAAAAGCTCAAATTTTCCCGTTTCTACGAGAGCGAGTGCTATATATGAGGCATTTTCTTTCAGATTGACCATAATTTGCTTATAGCCTTCTCTTCCAAGGCGCAAAAAGTTGTAATATTGTGCAATGATATGACTGGAGCCCTTGGAAAAATTGAGTGTAAAGCTTGGCTCATCTCCTCCAAGATAGTTGAGATGGAAAATCAGCTCTTCAGGAAGCTCTTTGGCATCTCTCCATATCATCCAACCAATTCCCGGATAGACTAGGCCATATTTATGCCCTGAAACATTGATTCCTTTGACTTCTGAAAGCCGGAAATCCCATTTGAGATCGGGATAGATAAAGGGAGCAACAAACCCCCCACTTGCCGCATCGACATGGAGTGGCACCTGATATCCCTTCTTCTCATTGATTTCTCGGATCTTATCATTTAGCTCTTCGATGGGATCGAATTGCCCGGTTTCTGTAATGCCAAGCACGCCAACGACAGCGATGGTATTTTCATCGATATATTTTTCTAATTCCTTGGGATCGAGGGTGTACTGACCCTTTTCCATTGGAATGAGTCTTTCTTCCACATCGAAATAACGGGCAAATTTATGCCAGACGACTTGGACTCCTGTGCTCATGATGATATTTGGGCGATCAAAAGACTTATTTGATTTTTTTCTCCTTTCGCGCCAGAGCCATTTATAGGATAGGCCTCCGAGCATTACAGCTTCTGAGGATCCAATCGTACCAGTCCCTGTAAATCCTCCATCATCAGGAGCATTAAACAAACGGGCTAAGATGTTTACACATCTAGCTTGGATCATTTGACACTGGGGATATTCATCGGCATCAACGAAGTTCTTGTTGAGATTTTCCGTTATTAGCTTTTCTGCCTCAGGTTCCATCCAGGTTGTGACGAATGAGGCGAGGTTGAGCGTCGCGTTTCCATCAAGATTCAGCTCGTCATGGATCATTTGATAGGCGGCTCTTGGTGAGGATGACATTTCAGGCATCTCGTACTTAGGCAAGGGTTTAGCGAAATATCGTCCCCCATACACTGATTTCTGCCCTTTATTTTTTGATAGCATACCGCCCCCTTTCTTTAATTACACAAAAGAATAAAAAAACCTAATTGTCAATAATTTAATAAGCTAAAAATATGTTTTTAGTTATAATTAATTACATAAGGGGGTTCTATGGCAACTGATCCATTTTTTGAGCATGAGGAGCATCAGCTCCATGAGACGATCTTAAATGAGATGGTCCAAGATAAAATCGCAGAGCACGATAAAGAGGTGCGTCATTTTTTCACAAAGATGCAAAAATTTCCAAAATCTGACACTGAATTTGAAGAGGAGTTTTCTCGGCTTTTGCAACGGCAAAAAAACGATCTAAAAAACTACATTTTACATCTCCCCGATATTTCAAAGATACCTGAGGAAACGATCGCTCATTTCATCGAAACAGCCTGTGAAAACCGGCAACATCGTAAAAAGTTTCAATAGACTTTTATAACCTCTAATCTACATGATAGGAAAATAATTCTTAGCATGTAGATTAGGTTATCTAAATGATCAAAAATTTTAAATTCCTTTTCTTTGGAATCGCAAGTATCCGTATTTTCCTTTCGACACCCTTTTTAGAGGCTGAAAATTTCATATGGGTTGGAGATCCTAACGGTGAGTGGACAACACCGGCAAATTGGAATCTTGGGACGGTTCCTAATAGTAATTTAGCTACTGTTACTTTTAATCTAACAAAACCTCCAGGTACAGTTTCAATTGCTTCAGCTGTGTCTATTAGTTCACTTACTGTATTTGGCCCCCCAACTTCGATTACAGGACCTGGCACGCTAGAGTTCGAAACAAATGAATCATCCATCATTTTATCCTCGAATGCAACCGGGAATTTAACGTTCATAAGTCCAATTGAAATCAAAGGTACTTCTTCTATTTTAATTAATAACCTAAGTAGTACCTTTGATATTTTTTTTACTGAATCTGTTAGCTCTACAAGTAAGAGTCCCATTCTAGAGTTTAGTGAAGGTCGGACAGTTTTTACAAATACTGGAAACCCCTTTAATGGCTTAGTTGGAATTGCTGGGGGAACTTTGAGATTTGATACAGCTGGAATTAAGGTGCTTGATGCAACCACTGTCGGAATTGCTAGTGGAACTCTGGATTTCGTGGATGGAAGTGGAGTAGCAGATTCTCCCGTCGAGATAGAGGGAGGAGCTATTGAGCTTAATGGTGGAACAGCAACGATGAAATCCCTTGCTGTTGGCCCTATAACTTCGATGTTTACAGACCGAAGCAATCTTTCAGTTGGCGCTACACCAACCATTTCTTCCGGTCAAATAAACCTTACAGCCCTATCTGGAGAAACAGCCCTAAAGTTTACTACATCCCTTGGCTCCCCTATTCCGACAGTCTTCGCTTTTAGTGGGGATTTTATTTGCTCTTCTACAAATACATTTGCAGGCAATCTTATTTTAGAAAATACGGGGAGTAGTCAAACTTTTACGATTGATTCTGGAAATGTGACTGTTTCATCGATAATTTCTGGAACAAATGTGGCCTTATTTAAAATAGGAGCTGGCACACTCACTTTTTCAGGAACTTCTGCTAATACTTATGGGGGCGCCGGATTTGGAACCACAGTTTCAGGTGGAACGCTTATTTTGAATAAAACTGCTGGTGTAAATGCTGTTCCTGGAGATGTAACGCTAAGTAATGGAGGCCGGCTCCAGTTCAATGCTTCAAATCAAATTCCCAATACAGCTGATATCATCATGTCTTCTAGTTCAGTAACTCTTAATAATTTTGATGAAACTATCAGTGCTCTTACCATGAATGGAGGAAGTGTTTCCACAGGGACTGGAACCCTCAGTCTAGCAAGTACTGTTGCCAATGTACTCATCCTAAATGATGCCGCCCAGATCTCTGGAAATCTTGCTCTTATTGGAGGTGCTGGAGGAGGAGTGAATTATAACGGTACTAATTCTGCATCTTCCATTGAAAATATAAGTCTTGGAAGCGTAACCCGCACATTTACTGTTGCAAGTCCTGGAATGAGTTCAATAGGAGTCATCAGTGGAGCTGGCGGCCTAACTAAACTTGGCCCTGGGACACTCACCTTTTCCGGATCGAATGCAAATACCTATTTAGGTCTTACATCCGTAGCTGAGGGAACCCTCTTTTTAAATAAATCGGGTGCCACTGAACTCTTAGGTGCCGATGCGATCGCTGGAGATATTCTAATCGTAGGTGGAACGTTATTTCTTGAATCTGGCAACCAAATTAGTGACACTTCTGTTGTCACGCTCTCTCTTGGCACATTTAACCTCAATGGCAATGCAGAGACAATTGGAGGTTTTACTTTTATTTCTGGAACATTTCTACAGGGAGGAGCGACCTTATCACTCACATCTACAGGAACGGCTCTGACACTCTCTAGCGCAGCCATTCTCGATCCAATTGCTTTAACAGGATTATTTGGCGGTGGGGTTGTGAGTAGTGGAACAGCTTCTCTAGACTCTCTCAATCTCGGAAGTGCTATCAGACCATTTACAGTTGGTGGTGGATCTAATCTAACTGTCGGAGGCATTATCAGTGGATCGGGAGGAATTACGACTGCAGGTGCGGGAACTCTGACCTTTTCAGGGACAGGCGCTAACACTTATACCGGGACCACAACTGTTGCCACTGGAACCCTTGCTCTCAATAAGGTCGCAGCCGCCGCCACTGCAGGAAATGTCACACTTGCTGGTGGAACCGTTTCGATGACTACCCCCCAAAGCATTGAAAGTTTAACTTTCAGCTCTGGCACGCTTTCACAAGCAGGTGCTACCTTGTCTCTTTCTTCAACCGGAACTGCTCTAACAATGACGGGCACCTCGATTGCTGGCCCAATTACATTAACCGGAACGTCTGGTGGAGGCGTTGTGTATAGTGGCGCGCCTTCTCTTATAGATCTTGATTTAGGGAGTGCGATCCGTACATTTGATGCTGCTCTTGCATCTAACCTGACGATATCAGGTGTCATTAGTGGTTCAGGTGGGATTGCTAAAACAGGTGCTGGAATACTCACTTTTTCTGGGGCAGGTGCAAATGCCTATACGGGAGTAACAACGGTTAGTACTGGAACGCTTGCACTTAGCAAAATAGCAGCCCTAGCTACTGCAGGAAATGTCACACTTGCCGGAGGAACTGTTTCGATGACAACCCCTCAAAACATCGAAAGTTTAACCTATCAATCCGGGACCCTCTCACAGGGAGGCGCCACCCTTTCACTTATCTCAACTGGAACGGCTCTGACAATGCGTAATGTCACAATTACGGATCCCATTAGCATCACAGGCGCCTCTGGAGGAGGTGTTGTTTTTGATGCAACAAATAATGGCACGGCTGTGCTAGGTGCTCTAAGTATGGGTAGTGTCAATCGCAACTTTACTATCGGCGATGGGACTGCAACGGTTGATATGAATATTTCGGGAGTCTTGAGCGGATCAGATGGCCTAACCCTAAGTGGTCCGGGCATTTTGGCCTTTACTGGAGGGGGAGCAAACACCTATTCGGGCACAACTACTGTCAATGGTGGAACGCTCCGACTAGATAAAACTGCTGCAACAGCCATCCCTGGGAATATCAATATGACAGCTGGAAATGTTGATTTGCAAGCTGCTGCTCAAATCGCTGACACTTCTAATGTAACAATGAGCGGCGGGGTTCTTCGACTCAATGGAAATGCTGAAAGCTTTACAAGTCTTGTTTTAAATGGCGGAGCGGTTAATCTGGGCGGTGCCACACTCTCTCTTATCTCTACTGGCACTGCGCTTACAATGCGTAATACAACACTCAATGGAACAATCAGTTTAACAGGAGCGTCTGGTGGTGGTGTGGTCTTTGATGCCACAAATGGTGGTACAGCGACGATTACTTCTATTGACTTGGGAAGCGCTGGGGTTGATCGCATTTTTACAATTGGAAACGGCTCAGCGCAAAATGACATGTCAATTCATGCGGGAATAAGCGCCGCTGGAGGGGGATTTCTCAAAGAAGGCGCAGGAAGACTCCAATTGATCGGAACCCATACATACCCTGGTGCGGCAAATTCTGTCACAGCTGGCTCTCTCGCCGTTGATGGAGCACTCACTACAGGAAGTCTTACCATCGGATCTGTTGGGTTACTTGTTGGAAATGGTAGCATCATAGGAGCGGTTCGGGTTGATGG
The DNA here is from genome assembly GCA_021772315.1 of Chlamydiota bacterium. Lineage (GTDB taxonomy): Bacteria > Chlamydiota > Chlamydiia > Chlamydiales > Simkaniaceae > JAJFMF01. The sequence goes on from JAJFMF010000001.1 coordinate 116,882, forward strand.
AAGGATGAATCCAGGAAGTAGTATTGGAACAATTACGCTTATCGGAGCTCAAACTTTCGGCTCTGGTTCGACTGTTGAGATTGAAATTGCAGCAAATTCATTTGATTTGATCGATATCGTTGGAACGCTTACCATCGAACCTAATGCGACACTGGATGTAATTCCCTTCTCCACAGAGCTTCCCTTCACCTCTACATTCCCTATCATTCAAACAACGGCAGGTATTACAGGTTCATTTACAACCTCTGATGTACGACTACCCCTTTTAACAGCAACACTAACCCAAACTCCAACCCAGATCCTTCTTTCGATCACCAATGAATTTTTTGCAGATCATGTGGGTCCTGGTCGATGTCAAAAGAATGCACGTCATGTTGCAACCTATCTTGACACATTTGATCCGCAACCGGGAACAGATCTTTATAATGTCTTGCAAATCATTCGCTTAAAAGCATTGACTGATAGCGATGTGGAAAAAACCCTCGATCAGCTGCAGAGTAGCTTTTACAAGGGATTCGTCACAGCGCAAGAGACGAATAGCTTCAACATGGATAACATTTTCAATCAGCGAAGCAGTATGTTCATTCAAAATCGATGCTTCAATTCCCAAAAAAGTTATGTCTGGATTGATGGCTTCTATGACCATATCAGCCAAGGAACAGAAAGCTGTGATGTGGGATTTCACTCGAATACTGGTGGAGCTGTCCTTGGTCTAGAGTTTAGATTTACAGACGAGGTGCTCTTCGGATTTGGATCGGGATATTCCTACTCAGATGTCAACTGGGATGATGACCAAGCTGATGGAAGCATTCAAAGTGGTTACGGAGCGTTCTACGGGACGTGGTATCCGGCTCCCGTGTTTATCAACTTGGAAGTGCTTGGCTCCTATAATTCCTATGAAGGCACCCGGCGCATTAAATTTTTCACACTAGAGCGTCATGCCAGAAACAGCCACCATGGCACACAATTTCTATCGCAGGCTCAGCTCGGAACTGTTGTAAATTATCTTGGGGTGAATTTCACACCAAGTATTGCTGTGAAATATCTAAAATCTTTCGAAAGTGGGTATCTAGAACATGGTGCAAATAGCATCAATCTTAAAGTCGACAATGAAAACTACCAGATGCTCCGTACTGAAGCCGGCTGTAAGCTCTCAAAATGCAAAAAAGGAAAAAGTGTCAATCTCCTTTTCAACACGGAAATTTTTTATATCAGAGAATCCCGTTTTAGCACAGACCGTTACCGTGAAAAGTTTGTTGGTGCAGGTCCTCAAAGGTTTAAGGTAACTGGCCCCTACCCTTCTCGCAATTTGATTGCGCCTGGATTTAGTATCTCAGGAGTTGGGAATGACTCGGGAGTTGGTTTCACATTGGAATATAAGGGTGAATTCAGCGAAAGCTTCCAAAACCATCTTGCAAATTTTCAACTCGATTTTCCATTCTAAATCTGAGTTATAAGAAAGTCTAATTAATCTTTACTATCTATTTTTTTTTATGATAAATTGCATTTTATGATCAAAAAAATTTAGGTCGCTCTTATGTTAAAAAAGATCAAACTTTTATCCTATGCAGTTATATATACCAGCCTTCTCTTTTCTACATCCCTTTTTGCTACAGCTTTTAGTTGGACAGCTGGGGGAGCTAGCACCTGGAAAACCCCTGCAAATTGGGATGTGGGTATTGGTTTTCCAAGTACCACAAGTGATAGTGCCACTTTCGCCGCGACTGCACCTTCTGTATCTCTTTTTGCTCCAGCAATTTCCCTAAATTCTATAACACACAGTGCGACTGGTACGGTTACTTTGCCACCAGTCGGAGGTAGTATCGTGTTTGGGGGCGCATCACCATCGATTAATCATTTAAGTACTGCTACTGGAGCCCTTTCTATATTTATTCCAGTCACATTTCCGGCTGCTACGACGACTACATTGAATGGTGATAATGGCGGTTTCATTCTTTTCTTGTCAGGCGCTGTTTCAGCAGCAGCCCCCACAGCTACTCTCGACAAAACAGGTGCTGGTCTTGCTAGACTCGATGTTAGTCCTAAAACCTTTGATGGAACGATTTTAGTTTCAGCAGGAATACTTAGAACGGCCATTTCTACTGCTAGTGTATCCAGTTTTGTCATTCAAGGTGGAACTCTAAATGCAATCATTGGTTCTGACTATACAGCCGCAGATGTCACCTTAAGTTCTGGAACATTTGATATAGATGTTACTCCACTTACAATGAATAGCCTGACCTATACGGGAGGTACATTCACAACACTTGCCCCAACGGATATCGTTAACTTAGCTGAAGTAAGTGGAACAGCACTTACAATGCGTAATACGACCATTTCAAGCCAAATTGCGTTAACGGGAGGTGGCGGCGGTGGTGTTGTCTTTGATGCAACGAATGACGGTACTGCAACTCTTAGTGGTATAAATTTGGGAAGTGTTGTTAGAACTTTTACTATTGCAAATGGCACGGCTTCCATTGATATGAACATCACTGGTGTCGTTTCAGGAACTGCTGGTGGTCTGAACAAGATGGGAGCTGGAACTTTAGAACTTTCAGGGGCTGCATCTAATACTTATTCTGGCACAGCAGCTGTCTCTGTCGGTACTCTAAATCTTAATAAATCTGGAGCAGCTATTGCAATTACCGAGGCACTTTCCATTTCAGGTGGTGTCGTCAGCTTGCAAGCTGCTGGTCAGATTGCTACCACATCTGATGTATCAGTTAGCGGTGGAACCCTTTTAATGAATGGGAATACCAATACGTTTAACAGCTTAAGTTTTACATCAGGGGCTGTAACTACAGGCGGCGCCACAACCACTCTAGCAAGCACTGGTACAGCTCTTACTATGCGCGATACCACACTCAGTGATCCAATCGTTTTATCTGGAGCCTCTGGCGGCTCTGTCGTCTTTGATGCAACGAATGATGGTACTGCTACAATTATGAGTCTCGATATTGGAAGTGCTGGAGTCGACCGTACTTTCACTATCGCCAATGGAACTGCAACAAATGATATGTCCATTCAAGCTGGAAACAGCCTAGGGGGTGGTGGATTCGTCAAGGCTGGACCGGGACGGCTGCAACTTCTTGGAACACACACGTACCCTGGGGCGACTAATACTGTATCAGGTGGGCTGCTAGCCGTTGATGGAACAGTCACCACAACACAAGTTAATATTGATGTAGGTGGGAGGATTGAAGGAATTGGCACACTTACTTCTGATGTCCGTGTTGATGGAACAATTGGTCCTGGGGCAAGTATTGGAACACTCTTTCTTGTTGGTGATATTACTTTTGGAACAGGTTCGACGACTGAAGTTGAAGCTTCATCCTCTACTGCTGATTTGATCGATATTACAGGCTCTTTAACGATTGAACCAGGTTCTACAATTTTACTTATTCCACTTGTACCTACCTTTCCACCTTTTTTCTCCTTTCCTATTATTACAACGACAACAGGCATTACGGGCTCGTTTGACACTGTGTCTTCTATGCTTCCCCTCCTTTCGGCATCGCTTACACAAACAGCTAATCAAATTCTCCTTCAAATCGTGAATGAAGATTTTAGCGGAACGTTTACAATTGACCAATGCACAAAAAATGCAGAAAATGTCGCGGAATATCTCGATAGTTTAGATCCAGAAGACGAATCTGATCTCTCTATTGTCTTGCAGGTCATACGCGACAATGCTACCAACTCACAAGAAATTGTTGATTCACTCGATCAATTTCAAAGCAATTTCTATAAAGGGTTTGTTACAGCGCAAGAGACCAATGCATTCAATATGGACTCTATTTTCAATCAGCGTGGGCTAATTTTTATTCAAAACAAATGCTTTGATCGTTCTAAGTTCCCTCGTGGGATGAATCTCTGGCTCGATGGCTTCTATGACCATATCGAACAGGGACGGGAAAAATGTGATATTGGATTCCGTACAAATACGGGCGGTGGTGCTGCTGGACTTGAATTTAAATTAGATGACTCACTCCTTGTCGGATTTGGTGCTGGTTATTCTTATACGGACATCAATTGGCAAAGAAATCAGGCTGATGGTGATATCCATAGTGCCTATGGTTCTTTTTATACAACTTGGTATCCCGATCCTATCTTTATCAACTTAGCAGCTCTTGGCTCTTATAATTCCTATGATGGAGATCGACGCATTAAAATTTTCTCAGTCCATCGACATGCAAAAAATAGTCACAATGGGGCTCAAGGGCTTGTTCGCATGCAACTTGGAGCTCTTCTAGAATATCTCGGTGTGCAATTCACTCCAAGTGGAACCTGCACCTACCTCTATTCGTATGAGAGGGGATATAAGGAGCATGGAGCAAATAGCATCAATCTAAAAGTAGAGACAGAACATTATGAAATGCTCCGCACAGAGGCGGGTTTTAATCTTTCAAAATGTAAAAAAGGAAAAAGTTTTAATCTTCTTTTCAATACGGAAATTTTCTATATCCGTGAATCTCGTTTCCATTCAGATCGGTATCGTGAGAAATTTATCGGTGCAGGTCCTGGAAAATTTAAAGTTAAAGGCCCTTATCCTTCTCGCAATTTAATTGCTCCTGGATTTAGCATCACAGGGACGGGAAATACATCGGGAATTAGTTTTACTGCGGAATATAAGGGTGAATTCTACCACAATTTTCAGAATCATCTAGCAAATTTCCAGATGGACTTTCCATTTTAATCTTGGAAAGTGTGCGGCTACCAAGATTTGAACTTGGGACCTCAACATTATCAGTGTTGCGCTCTAACCAGCTGAGCTATAGCCGCGAGAAAAGATGGAGGTTAGGAGAGTCGAACTCCTGACCTTCTGAATGCAAATCAGACGCTCTACCAACTGAGCTAAACCCCCATACAAAAATTTTTGCTACTGAAAGTATATAAAAGATATCTAATATTCCCATTTTTCGCAAATCTTTTGTGAAGACGATTTGCAGGAATAGGCTCTTTCTAGTAGATATTAAACTAAAGACTATTAATGCAAAAGGCTCATGATCCGATTTTTTAAAGATGAGATATTCAGGCAGCTCTCGCGCGTCTCGTTCTCTCTTATGATTTCATTTCTGTCGATGGTGGTGATGATGTTCATCGATCGGCTGTTTTTGGCTCAATATTCCCAAAGCGCCCTCAGCGCTTCCTCAAGCGCCGGCACGCTCTGCTGGGCAATTAACTTTGGCTGGGTGACACTCGTTGGGATGGTGACAGTCTTCGTCGCTCAGTATAATGGGGCAAAAAAATTTGAAAAGATCGGAGAATCTGTTTGGCAGATGGTGTGGCTTTCCATCGCTTCTATGGTTTTCTTTTTTCCTCTAGCCACCTACGGCAGCAGTTACATGTTCTCATCTGGCCTCATCAATTCACATGAGGCGCTCTACCTCAGATGGAATATTTATTATGCGCCATTTCTTGTGCTTCTTTCTGCTCTTTCTGCATTCTATATCGGCCAAGAGAAGACATCGATTATCAAATGGCTGGCTCTGCTCGGAAATTCGATCAATATCGCTCTAGATCCCCTCTTAATTTTCGGAGTGGATGGTATGATTAAACCGATGGGAATCAAAGGGGCGGCCATTGCGACAGGGATCGGCATTATCATTCAGGTTGTCATCCTCTTTATTTTCATCCTCCAGAAGGAAAATCGAGAAAAATTTGGATCGAATCGGTGGCGTTTGAAACTCGAGCCTCTAAAAAAATGTCTAAAGATCGGCATTCCTCCTGCAATCTTTGTAACGTGTGAACTTTTTGGTTGGGCACTTTTTTATTGGATGATGGCTAAGGTCAGTCAAAATCACATCATGGTAGCGAGCATTTGCCAGAGCATTATGATCCTTTTTTTCTTTTTTGGGATGGGCCTTGAAAAAGGAGCTGCAGCTGTTTGTGGAAATCTGATCGGTGCACGGAAAATTGATGAAATCAAAAAAGTTTTTCTTTCTGGTCTTTGCTTAATCGCCCTCTTTTCATTTGTCACCTGTTTCTTTTTTATGATTTATCCTGACTTTTTGATCGATTGGTTCCTCGTAAAGGGCGCGAAACTCGGCCAACCATTTTTTTCCCATGTTGAGATCAAACCTTTAATTAAAACAGGTCTCATCCTCTCAGGTATTTATCTCACTTTTGAAAATATTCGGTGGCTCCAAAGTGGAATTCTCACGTCTGCTGGAGATATGATGTTTCTTTTAATCTCTCGCATTGCCTGCATTTGGCTTTTCATGATCCTTCCAATCTATTTTTTTGTTGTCAGGGCAAGCGGCGGCATAGAAGTTGCATATCTCATCTGGATCTTTTATAGTTTAGTGGCTAACTTAATTATTTTTATCAGGTTAGCACTTGGCAAATGGAAAAACAAAGATCTACTCGATGAAACAGAAGCTGCCTTCGAAGAGAACCCAGAGCAAATCTCCTAAACTTTTTTTAGCACCAATGGATGTTTTAGGTTGCAGAGCTTTTCGGAAAGCTATTGCCTCGATTGGGGGTTTCGATTTGGCATTTCAAGAATTTATTAGGATTTCTTCAACATCTCATGTTGCCTCGCTCGCAAAGAAGCATGATCCAAACGAGCTTTTACCCCATCGTTTGACAGTTCAACTCATGGGCTCAGACCCCGAAATCATGGCAAGGATGTGTCAAACGCTCGTCAAGAATGGGGCGCAGCATATTGATCTCAATTGTGGCTGCCCTTCCAAACGGGTGAATGGGCGGGGTGCCGGTGCGTTTTTGCTAAAGGAACCTGAACATTTACATCGCGTTGCAAAAGCGATGGTCCAGAGTGTCGATGTTCCCATCAGTGTTAAAATACGATCTGGTTATGATGACATCTCACTTTTTAGAGAGAATCTTCTTGCTGCAGAGACAGCTGGGGTTAGTTTTCTTACGCTGCATCCCCGCACAAAAAAGGAAGGGTACTCCCCTCCTGCAAGGTGGGAACTCATCCGTGAAGCAAAAGAAATTTTAAGCATTCCGGTTGTAGGAAGTGGGGATTTGTTTTCTGCAACCGATGCTCATGCTATGCTGAATGAAACCGGGTGCGATGCGCTTATGATCGCACGTGGCGCCGTCATTAATCCTTGGATTTTTCATGAGATTCGTGGAAATTATGAAAAAACGTGGGATCAAATGGAGCGTTTTTTTCATGTTTTCTATGAAAATATTCAAGTCACATCGATTAAAGGCCAGCTCAATCAACTCAAAATGATTGCTAATTACCTCTTTAGGGGAAACAAAACCCTTCTCGGAAATAGGGAAAGAATGTTACGAGAAAAGTATCAAGGGGTAGAATCTTTTTTTCAAACCGTTTTACCTCTGTTGAAAGAGGGGTGGTTTGGTGAAAAAAGTGACTTTGCAAAATACGGATGAATCAGGTGAATTGATTCAAGCGGTATTTGTTCCTGAAAAAGGGATGAATCTCATCAGCTTCAAAAAAAGTGATATTGAGGTCATCGACCAGAAGACACAACCACTTTTTGATACGCGATGTGCCGGATTTGGAGCACTTATTGGCCCCCACTTTCATCATCGAAAACATCTTGATAAGGAACCCTTTTCTCACGGAATTGCCCGGTATGTTCCTTGGAACTTTGCCGCCTCAAGCACACAAATCAAAGCTATGTTATCCAGTGATCAAATTTATGAGGGGAAATCCCTTGAAGAGATCGAAGGGTTCGGATTTGAGATGACATATGAAGCACGTCTGCTATCCCATGGACTTTGTATTAAATATCAAATCAGTGCTACGCAACCCAGTGTGATCGGCCTCCACTATTACTACACCCTCCCGCCCGACGGTGGACAGATTCATGGCGAAGTCAAAAACGAATACCGAGACAATACCGGCTGGAAACCCCTTCCAAAAAAATGGATGGGTGCCAAAGAGACTATGCTTCAATTTCCACTCCCCCAAGAAGCTGACTTTGGATTTACCCCACTTCCAGATACCCATGATCATCGGATAATCTATGACACTCAAGATTTCTCTCTCCATATCGATTATCTCACAGGATCCAATCAAGAGATCTCCTGTCAGATCTACCAACCTCCCAAGAGTTCTTTTGTTTGCATCGAACCCATTGCAGCCTTAAATCCTCGTGAACCAATCATTAACGATCATGTACTCGAAGTAAAATTAGACATTTTTAAAAAAATTCATTAAACAGGAAGTATGGCGAAGGAAAAAACAAAAATTCTCATTCTCGGTGGTGGATTTGGTGGTGTATACACCGCAATGTATCTCGAAAAACTTTTGAAAAAGCGGGATGATTTTGAGATTGCGATTGTCAATCGGGAAAATTACTTTGTCTATCAGCCGATGCTTCCCGAAGTTGTTGGGGGGTCGCTTGGCATCTTAGATACCGTTAGCCCCATCCGAAAACTTCTTCCAAAGACACATCTCTATATCCGAGAAATTGACTCAATTGACATCGAAAAAAAAACCGTGACGCTTCTGCCACAATTTACACATAAGCCAACCACCCTTGAATATGATCATCTCGTTATAGGACTTGGAAATGTCACCGATTTTCGGGGCATACAGGGTTTGCATGAGCATGCACTCCCCTTTAAAAATCTCGCAGATACGCTTATTATACGCAATCGTGTGATTGATGCCATCGAAACAGCAGCCTTTACCGAGGATCCAGACCTGCGTAAACAATTGCTCACATTTGTTATCGGCGGCGGGGGGTTTTCAGGAACAGAAGTGACAGCCGAGATCAATGACTTAGTACACCGTTTGATCAAACAGTACCCCCGTATTAACAAAGATGAAGTGCGTGTTGTTCTCGTTCATGCAAAAGAACGCCTTTTGGACCGGGAGCTCAGCCCCAATCTCGGAACCTATGCGGGGAAATTACTTCAAAAACGGGGCGTAGAAATTCTCTTTGGGCAACGTTTAAATTCCGCAACACCTCAAGAAGCAGTGCTTGCAAATGGGGAGCGTATTCCAAGTAAAACGATCATCTCGACAGTTCCCTCCTCGCCAAATCCTGTCATTGAACATCTTCCCTTCATTAATGATAGAGGGAAAATTCCCACAAACCGACATCTTCTTGCAGATGAAAAGCATGGGATCTGGGCTATTGGCGATTGTGCCCTAATCCCCTCAGATGATGAAGGTAGTTTTTCCCCACCAACAGCACAATTTGCCATCAGACAGGCCAAAATTCTAGCTCATAACATTGCAGCCACAGTGCGCGGGGAGCAGAAAAAACAATTTTCCTTCCAAGCCATCGGAATGCTCGGCGCCCTGGGACACCACAGTGCTGTTGCCGAAATTTTCAAAAAGTTCAAATTTTCAGGCATCTTAGCCTGGCTTCTATGGCGCGCAATCTATTGGATCAAGCTGCCCGGTGCCAGCCGAAAAATGAAAGTAATGCTCACATGGCTCCTAGATATGATCATTCCAATTGAGCCCGTACAGCTTAAAATCACCCCTTCACAAGCCATTGCCAGCCTTCACTTTGAGGCAGGCGAAGTGATCTTTTATGAAGGTGATTATGGTGATTACCTCTACATCATCACAAGTGGTGAAGTGGAAGTTCTACAAACGCGTGATGGCAAAGAAAATGTCATTGCCAATCTTGGAAAGGGAGAATTTTTTGGTGAAATGGCCCTTCTCAACCAGCGTTCCCGCACCGCAACCATTCGTTGCAAAGCTCCAACCGATGTGCTAGCTCTAAGAAAGCAAGATTTCGGTGTTCTCATCACCAATTTTGGTGAACTCCGCGAAAGTTTTGAGAAGACAGAGAAAAAGCGCAGCGAAGAGCTAAAATAAAAAAAATTTACTTATTATAAATGGGGTATCGTTTATAATTTATACCTGGTTTTAAAAGTATAAGGTAAAATTATGTCGATTCAAGGTTGTGCTAAGTATGAACAATACATTCCATCAGTCTTAGTAACTACCGTGGGCGCGTCTGCTTTGGGCCTATCATTTGCCATATTAGACAAAGTATTATCTTCTGACACTAAAATTGAAAAACTTGCCTTCGCAGCCGGATTTTTTACCCTTGGAATTGGTTGTTGTGTTGCAGGTGGATGTAATATACGCCGTATATACCTTAGGAGCATTTCCGCAAGCCACTCGAATTATATAGTTTAGGTGAACAGCGGGTTACCCTTAGAAAGATAATCTTCCTTTTTACAAAATTTCAAGTGATTCTGGGATATCCCTATCATGCAGTTCAAGATTAATTTGTGACAGCCTTCTCAACCAGCGCTCCCTCACCGCAACCATTTGTTGCACAGCTCCAATCGATATGCTTGCTCTAAGAAAGCAAGATTTCGGTATTCTCATCACCAATTTTGGTAAACTCCGCGAAAGCTTTGAGAAAAAGCGCAGCGAAGAACTGTAATAAATTTTCATCTCTTGTAGACTTCTCTGTCTTTTTTCTGAATTGAAATTTAGACTTGAAATAAATTCCCATATTTTCTAAATTCTCCTTTTTTTTTAACCTAGGATATTGAAAGTATGGCTTCTTCAGTTTCATCCTCAACAGCGGACAGATCTTCCAATCCTTTAATTGTAGTTGTCACAGGCAGCGTGATCACATTTGGCGGCTGGGCAATGTATATTAATGCTGATTATCCCAATGCTCCAAGAGATTCTCTTACCGTAGGCAAGGTCATGATGGGAACAGGTTTAATTTTGATGGGGTATGGTATTAAAAAAATCATAGATGTTGCACGTGAACGCTTGGCTATAAAACCTTCAGAAGATAACCCTAGTTCTTTAAGTAGAGAGAAAGATTATAGCTATTAAATGTGCCCTGCCCGCTGTTTCGTTTCAAGATCGTGCGTTGCTAATGGGGGAGGGAACTGTTGGTGTATTATTTATGCGTTAGTGTATCGATGGCAGATCTTGCTTTAATATTTAAGAGAATGGAATAAATTATGGCGATTCAATGCATAAGTTCTGTGGGTGAAACCTGTTATGGAGGGTTCTGCATGACAGTCGCATTTATGGCCAAAAAAAATACTCCCACGCACAGCATCTGCTCTACGGCATTAGGGACTGTCGGCATTGGCTTAGTGGTAAAAGGTTCTTACGATTTATGGGATCTATTCACAGCAAAGACGTATACATTTAAAGAACGTTGTGCACGAATCCGTCATGGATCTTACCAATCTAGTTAGATATATTAAGGTATAAATTTTGCATATTGGAAAACTTCTTGGTTCTTTTGCATACGTAAGTCTGGGATCGGCTGTTGCATGCATTGCTTCAAAGCAAATATTAAAATCTATAAATTCAACAACTGAGACCAATCCAAAATTGTTAGGCACACACACAACAATGGCAGCTGTGGGCGCAATCATTCTTGCAAAAGGATCCGCAGATTTATATCAGCTGTTTTTCAAAAAAACCAATCCGTTGATCGAACGATTCCATTCCATGGATTATATAAGATTCTTCAAACCCAGATTTAAATTAAGGAAATAAATTATGAAAATTTCAAGCTCAAACAGCCCTCGTGAGACGTTTCCAATGAACCAAACTAATTCAAATAGAGAAAACCTACAAAATTTAATGAAGATTACGGCAGGCGTAAGTACTTTAGTTATCGGATATATGATATACCCGGATGATCCTAAATCAAATTTCAAAACAGCAAGAGTATTATCAGCAGCCACTTGTTTTTGTAGTGCACCTTATCTGATACTTAATGGGATTATGGACATATACAAGACATGCACTGCACAGTAAATTTTGAAAATAAAACCTTATTAAGTTACGCTGATCAATCATATGAATACAGAGGGGTAATCATGGAAATTTGGCTGGATAGCACGGATCTAATTCTAATTGATAAAGCGCAAAAAATGGGCGTTTTAAGTGGGGTAACAACAAACCCGAGTATCATCTCCCGTTCGGAGCTTCCTCTAGAAGAAATTATCGATGAAATTTTAAAGGTTCAGCCTAATCCCGTAGCGGTTCAAGTCACGGCAAAAGATGCTAAAATGATCGTCGAGCAAGGAGAAGCAATTCACGGTTTTTCTGATCCTCTCATTGTCAAAATACCCGTAACAGAAGAAGGATTAAAAGCCATTAACACCCTCTCGCGACTCGATATTCCCACAATGGCAACTGCGATCTTTACTGCAGAGCAGGCACTTCTTGCTACCAAAGCAGGTGCCGATTATCTCGCTCCCTATTTTTCCCACATGGCAGATGCAAAACGGGATCCCCTTACAGAAATCGAGTCGATGATTTCTTTCATCGATCTCTACGAATTTAAAACGAAAATTATTGGGGCTGCTTTCAAATCTGTCGATCAAGTGGTCGATTGCATGGAACTTGGCATCCATGGTGTGACGCTTAAAGATGAACTCTTCTCTGAGTTCACAAAGGATCATGCTCAAACGCTTAAACACGTGCAACGCTTTCAAGAAGATTGGAAAAAAGCAAAACCCTCTTCTCTTTTAAGTGACATAGAGGAAAGTCGGGTGTGAGAAAAGATCGCCCCTATTTAGCGGCTGTATTTGCAATCACTGCAGCGTTAATTTTTGCAGTCATGGGGCTGATTGTCAAAACACTCGGAGAAGAAATTCCGAATGGAATGATCATCTTTTTTCGGCAACTTTTTTGCTTGATGCTTCTAACAACAAATCTCCCAGCGCTTCGCCGCTCAACTGGTGTAAAAACAAAGCGCTTTAGCCTGCATCTCCTCCGCGCATTATCAAGTCTTGGAGCGATGTACTGTCTCTACTATGCGCTTAAACATCTTCCCCTTGTCGATGCGCTTCTTTTGAGTTATACGCGCCCCCTGTTCATTCCCATCATCGTCTATTTTACCTTTGGAAAAAAATGGGGGCGCTTTACGTGGGTTGGACTTGGGCTTGGATTCTTTGGAGTGTTATTTCTCTTAAAGCCTGGTCAAATGGCATTCGATGCTGCAACGATCATTGGTCTTGGCTCAGGGCTTTTTGGTGCGATTGCTTTTACAACTATCCGAAGACTGACTAAATATGAGCCCCCAAATAGGATCATGCTCTACTATCTTCTTCTCTCCCTACCTATTGCTGGAATCTTTCTCACGCAGCAATGGACTGCTCCTACATGGAAGATTTGGGGAACGCTTGTTCTCATCGGCGCTTTGACCTATGGCTATCAGCATTTGCTGACGCGTGCGTATATGTACGCAAAAGCATACAAAGTTGCGGCTCTTCTCTATACGACAGTGATTTTTGGTGTGATATTGGAGTTTTTTATGGGCGGGAAAATGATCGATATCTATTCCTGGCTTGGCATCCTTCTTATTCTCGGCGGCTCGTTACTCCTTCTAAAAGAAGAATCCAAGTCATCTACAACTAAAAAGTCTTGAAATAAACAACCATATTAAGGGATGATGTTTTTAATTTAAGAGGTTAGTAATTTTGGCATCAATAAATAGATCTTATCCGTTTATACGATATATGTTTCCAACTTTAGAATTGGCCACTGGAGCATCTATCATAATGACGATTATTTCAAAAGATTCTTATCCAAACTACTCTTATACTTATTTAATAGGAAAAATTGCAGTTCAGACTTTTGCAGTGTATTTGACGTATGATAGTGTATATCGCTTGAATCGGGTACGCGTATTACGTAGAGGCTCCTTACCTTCAACCTCACCTGTTTAAACTTGGTTAACCCTTAATGACGAGGCGGGGGCGCAATCGAACGACGATGTCGGCAAGCTGAGCTTCTTGCACGGCTTCAACGACAGCTTCAACATCTTTATAGGCATCGGGCATCTCTTCAGCGATGGTACGTTTCGAAGATGCCATCACATGCACACCCTGCGTGCGCATATATTCCATAATATCTTGTCCTTGCCATGCTTTGGAAGATTGGATGCGGGAGCGTGCTCGTCCGGCTCCATGGCAACAGCTGCGCCAAGTCATGGGATTGCCCTTGCCAGTTAGGAGATAGCTTGCCCGCCCCATATCACCTGGAACGAGAACGGGCTGTCCCGTTTTACGGAAGATGGGATTGAGTTCTTCGGAGCCTGGTCCATAAGCACGTGTTGCTCCTTTGCGATGGACGCAGAGTTTACGCATTTGCCCTTCAAATTCGTGCGTTTCAAATTTTGCAATATTGTGACAGACATCATAGATCAGGCGAATTTCTTCTGACGGAATATTGCATATTTGTTGAAAGGCAAGTCGTACTTCATGCAGGATTTGTTGCCGATTGTTAAATGCAAAATTAGCTGCAGCTGCCATGGCAGAAAAATATTGCTTCCCTTGCGGGCTTTTGATGGGGGCTGCTACAAGCTGCTTATCAGGCAAACCTTGATGAAAACCCTCTTTAATAAAGGTGTTGAGTGTATCTTGACAGACTTGATGCCCAAACCCACGCGAGCCTGAGTGGATCATGATATAGGTTTGCTCTTCGCTAATACCCCAATCTTTGGCGATTTCTGGAAGGAAGCTTTTTTCAACTTGTCCAATCTCTACAAAGTGATTTCCTGAACCAATCGTTCCAAGCTGATTCTTTCCACGATCTTTGGCATGCTGAGAAACGGCGTTAAAATCAGCGCCTTCAATGACTCCATTACTTTCGATATGCTCGAGATCCTGCGGATATCCAAACCCTTTTTCCACAGACCAGCGTGCTCCTTGTTGCAGGAGTTCAGAATAATCTCTCTCGCTCAGGCCGCGTGAATGTTGTTGTCCTCTTCCGATACCTGATGGGACGAGCTGAAAGATGCGAGCGAGGAGTTCTTCTGTGATATTTGCTTCGAAATCCTTATATGAAATAGGTGCCACGGCAAGACGCACGCCGCAATTAATATCATATCCGACACCGCCTGGACTAATCACCCCTGTTTCAATATCCATGGCAGCAACACCGCCGATTGGAAAGCCGTATCCCCAATGAATATCGGGCATGGCGATAGAATAGCCGACAATCCCTGGAAGATGCGCGACATTACGCACCTGCTCGATGGGGCGTTCAATTTCCATTTCATTGAGTAGTTTTTCTGAGGCGATGAGAAGACCTGGAACTTTCATACCGCCTGTGGGTGGAATGAGATACGTCCCAGGAGAAACCATCTTGTAATTAGACATCCACAATCATCTCCCATTCCAAGACATCATGCTCATTTGTCTGGATCTCTCCATGAAAACTCACTGCCTTAAAAGGGCACCCATGTTCTTTATCTATTTCTGTGACAATTTCATTGAGTAGGACGATCACCTCATCGAGATTGAGAGGGCGGTAATCACGTTTCAGGAACATGAGGATTTCAGGAAACTCAAAGGCAAGAGCAAACTGGGCATTTAAAAAGAGCTCTTTGATTGATTCCCCATAAATTTTAAAGGCAATATCTGCTGTATGAGAGATCACTTCAAAGGGTGGCAACATAGGATAGCTCCAGATCGGACGATAAATCAATTCACCTTGTGTTTCATAAAGATGAAGCCCTGTCATGACTGCTGGCAGAGGTTGACAGGCCTCTTCCCAAGCTTTTTGATCGAATTCTTTTCTTGCAAGAGTCACGTGAGGTAAGAATTCTTTATGAGTGATCGGATATTCCGCGCCTTCTAACCACTCGATGAGATTTTTTTGAAATTCAATCAATCTTTTTTCTTCGGCATGAAAGTTGAGATGCCACGCAACGACGCGTGGATCTTTTTCTGGGAGAAAAAGACAGCCATCAAATTCCCCTGCAAGCCCAACTTTAAATGGGGGCGGTGGAATAGCAGGCAGAAGCTCTTCTACTTTTGAAAAAGAGGTGTTTCCTAAAAAAGCGAGTGTTAGGTGACGATCAGATTCTTGGATGATTCTTCCCTTGGGGAGGGTATGTGGCCAGGGAGATTTTATCTCGCAAGCAAAAAAAAGTCGCTTCGTGTCATCTGTCATATTTCTGTTTTGTGATTTATAAAAAAATGGTAATACAAAGATAAGATGAAAGTCAAGAATATGAAATGGGCAATCTGGGGACTTGCTGCCCTCTTTTACTTTTATGAATATGTCATTCGAGTAACCCCCAGTTTGATGCAAACGGAACTAATGCGTTCGTTTCAAGTTTCTGCATTTGCTTTTGGAAACATAAGTGCTTTCTATTTTTACGCCTACGCACCGATGCAGCTTCCTGTTGGAATGCTCATGGATCGGTTTGGTGCACGCAAACTCCTCACGTTAGCTTGTGTTTTATGTGGACTTGGGGGCCTTCTATTCGGACTTTCAGTGGATATTTGGATGGCAGAATGGGGTCGCTTTTTAATGGGTTCGGGCTCTGCTTTTGCTTTTGTTGGGCTCCTATTCATTAGCTATCATTGGTTTTCCGCTACAAAAGTTGCTTTATTAATTGGGCTTGGGAATTCCATTGGGATGCTGGGAGCATTTGGTGGAGAGGGTCCCCTCTCACTGTCTGTCATAAAGTATGGCTGGCGCCCTACCATGATCGTTCTGGCCATTGCAGGCTTTGTCCTAGGCTTTGTGATCTATCTGTTTATTCGCAATGAACCCCCTTCGATGAAACTTAAAAACCCTAAAAAACAAGCTGCAAAAGATGTGCTTCAAAAACTCGGTGTGATTTGCAAAAATCCTTATAGCTGGATTAATGCGCTTGTCGCCCTATTTTTTCTTTTGACAACAGGAGCCTTTGCTGGACTCTGGAGTACGCCATTTCTTGCGGCAAACTATGGATTGACGGTGGAAGTGGCTGCATTTGCGGGTTCGATTTTCTTTCTCGGCTGGATTGTAGGTGGCCCTTTGATTGGTCATTTTTCAGATCGAATTAAACAGCGCCGCCCCCTGCTTATGTTTTTTACTCTACTAGGGGCTGCATTGCTTTGTTTGATTATCTACGGCTCTCTTTCAAAAATATGGATCTACTGGATCATGTTCTTTGCAGGGTTTTGCTGTTCATGCCAACTCTTAACATATAGCCTTGCCATGGAGATCAATCCTAAATCGATGAAAGGAACGGCGGCTGCCATGACGAATTTTATTACTTTTATTGGCATTGCCATCATTCAACCGTTAATTGGATTTTTACTCGATCTTCAATGGGATGGAAAGTTTGTAGGTGGAGTTCCGATCTACTCAGCTGCAAATTACCGCATTGCGATGACGATCTTCCCCGTTGCTCTTGTTTGCGCGTTTATTTTTACCTTGTTTTTGAAAAAAGGTAAGGTTCGACAACTTCTTTAATTCCTGTAATCCAGGTTGGGTGACAATTGAGCCCTTCAACTAAATCGAGCTTTTCTCCCCCATTTTTGACAAATGCATCTGCATATTCGATCCCAATCTCTTGAATAGTCTCGAGACAGTCACAAACAAAAGAGGGCGCACAGACCAGGATCTTTTTCTTCCCCTCCTTTAATAGGGCATCAAGGGCATCACTAACATAGGGTTGCAGCCAAGGCTCTTTTCCAAGTCGGGATTGATATGCTCTGGAATAATTCTCAAGTCCCAGCCTGTCTGCAAGGAGTTCTGTCATCTGGGTGCACTGCGTTGCGTAACAACTCCCATCTTGATTTTCTTTAAGAACGTGACTGAGGGGTAAGCCATGATAACTAAAAAGAATATGGTCATAGGCTTTATAATCTACTTCTTGAATCCGATCGCAAAAGGCTTCGATCACTCTCGGATGATCAAAAAAATGATGAATCAGATGCATTTCGGGGATGACACGCCACATTTTGATCTCTTCTAAAACTTTTTGATGCACAGATCCTGTGGTGGCAGAAGCGTACTGAGGAAACAGAGGAAGAACGATCAACCGTTTCATCCCCTCTTTTTTTAAATCTAAAAGCCCCTCTTTAATGGAAGGTTCTTGATAGCGCATGGCAAGTTTCACACAAAACGCCTCTCCCAACTCTTTTTGCAGCGCCCGCTCAACCTCTCGACCATAAACGAGAAGTGGTGATCCATCCTCAGTCCAAATTTCCTCATAGAGCTTTGCTGACTGTCTATAGCGTGATGGGACGATCAAATTGCGTACCAGGAGTTGCCTTCTCAAATAGGGAAGGTCGATCACGCGCCCATCTGTCAAAAATTCAATCAGATAATTACGGACATCTTTGGGCTTACTAGATTTAGGCGTGCCTAGATTTACAAGTAAAATTCCTGTTTTCATCACAAATGATTATGCTATAAAAAAAATTATGAGTCTTTCAAAAAAATTCGTCGGGATTTGCGGCGCCTACGTACTCGTTTATTTTGACGCCTCATTAGTCAGTGTTGCCCTCCCCTCCATTCAAAGAGGACTTGAAACCTCCCATACAACACTAAGTTGGATCGTAAATAGCTACCTGCTCATGCTCTCAGTGTTTGTTATTTTTGGTGGAAGGCTTGGTGATATTTTAGGCCTGAAAAAAATCTACCTCATCGGCGTATCTATTTTTGGCCTCTCAGTTTTTGGAGCGACACTTGCGCCAAATGCCTCATTTCTTATTACGTGTCGCGTTTTTGAAGGGATTGGCGCTGCGCTTATGATGCCCGTTTCACAGGCGCTCATCTACCATCTTTATCCCCATGAAAAGCGGGGCATTATGCTTGGTTTATATGGAGGTGCTGGAGTCCTTTTTCTCACGCTTGGCCCTTTTCTTGGCGGATTGCTGACAGAGTTTGTTTCATGGCGCATGATCTTCCTCTTAAATGGCCTGTGCTCTCTTTTCTTTTTTTGGATGATTATCAAAAACATTCCAGAAGTGATTGTTCAAAAACACCGAGCACGCATTGATATTTTCGGGCAGATCACCCTCATGGGAATGATTGTGCCTCTTGTTTTCTATTTTATGACAGGGATTGAATACCCCTCTCTTCTTCTTATTACGCTGATTTCCCTATTTTTCTTTCTT
Organism: Chlamydiota bacterium; assembly: GCA_021772315.1. GTDB lineage: Bacteria > Chlamydiota > Chlamydiia > Chlamydiales > Simkaniaceae > JAJFMF01. The sequence goes on from JAJFMF010000001.1 coordinate 135,689, forward strand.
CGAAGAGAAAAGAAAAATAAACAACCACTCATCAATTTAAAAATGTTCAAATCGCTTACTTTTTCTGGCACAAGCATCCTCTTTTTCATCATTCAGCTTACCTGGATTGCAACAATTTTCTTTTCCCTCTTTTTTCAAAATGCGCTCCATTTTTCCCCGTTTATCGCAGGAATTTTACTTCTGCCATCTAGTATTGCTTCCATTTTTTTAAATCCCATTGCCGGAAAACTCAGCCAAAAATGGGGATGTAAGCCTTTAGTCGTTTTAGGGATGTTTCTGCTATTTTTAGCCATGGGATTTTTAAGCCTATTTGCCTTTAAGGAAAACTATTTCTATCTACTGCCATCGCTTCTTGTCTATAGCGTGGCCTGTTCCTTCTTTTTTCCACCTAATATGCGCCTTGCCATGCACTCAGTGACACAAAGGCAACAAGGCGTAGCCGCTGGAGTGGGACTTGCAGCACGTCAAATTGGTGGGAGCCTCGGCTACGCGGTGATTAGCCTTGTTTATTTTTATTTCATACCCAATCTCGTTATGTCCTTTTCGATGGCCATGCTCATCATTTGTATCTTCACATTTATTGGATTGATCATCGCACTCACGATGCTCGACGAAAAAGTGGTGTCAAAAACTCCCCAAGACTGATATAATGGCCGTACATTTTACGAAACCCGCTTTTAATGAGGAAAAAAATGAGTGAAGTACTAGTCGTAGCCAGTAAGATTAAAAAACGCATTAAAGATAAACACGGAATGAACACATCGTCATCTGTTATGGACGCATTAACACAGATTGTTGAACGTGAAATCGACAAAGCTGTTGAGAATGCAACAAAAGACAAGCGCAAAACCATCATGGATCGCGACTTTAGCGAGTAAATTTTGAGAGGAATACAGCTGTTGCTTGGGAAACATTGAGCGAATCGATGTTCCCGAGCATGGGGATGTAGACTTTAAAGTCGGCTCTTTTTAGAAGGAGCCGCTGAATTCCTTTTCCCTCTGATCCCATAATAAGAAGCGTTTTTTCAGGGTATGTGAAGTGATCAATCGGTTGGGCATCAGGTTCCACCGATGTACAAACCGTCCAAAAACCATTCTCCTTCAATTTTTCAGCAGCCTCTGCAAGATTCGAAACTTTTACAAGTGGGATCAGCTCACTTGCGCCAACACTTGCTTTTGCAACAACTGGCGTAAGATCACACCCTCGATTTTTCGAATAAATCACCCCATCTACTCCAAAACATTCCGCTGCCCTAAGGAGCGCACCAAAATTTTGCGGATCAAAGATCGAATCGAGCATGAGAACAATACTACGCTCTTTATCTTGCAAGCTCTTACAAAAGTCACAGAGGGATAGCATTTCCTTTTCAACAACCTGAGCGGCAATCCCCTGATGGGATTCAGAATGAACAAGGTCTGTTAACTTTTGTTTTGAAATATAGGCGATCTTTTCTTTTTTAAAAGACTTAAAAAGGGGGTCTTCCTTAATAGCAAAAATTCTAATAATTCTCTCGGGAGCACTTTTCATCACCTCTGCAATGCAGTTTTTCCCCATAATCCAGCGTGTATTTTTTCTCATGATGGACATTGTATCAAAAATCCTCTTTCTCTAAGATGAAAATTATGGAAGAAAAAGAACATCATCCAAAGCATCCTTGGTGGGCACGTACGATCGCCCTTCTCCTCATGTTGCTTCTCTCCTTCATCGGACTCATCATTGCCGATCTTGAAACGGGAGGCGCTTGGACCTATTGGCGTATCATGGTCCCCCTCTTTGCCCTTTTGGGACTCGTACTCAGTTGGTATTTGCGTAAAACCAGCCATTGGATCACTTTCACAACATTTTGGCATGAAATCGTCCACTGGCTCGGACTTATTGCAGCTGTTTATCTCGTTTCAATTTACGTCGATATCGGCCTTATCGGCCGTTTTCAGGCGGCCCTTATCGTCATGACCTTGCTTGCTCTCACACTTTTTCTTGGCGGACTCTATATTGAAATCAGTTTCCTCCCACTAGGTCTCCTCATTGGTGTGTTTGCCGCAGGTGCTGCGATTCTTACAGAATATATTTATACGATCATGCTGCCCTTAACTATAGGCGTCGGTATTCTCCTTTATTTTATAGTTCACAGAAAAGGAAAACGAAAATCAAAAGAGGATAATACATGAAAATCTTATCATGTTGTTTGGTGGCATTCATATTCCCTCTACTCGGGAATGATGCAACCTATGAAGAAGACTTCGATGGTAAAGTTACTTATACAGAATGGGTCTCATCAAAAGATAAGATTGAAGGTGAGAATGATACCTATACCATTCATATCAATACGCCTTCAGAGCAGAACAAATCGTTTGAGTATGTTTCTAAAGATGAAGGATATCTTTATAAAATCACACAAGAGGGCCCAAACCTTCAAGCCATGCGTCAAGATGGAGATAAAGAGTTTCAAAAACAATATCGCATTTCAAGAGATCCTTGGATTCAAGGCCTTGAATACGGATTTGTTTCGTTCATCCATTCAAAAGCAAAAAACTTCAACTTCTGTATCATCAACCCAGAGAATCTCAACCTGAATAAGATGGTCATAAAAAAGAAGCGGTTAGAGACAATCGAGATAGGTGGCAAAAAAGTCGAAGCGCTCAAAGCTGTCATGACATTGCGTGGTTTTTATAGCCTTTTTTGGAAGGCGGAACTTTGGTTTGATCCCACATCGGGCGAACTCTTAGTTTACCAAGCAAACAAAGGTCCTAACACACCCGTACTTACCTTGACTAGAATCCAAAACCATAACTAACAAGAATTGTTGGTGGTTCTTTTAAGCGTTTCGGATGCCAATTCCCCTCAACTTGCGTAAAGCTTTTCTTGGTCACTTTAATTCCGCTTAAAACCTGTAAAATCGTTGCACCCTTAATGTTTTTTACTTGAGCCCCAACACCACCACCAAGATACAGGCTTTTGATAAAATATAAATAGCTTCCAATTACCGTCGAAGGAGAATGATGGGAATAAGGAGCGTTATATCTCACATCAATGCCATGGTTTCCCAGTTGTAAACGGTACCCAATGCCATCAGGGATCGGTTTCCACTCATTCAAATCCCCTCTCACATAAATAAAACGCTCGGTTTCTCCTCGCAAAAACGAACAAGATAAAAGCATGAGCATCAAAATTATATAACGCATGAAAACCTCGGGTCAATTTCTAGATGAGCATACACTAAGCTGAGATTTATTTTAGCAAAATTAATTTTTTAATAACAGCGAGTTAATTTTTTCCTTGCAATTTATAAAATATCTATTTTAGGATCGCCATTCTAAAAAAATTAAAATAGGTATTTACTATGCCAAATACACAATCACCAATTTTAGCACTTCCTACTCCGCAGTTTCCTAAGATTCATCAGGATCCATCGAATTCCAGGTTTTTCCAAATCACAAAAGAACGCACCCCAGAGATCTATGAAGCCCTGCGCGAAGCTGAAATTGCTTCACAGAGTACCAATCTTGTCGAAGGACGTTTCGTCTCCACTTTTCATGGAGTTCGAGCTGTTTTTGAATCTCTGCGCCAAGCGCTAGCAGAACTCTTTAGTGGTGTTGGGAAATTCGCCTATCATGCAACCCATCTCGATCTCAAACAAGCCTTTAAAGAGCTTGGACATGGAACTTTAGGAGCATTTAAAATGACAGTTTACAGCGCCCTTGGCACAGCCTGCGTTGTGATGGGAATCATCGCTCCGAATCGAGTCTACTACTGGCTTATGCCTTCAAAAGACAAGCCCGCAATTAAGCCTACCCAAGACCGCATTACCTCACTCGAAAAAACGGTGCAAAATCTTCAAAAACAAATTGGCAAGCAGCCTCAAACAGCACAAACAACCCAATTGCAAGCCGATCTTCAAAAAGCACAAGAAGAGCTTCAAATCGCTCGAAGCAAGCTCGACCACACACAAAACCAGCTCAGAGCCGCTCAAAGCAACAGAACTCCTGCGCAATCTCCCAGTAGAGAACTCCAACAAGTCAAAGATGAGCTTGCTGCTGCAAATGCTAAAGCTCAGAAAAGAAAAGATCTAGCCCGCGCTGAAAGAGCTAAAGTTAACAAGCTAAAACAGCAAGTCGATACCCTCACTGCGACGCAAAGCACTCAGGGAGGTGATGTCCAACAGCTAAACGAGGAGCTTCAACAAACCAAAGATGCGCTTGTTGCTGCCGAAGACAATGCAGCTCGTAGAAAACAAACTGCTCGTGATGAACATAGCAAGGTAAAATCTCTAACAGCACAAGTTAAAGCACTCACTGCTGCACAAAGTGGCGATACAGCAACTCTCACCGAACAACTTCGAGAAGCTACTGAAAAGCATGCTCAAGCTGAAGCTAATATGCTGGAGATGATCAATCAAGCTCACCAAGTGCTTGGAGAGAATGCGTTGGATACTACGCCGAATAATTTCCTAGAAGCTCATCAGGAGCTTATGACTCAACTGGGTGCTCAAATCCAAGAAAAGACCGATGAACATGCTGAATTAACACAACAACTTCAAGATGCAAATGCAGGAAAAAGTCAGTTAGAGGCTGCCTTCCTTAAAGCTCAACAGCAAGAGGTTTATCTGAGGAATCAGATGGTGGATCTGCAAAGTGAACTCACAGAAAAATTCACTCGATTGGTCGATGAAAAGGAGCAGAAAATTCGAGAATTAAAAAGTGCTAAAAATGGGGTCGAAAATCAACTGCTTGACGCTACTGAAAAACTCAAGCAAGCTCAGGAACAGACACCCGCAGTAATAACTTCTGATGAAGCAGCTACCGCCGCCTTAGGGAGACAACTCCAAGCTGAAGGACACAGAGTCACAGAATTAACTCAACAATTACAAAAAAAAGAGGTTTCGATTACATCAATCCGTACCGAGCTTCAAACTAAAACTCAAGAGCTAGAACAGCTGCGTGCTGAACAGGGCTCACTTAAAGCTCGAGCAGACATCATCCAACAACAGTTCGAGCAGACTAATCATGAGGTCACCGTTTTAAAACGTGGAAAGGTGAGACTCGAAGAAACTCTACAGAGTTTGGGAAATGCAGCTTTAGCCACGGACCTATTTACTATCATCGATAAAGTCGTGAGTGGAGATACAGGAGTCGTCACATTTCCATATACAAATCAACAACAAGAGACATATCAGGTTACAGTAAATTTAAATGACCCTACTCATCGTGCCGGCTTAATAAATTATCTTCAATCTGTCATTACCACGCTTACAACCGTCGCTGAGAACCTTCAAACTAATGATGCTGGAGGAGATGCTGCGTCATCTTTATTTGAAAAACTTAGAGATCTAGGGGCCGGTGCTGCTGCTGGGGCGGCCGATGCCCTATTTGATTTTAAAACAAGTCAGAAACAACTCAAATACACTACTGCAATGGGTGAAATCACACGCTGCCTAAGGACCCATCTATCATGTAACTTTGACCAGTACGATATGCGAATAACAGAAGTTGATAAAGTGCAATGCATTCTAGATGATTTAAGCGATCTAAAAAACAGTCATGATGCATTATTTTGGCATATGAATGATCTCTTAGGTCTTCTCTTTTTCCATCAACAGGACGGCACTGAATCGCCAGGACAACAATCACAAGCTTTTGTTGCAAAACTCGACGATGTTTGCTCATGCATAGCTGACATTAATTCGAGTCCTACTGAATATCAGGACCTTATTGCTTCAGGGGAATATCAAAAACTCATTGCTATGGTAGACAAAATTGTATTACTGCGATGGGCAGGGACTCATATGCATAGATATCTGAATGAACTTTTAGAATTAGCTTTAGGAGATGAGTATAGTGATGAGATCACATGGGGAAATTTTCATGAACAGTTTCCTCAAATCAACGATCGAATCACTCCAGCCCTTGCACAAACAAGCTGGTTTTCACTTCTTTTTAATCAAGCAAGAGCGACCGGAGGCCTTAAAGATCTGACAGGTGAAGATAATCTTCCAAACGTGCACTGCATAGAAACCTTTAAAGATTCAGATGAAAATGCACTGCAGGTCAACTATCTGAGACACGCCTGTCCTACAAATTCAAAAGGTATTTCCGACAACTATAAAGCCTTCTTAAAAGCAGCAGAACGAAAAAACGAAAGCGTTTTATCTATCGTTCTACTTAACCAAGATCCTAGCCGAACGAATGATCCACTCCTTATGCAAACGGAATGGATACAGCAATTATCTGATCTTCAAGGAGAGCAGCATCCGAACTTTCATATGCTTTTACATAGAATTGAAGGGCCTGAATTTGAGAAGAGTGGTGATTATGCAAATATGACCACTTTTGCTGAACTTAAAGAGGTGTATGTTCAAGCCTTTATGGATGAAAGTAATCACAACTACGTTCTTCCACAAGCGATCCCTGAAGCACAGCACCAAGCCATGCTAGAAGAAAGCTTTGATCAGATACATCAATTGCTCTTCAATGGTAACGAACATTTTGAAAATGTGGTAGGTGATACTGAACTGGACGTAAAAGATATTTGGCAAATCTGCATCCATGCTTTCTTCGAGGATTTAGATCAAGCTGTGATGTCAAAGCTAAATGAACTCAAACCAGACTGCCTGATTGCTCATACAACGACACATTGTAAAGATAATCTCGATCGAGGAGGTGTCGTAGCATTAGTGCGCATGGCTATGAGAGAAGGAATTGAACCTAAACATCTTATTGCACTCCTAATTGGCAACCATTTTGCAATGAAAAAGAATAAACTCAATCATCATATCGATGCAGGATTGAACTTTATAAAATATCTATCTTCATTGGAAGAAGACCAACGAAGAGCTTATCTCGGCAAATTTGCGGGTAATTATCGTCTTGAAAACATGGAAGTTGTCAACCAAGTAGATCAATCTGCTGAGCCCAATCTATATAATGCAACAACAACTAATCTTCTAACGAGTTGGCTTCTAGAGTTTGAAACAGAGGACAAAGAAGTGGACCCTAATCAATTGTTAGATATCACCCGTTATCTACCAAATCAGATTGCAACCGATCTTACTCGAAGTGAAACAAAACATATCAATATTTTAGGGAGAGAAAGTTTTGATAATGCTGAAGATTTAATGCGGCATCTTGCAGCCCAACTCCCTAAGTGTTTCAATGAGGAGCTTCGACAAAAAATTGCAGGGACTCTACAACAAAATATTTTTGTAGAGATTTCAGAGTGGGCAAAAGATCAGGTTTTTAAAAATAATCTTGATCTTGTCCCAACACAGGTGGTGCCACACCCTAGTAAACCTAGACCTGTCGATTGGATAAATATCTTTTCTCACGACAATGATATTATTATTGAAAGACAAACCTATAAGCAACTCAAATGTCAGGACGTTCAATCTCATTTTAGTGAAGATGGTAGCCCAATAAATCAATGGGAATTTATTTACAAAATTACCATTAGAATCAATTGCGATGATCCAACTCAGATACAGGCTAATTATAGTATTGAAAAAACACCAAAAAGATAGTAAATTATTGTTTTAAATTCCTCCAATCACCCCACAAAGAAGTTATTTTAATTTCTTTGTGGGGTTTATTCATGCCCAATAACTTTGATTATTAATATTAATTAATTTATAATAACACCTTAAAAACATAAAATATATTAAGGTTTTATTATGTCTGGTATTGTAAATAATAATTTAAAAGATCCTAATTTTTATCAAGCTCTTGCTTCTGATAAACCGCGTACCCAACGAAGTCTCGAGAAAATATCCAAAACCTCCCTCGAAGGGAACCGTGTAGCCGCTGCAGTTCAGTCGCTTAGGCTTTTCAGCGATACCTCTCTAGATTTCCTCGGGCATCTTACGAATGCTCCTGTGGATTTTGTCGCTAATTTAATTGCTCTTAACCCCAAGAAGGCATTTCAGGAACTGGGTACTCACATTAAAGAAGCAGGTAAAAGCCTCCTCATGCTGGCTCTGACTGTCATCTACAGCGTTTATGGCATCTTCAAACCTAAAATATTTATTTATACTACATCAGAAGTTAAAGAACTCCTTGAGTCCAAAGAGCAAATAAAAATTTTAGAAAAACAAATCCTAGCATCTAAGGCTGGAAATACAGCTAAAATGGATAAGTTTGAAAAGCAGCTAAATGACGTTAGATTTACCCGAGATCTAGCGATTGATAATCGAAAGGCGCTTCAAGCTGAACTCGATGGCCTCAGAACGCAAAATGAAGGCAAAGATGAAATGTTAGCATCTCTTAGAGCACGTATTTCCATGCTCGAGGACCGCATCCGTATCTCGGCTCAATATAATGGGGATATCGAGAGAATTTCAGAAACAAAGGATGCGATGATTGCTAATTTGCAAAAGCAAAATAATCTGTTAGCCACAATGAATGATCCTAAATGTCGCGAGCTTCAGAAGGTTAATCAAGAGCTAGAAGCAAGACTACAGCAATTCCCCGCAATGGGCGCATCTGAAGAAGCACAAGAGCGTCTTGAAGAGGCTTTAAAAGAAATCCACACATTAAATGGGAAAAAACACCGCTACGAGGCGATTATTCGAAATCACCAAGTTGAGACTAAAGAACAAATTGAGCCTCTTAAAGCAGTCGTAAGTCAGCTCTTAAATCAAGTTAATGATCTAAAACAACAGTGTGAATCTCAAGAAAGCTTCAAGGAAGAGCAGCAGCTCCTCATCCAATCTCTTCGCGCAGAGCTTGAGATATACAAAAATGATGTTGAGATTGAACAGATTATCGGAACTGATGAGAATTTAGAAGAACGATTAGAAGCTGCTTTCTCAAGCATGAAAGATCTACAAACCGATTTAGACACTGCGATTGATGGATTGGAGTCTCCAGAATTTCATACAACATCAGAATTACAAGAAACACTCGCAAATATGCAGAGTGAATATGAACGGAAACTGGCTAAGCAACAGACTGATTTCAATCTTCAGATTAGTAACTTAAGAACAAGGCATCAGCTTAAGAAAAGAGAATTGCGCAATAAATGCCAAAAATTATCCAAGAGAGCAGACACCTTATTTGATGAACAAATGGCAAACTATGAGAAATTCAGCTTATTTCTTGAGAAGCTAGAAAAAAGAAGCATCCCAATGGCAGAATTAAAACCACTACTTACTAAGCTAAGTAAAATGAAATCTGAAAATGAGAAGATCAAAAAGAGAACCGAGAGACTTCAACAGCGCTATAATCAAGATTTTTTGACAATAAAAAAGCATCTCTTTGGTACGCTAGAAGCGATGAAGGCTCGAGAGGCAGAATTTCAAGAAGAACTTCTAAGACTCGATGCAACTTGTGCTACAGCCATGCTCGACAATCTCGACATCAAAGAACAAAATCAGAAATGGAAAGGTAGAGTTAATACATTGAATGCACAACTAAATACTTTAATGGATGAAGTAGAAACTGCTCGGGATGAACGCCGCGTTAGAGCAGAGAAACTACTAGCTCCCCACGATGAAAAATTGATTGCGCAGGAACAAGCTTTTGGAATGGCAGAACAGATAAATAGTTGGAGACCTAATTCTGTTGTTATAACTGAAGAAGAATTTGCTGAGTTTAAACAAGCAAGAATTCATGAACGAGAAGAATTAGCTGTAGCTCTTAAACATTAATAACACAATATTTAATCCTAAAACACTTTGTGTAATTACAACGCCTTATATTACAATATAAGCATAAAAAATAATTATACAGGGTAGTATTATGGGTGCAGCGTTAAAACCATTAGCAATTGATGCAAAAACTAATTTAATCCAAGAAAAAAAAGAAGTTGAAGTTCCAAAAAAAGATGCGAACTTCTATCAAGCACTTGCACCTGAGCAAGATCTTATACAAAAGGGTTTGCAGAGAACTTCAAATCTCTATCAAGATCACAACCGCGTTGCAGCTGCAGTTCATGCTTTATCCATCCCCTTCATTGCTGCTTTAGATACAGCAACTTTTTTAATTATTGCTCCGATTAAATTTGTTTCTGAGCTTCTCGCTCTGAATCCCAAGGAAGCTTTCTTAGGTCTTGGTCAAGATCTAGCAAGCGCTGGAAAGTGTGGTTTGATGACGACACTCGGTGTTTTTTATGCTGCAGCTGGGATTTTCTACCCAAAAATTTTCCTTTATATGACCCCTCAGGCAAAAGAACTTCTCGATGCCCAAGCCAAAAACAAACAGCTCGAAACGCAAATTGTTAAGTTAAAGGCGAGCAATGAAGCAAAAATCGCCGAACTTGAAAAGCAGATCGATGGCATTAGAAGCACCCGTGATATGGCGATTTCAAGAGCGAATGGTAATGCCGCTGACGTAAGAGAGCTTCAAAGAATGCTCCACCAGCTTCGCCACAAAAACGAAGAGTATGAACACACACTTCAAGGCCTCCGCGCAGAGATTGGAAGATATGAAAGCACAATCAACAAGTCAACACGCTTCAGTGATTATCAAACGCAGATTATTGCCAGACAGGAAAAATTTATCGCTCAACTACAAAGAGAAAATGAAGAATGGCGAGGAAAGAGTGATGAGCTTATTGATGTAAATATTGCCCTCGAACGGCGTATCTATGATCTAAAAGATGCTCCTGCAGACGATATCGAAAATAGAAACAACAAACAGGCATTGCTTACAGAGATTCTCAATAAAAAAGAGATGCTAATACAAAAATTAGTCAACGATAGTGAAGATTTAAGATTAGAATTGGAGAAAGCAGCGTGTTTAGTAGAAAAGAATCAGAAAAAAGATCAACTCATCGATAAGTTGAAAAGCCTTGTTATTCAATATCAAACGTCGATAATTCCTGAACAGCAAACAGTGATTAAAGCACTCAAAGAGCAAATTGTCCAGTTACAATCTACCAACGGTGATTTGTCCACTAAGCTTGATACAACAAAAGCTAAGCTAGCTAATAACCTTAAAAAACTAACCGAAATTAGTACTCAGGCTGATGAAATGCTGAGTAATAATGCGCGTTTGGCTCCTGTATCTGTACTTAACGCTAAACTGAAGAATGCTCATCAAAAATATGAAGCTTATGCACAAGAGCAAACAAGGGAATTTAAAGCTATAGTTACCGATATCCAGAAGAAACATGCTGCAATCCTTAAGCAAGAAAAAACTACGAGAGCTGAGTTAGAACGAGAGCATCAATCTCTACAAGCTAAGGCTGAAAAAATCCTTCAAGATAAAGAAACTCTAGTAAAAACAATTCCTGCATTAAGAGATGACCTCGTAAATCTTAGAGCTACAGTTGTTAAACTGAAAAATGCGAATGGCGAAGAGATTGGTCAACTCAGAGAAAAAATGGTTAAAGCTTTAGAGGCTTTCCGTCAAAGGGAAGAAATAATTCAGCAAGAACTACGTGAAAAAGCTCAAACTAATGCTGAGTTAAAGGAAAAACTACAGACTTTAACGCAAAGCACAATTAAAACACTCAAATCCACTAAAGCATTTCAAGATACAATTGACGTTGAAAGAGCTCGATTGACTAGCCAAATCAAAGAACTAGAAAGGCAACTAGAACGTGCCGGAGTGAATGTTGAAGAAAACCGAGCAAAAGATGCTTCAATTACAAATCTTCAGCAGGAAATTATTAAACTGCATAAGATGATCGAAGAACGAGAGACCTTCATAAATAATCCAGAAGCAAACATAAACCGTCTTCTTGCATCAGAAACAAGACGTTTGATAAATGAAGGTGGATTCGTTGAAAAACGCTATGCAGGCAGGACATGGCAAGCTGCTGCTCAAAACTATATAGCTGGATCTACAATTTCATTCCCAACAAGCTAGTCTATTTTTAAGCTTTAATGTGGGCTTGAGTACCGAGAGGATCAGGCCCCCTTTAATTAGCACTCCTGGAAGGAAGGGAAGAAGTCCTAGCTGGATTCCCTTCACCACTCCCCCAACAACATAACTCAAATACGTCACACCTAAAAAATAGATGCATGCTTGCCCCATAAGGATGCTAAAAGCTCCCCATATGAGAGATGGGCTTTTGCGCATTTCTAGGAGGCGTCCTGTAAGATAGGCAGCAAGTGGGAAACCGAGCAGGTATCCGGCTGTTGGTCCGAGAAGCCAGAGTGAATCAATACGTCCTCCTGCAAGAACGGGCAGGCCGCAGAATGCAAAGAGTAGGTAGAGCAGAATAGATAACGGCGCGTTGCGGCTTCCTTGGCCTACGGCGAGCATTAATACGCCAAATGTCTGCAGAGAAATTGGGATCGGTGTAAATGGAAGATAAATTTTAACTTGAGCTAGGACAGCAAGAAATAGGCTTCCTAGAACGATCTGTATTAGGCTGAGTGCGTATGATTTTTCTTTGATTTGTGTTAAAATATGCATATCTTCTCCCAATTTATCTCCTCAGCATATCTCGGTTCTGAATAAAAAACACCTCATTTTCTCTTTAGTCAATTGATTTCTTTTGTTATAAATGCGCTCAATCACGAGAGAGGTGTTTTATGGCTAAATTATATTTTTACTATTCTGCAATGAACGCGGGTAAGAGTACGACGCTTTTGCAGTCGAGCTACAACTACATTGAACGGGGCATGCAGACGATTTTATTTGCTCCCCTTCTGGATGATCGGTATGGCGAACATGGGATCTATTCGAGGATCGGTTTAAAACAAGAAGCGGTTCCTTTTGATGATGACTTTAACTTCTATGAATATGCGAAGGAAAAGAAGTCTGAGATGCCCAAGCTGAAATGTGTTTTGATTGATGAGGCGCATTTTATTACGAAGGCTCAGGTGGCTCAATTGACGGCAATTACGACAAAACTAAATATTGCTGTTTTGTGTTATGGATTGCGCTCTGACTTTTTAGGGAATCCTTTTAATGGAAGTAAATGGCTTCTTGCATGGGCTGATGAGCTTGTGGAGATCAAGACGATTTGCCATTGCGGCCGCAAGGCGACAATGAATATGCGAATTGATGAGAATGGCCAGCCTGTCACTGAGGGAAATCAGGTCCATATTGGTGGCAATGACAGTTATGTTTCGGTTTGTATGAAGGATTTTCGGGAAAGTGTCGATACGTTTAGAGAATATGAAAATGAATACGAGGTGCAACGATGAAAAAGGGTGTCTTAGCATGGGTTGTATGTCTTTCTGCAGCTCTATTTTTTGCTTATGAGTTAATGCAATTGCACTTATTGAATGCGATCGCTCCGATGCTGATGCGTGATTTGAAGCTGGGTGGGATTGAACTGGGATATTTAGGTTCGACCTATTTGCTAGCTGATGTGATTTTCCTACTTCCTGCAGGGATGATACTGGATCGATTTTCTGTGCGCCGAGTGATCATTACGGCGCTACTCGTTTGTATTTTGGGAACGGTTGGCTTTGCATTTTCTCAGAATTTGCTGCAAGCGGGTCTGTGCCACTTTTTATCGGGAATTGGGAATGCATTTTGCTTTTTAAGCTGTATGATTTTGGTCTCTAGGTGGTTTCCGAGTGGCAAACAGGCGTTTGTGGTTGGAATCGTAGTAACTGTTGGAATGGTTGGCGGAGTTGTGGCTCAATCCCCTTTCTCAATGCTTGCTGAGGCACTGACGTGGCGTAATGCACTTTTAGTGGACGCGTTAATTGGCGTGTTCATTTTGGGACTAATTTATCGCTTTGTTCGAGAACCGAAGGTGGTTGAAAATGTGTCAAATTCACAAAATGTTGGCTTTTTTGATGGGCTTAAAGCTGCACTTACAAATCGTCAGAATGTGCTCTGCGGTCTGTATACGAGCTTGATGAATATGCCGCTGATGATCATCGGCGCTGTTTGGGGAAGTCTCTTTTTAACGCAGGTTCATGGTTTGACTCTAGCGAGCGCTTCCTTTGTCGTGAGCATGATTTGTATGGGAACGATTTTTGGATCTCCTTTTTTCGGATATCTCTCTGATAAGATCGGTAAACGGCGTCCTCTCATGATTGTTGGAGGTGTGCTTTCTTTGGTTGTTTATGGATCGATCATTTTAGTAAACTCTCCGGGTATGTTCCAGCTTCTAACGCTATTTTTTCTGCTTGGCTTTTTTACAAGTACGCAAATTATCGGGTATCCCACGATTTCGGAGAGTAATCCTAGACATATGACGGGAACTTCAATGGGTGTTGCGGCCGTAATTATTATGGGGCTTGCAGGAGCGCTTCAACCGCTATCTGGTTTTTTAATGGATCTACACTGGGATGGAACAATGGTAGATGGAGCTCCTCTATATGCTTACGAGAATTTTTTCACGGCATTTTCTATTTTTCCCATTGGTTTTGTTTTGGCACTGATTAGTGTCTTTTTAATTCGTGAAACATATTGCAAGGAGCTAAAACTGGATATATGAAATATTTTGGTCTAATTACACTTATCGCAACCTCACTTTATGGAACGCTCCCTTATATCGATGATGCTGAAAAAATTGGAGCTTTTCTCCCACAATCTGTTGAGCGGATTCAGGAAATTGAAAAGGCGTATACTAAGGCATTTTTGCAAGAGGGCGATTTGCATGAAAGATGGGGCGTGCTTGATACAGCGCATCGGGTCATGGAGGGCATGCGCCTAATTGCAATTGAGCCTGCTGTGCGAGAGGCTGCAAGAGAGGCTGAACAGAGGCTTGAAAGGACTTTAGTTGAGCATCTTTTAAGCCATCCGGAATATTACGAGCAGTATGAAGATTTAGCCGATCGATTCAAGCGGTATGGGCTTCATTTAGGCAAGGAAAAACGGAGAGAGGTCCAAGAGATCTATGCAGAGATTTTGAAGCTGTCTGCTGCTTTTGAAACGAATATTCAGGAATCCAATCGAGTTATAGAAGTGGATGTAGAGGCGCTTGAAGGACTGCCTGAGAGTTTTATTACGGGCCTAACGCCTGGTAAAGAAAATACCTACCTGTTGGGGTGTGATTATCCAACTTATAATCGGGTCATGAAAGAGTGCGTTGTCGAGTCCACGCGAAAAGGGCTCTACGAACAATTTATGAATCGGGGATACCCTGAGAATGAGGCTATTTTAAAGGAGCTGATTGCCAAAAGGGATACGCTTGCAAAAATAATGGGCTACGACTCCTATGCTGCATATGATTTAAGCGATCAGATGATTAAAACGCCAGAGAGAGCGCGCGCTTTTCTTCAGGGACTTTATCACAAGCTCGCTCCAAAAATGGAAGAAGAGCAAAAGCTACTTCCGAGTGAGATATGGAATTACATGTATGCCACGGAGAAGTATCGCAGGGAGCATTTTGATCTGTCTGCGCAAGAGATTGCAGCGTATTTTCCGTTTGAATCTACAATGGAAGGGATGCTCAAGGTATACCGAACATTTTTTGGAATTGAAATTGAAAGGGTCGAAGCTAAAGATCTATGGGATCAGAGCTTGATTTTATTTAAAATTGAAAAGGATGGTGTCTTGCTAGGACACACGATTCTCGATCTTTTTCCAAGGAAAGATAAATATTCACACGCCTGCAACCTAGGGATTCTTCCAGCTTATAAGGATTATCCGGCGCTTACACTCTTAGTCGCTAACTTCTCCCCCTTAATGACGCACCGGCAGGTGGAGACGCTCTTCCACGAGTTTGGGCATACGCTCCACTCGATTTTAGGCAGACAGGGTAAGGTTCTTTTGTGCGGCACAAGTACTACAACGGATTTTGTTGAACTCCCCTCTCAGATTTTAGAGGAGTGGCTATGGAATAAAGAGATCTTGCAACTGGTTAGTTGTCATCACAAAACGGGTGAGCTGCTTCCTGAAGATATGATTGAAAGAATGGTGGCGCAGAAAAATCTTTTTTCTGGGTTTGGGATTGTGCGTCAAATTTATCTTGCAACGCTGGCACTTGATCTTTTTGATTCTGGAGCAATAAAAGATCCACTCGAGATAAGTCGGCAGCTGCGGCTGACATATTTCCCCAACCTAAGGCATTTGGATAAGGATCATTTTTCGTGTTCTTTTGGGCATTTGACTGAATATGGCGCTAAATATTACGGCTATTTATGGTCACGCGCTCTAGCACAAGATGTTTTTGATGTGATTAAGAGTCATGGACTGCTCAACCCAGAAATTGGTGAGAGGTATGTTCAGGAGATTATTGGAAAGGGTGGCAGCGGTGATCCAAATGACTATTTGGAGAGCTTTTTAGGAAGAGAGCCTAGCTTCGAACCGTTTATCCAATCACTCGGTCTTTAATTTTACTTTTCACCACCCGTTAAATGCTGTGATTGCGGGAAATAAGAATGGAATGATATAGGTTGTGATATGTAAATCATTTTTTTAGGTGAAAGCAATGCGAATACTTTGTGTTTTGATGCTCCTTGTAGCTACGATTGGATGTGGAAAGTTAGAACAGGATCGAAAGGGTGTCATTCAAAACTTCTATCAGGCTATGGAATCACAAGATTATGATAAATTAAAGGATATGATGGCTGAGGGATATCAGATTATCGATATCGGTTCGCTTTCATCTCATCAAAAGGCCACACATTCTGAGGTTGGCAATGACATTGTTGAAAGGGCCAAGTTCTTGAATGCTGCTTTTCCTAATTTTAAGATCAAAATTAATGAAATGGTTGCTGAGGGAAATCAGATAGTTGTTCAAGCTGATCTCAAAGGTAATCAACGCGGCAATTTTTTAGGTGTTGAGCCGACAAATACCCCTGTTGTGATCAAAAGCTTTATGATGTTCACTCTTCATGAGGATAAAATCATCCGAGCTGTCGAACTTTGGAATGAACTTGGTGTGATGAAAACAATGGATTATATCGTTCTTGAATGAAAAAATTTATCAACGAGTTTAAAAATTTTGCGATGCGTGGCAAAGTTGTCGATATGGCAATTGGTGTCACCGTTGGTATGTCATTTAACAGAATTATCTCTTCTTTCGTTGAAGATGTGATCATGCCTCCAATTGGTCTTCTACTTGGAGGGGTCGACTTTAGTGATCTTAAAATCCCTCTCACATCAACTGTTTCTATCGAATATGGAATCTTTTTCAATAAGCTGATTGATTTTGTGATTTTGGCTTTCTGTATTTTTATTCTTATTAAAGTGGTCAATCGCCTCCAGAAGAAGAAGGAACGTTCTGAAATGTCCTGTCCTGAATGCTTGATGTCGATTCCTATCAAAGCAAGTCGCTGTGGTCATTGTAGTATTGAAATAAAGAAATAACATCGTATATAAAGGTCTTCCAACAGGGAGTTTGCTATGAAAAGAAAAGTCGTCAGTCCAGATATGCAAAAAAAAAGTCTTGAGAAAGCTAAGAACAAAGCTGAAGAAAAAGATATCAAAGAAGAGCTTCGAGAAGAGAAGATTAGTTATTCTAAGAAATCACATAAAAAGGGTTAAAACCCTTCTGTGGCAACAAGATCGGCCGTTACAGGTTTTTCTGAGTTGATGGGTTCTAAGGAATTTAGAAGCTGATCTTTTTCGATTGTAACAATCTTGATGCCACAATCATTTTCTCCGCAGGAAATATGCAAAAGGGTCTTGTCATTTTTCTTCTCAAAAGCAAAGCCTGCTGGAAAGATGCAGCGGATATTTCTGGGGGCTGTATGGATGTGTTTGGTATTGTAAATCCCCTTAAATATAATTGGCGCCTTTGAGATGGATGTGATCCTGAAGGGAGGCTCTGATTCGAAAGTGTAGGCTCCCATCACATACCAAATATTGCCTGCTTCTGGGTTCTTAAACCAGCTATGGAAAAAGGCTAGATATTGCCCATCAACAAGTCGCGCAGGAGTTCCTCCTCGAATTTTCCCCCATTTCTTCTCCCACTCAAATGAATGTATGGAAGGATTTTCTGGGTTCAAGAGATGATTGATTTGATTTATCTCTGGGTTATTTAATTGAATGATTTTATGGGGGGTAACGCTATAGACAAAATGAACTTGCTCTTTCTTGATAAAGGGCATCCAGTTTTTCTCCACGGGACTGATGTGAAGATCGAGATTGGTTGCGTACTTCACTCTTGAGCCTTGAAGATCTAGCTCAGCAAGTCTCATAGTGCGCAAATATGTACGAATGGGGGTTAGATCATTATACACGAGATAATAGGCGCCTTCGGATTTGATGACTCTAGGATCTTCGGAATAAAGACTGCCTGTATCAATGGTTTTTAATGAGTTAGGAACAATCTCAAACTTCTCATCAAGCTCAACAAAGCCTACATGGGTTGTAAATGGCAACAGAGGGTTGGAGGAGCGTTTTTCTAGAAGATCGTACCTAAAAAAGAGGTAATAGCTTCCATGATCGTTCTCTATAATTGAAGCATTATATGCATGTGGGTAGGGTGGCACAACCACCCTTTTAACATCTTGAACGAGTGCCGATTCACTCTTTCGACAAACGTTCTGCATTGTAATGGGAAAAACATTGGGATTCGATTTTACAACTTCATATTCAATCCGATGGAACTCGTGACTTTTCTTCTTAATCGTTTTGCGTAAATGTTTCATTTGCAAAATAATAAAAACTGACGAGGTAGTGAATAGAATTATCATAAAAGCCCATGTATAAATGAATCCTTTACGAATTGTCCGATGCATCGTTTCCCTTTTTTTTTATCGTTTCTGAAATAAAACGCAATTCCCATTATCAACGGCTATTATTTCGTCACATTCTTCTCTAAGAAGCTCAATAGCTCGTCCTGTTGTTCTCCAATCAAAATCATCCATCCAAATATATCCACCTGATTTAACTTTTGGCAAATAAGTTGTCACGTCAAATACCGAACATTCTTCTGAATGATTTCCATCTATATGTAATATATCAATCTCTGGAATTTTTGGGGATGCCGAAGCTGATGTTTCTTGAAGAACAACACAATAATCCTCGATGTGATTGTTTTTTAAAAGCCAAATGAAGCTATTGTAGATATATTCTAAATTGACTTCAGACCACCAACTGTGATTTGCATCGCCCTCTTCGTAATTTTTTGTACATTCAACATTTGCCCATGGATCGATCGCATAGACTACGCCTTTATCGAGATATTTTAATGCCATAGCTGTGGGCAAAATTGATGCGCCACCAAATACCCCTATTTCCACACACACTTCTGGCTCTACGTCTACAATCAAGTCAATCATTGCATTCGACTTCTCTTCTGAACACCAACCTTCAACGGAAGGGAGTTGTTGTGTGATGGTTTTTTTTATCACATCGATTTCATTTGCTTTTGCGAATTGTGGTTGCAATAGAAATATTGCTAGCCAGAGGAATTTGCATGCTTTCATCTTTCCACTCCTTATTTTGTTTGAGAAAAAAAGATACCAATCGAAAGATTTCTTGCCTATAAATTTTGTGGAGGTATTCCTTTCTTCTCACCGCAGAAAGGACAATAGGTCCATGGAATTTCGAGCTCTTTTTTACAACCTAGGCAATCTGGATCAGCGGGATCATGCCACCGATCTTTACGGTGATAGAGCACTTGAAAGATGATGACGAGCACTGGAATGGTTGTAGCGATTTGTTTCGCGAGGAAAATCGTCGAGTTTTGTGCATAAGCGGTGACGCAGAGAATTCCAAAACCAATTGCAAGACAGATATTGTATGTAAGTGAAATATCGCGCACTTCACGATGCACGTGAATTTTCCAAATTTGAAACCAATAGCTGATTGAAAGTGTGATCACCGCAACCCAGGAAAAAATCGTTAGCGTCATAATATTTTCTTTTTCTTATCGCGACTATCCCAATACTCATCTCCGTAGGAGTAGAGTAGTTGTGCGCCTTTTTTTATTCCTTGAGATCCTGCAGTATAAACAATACGCGGACCTTCTGGGGTGTAACATTCCCAAGCTATGACATTGACATCGCCTTCTTCATCATCTCCATGATTCATAAACCGTGCCCAATTGCCGACATGTTGTGCATCGAGGGAATATTTTCTAAAATCTGAAAAGGAAAAGGTGCTGTCATTGTTAAGCCCAATATCTTTATCGAGTCGCAGAAGTGCCCCATAATGGATGAGAAGGGCATATGGAGGGATTTTTTCTTTTGCAAAGACCCCATACCCCACTGCGCGACTAATATATGTGATTCTAACGCGTCGACAGTAATGTGTATCATCTCCTGTCTTTTCAAGCTTACGAAAAAAAGCTCCCACGCGCTGTCGTCTTGATTCTGACAGCTCATCTTGATGGGATTTATAAAACGTCTTCCATGTTTTTTGAAATTGTTTTTTTATTTTTTCTTCCACTTCAACGGTGTGAGTGTACCGAATCGGAGTTTTGATTCCAAAACGTTTATAGAAAATGGGATCGCAAGCTTTGCTCATAAGTTATAACCTTTCTTTTCTTTATCTATAATTAAAGAGTTTATATTATGTCTAAATGTTTTCGTGGATTATCTGTCTTATATTCTTCTTGTTTGAGCTTTTTCTCCGTTCTGCAACGGGAACATATGCGACGGAGATCATGGGAGCGTATTCTCTAACAAAAAATGGATTTTCTGTTTTTGTTGGAATTTATTTTATCTCTTTTGGGTTCATGCAAATTCCTGCAGGTCTTTTAGTCGACCGTTATGGAGTTAAAAAATTACTTTTACTTTCTGCTTTTTGTTCGGTTCTTGGAACCTTTCTTCTTGCGGTATCAGATCAGTTTTATTTGGCGCTCATGGCTCGCTTTATCATTGGGTTTTCTTCGTCGTTTATATTCCTCTGTCTTTTGATGACCATTAAGCATCATTTTCCAAAAAGATTTCGTGGCTTTTTCATGGGATTTTCTCAATCATTTGGTGCCCTTGGGCCTCTTATAGCTGGAGCGCCTCTAGCTCAATCACAGGCTAGTTGGCAGCATGTGATGCTGATTTGTTCTCTTCTGGCGTTAATTTTGTTTATTCTTTTTTTCTTCACGGATTTTTTAAAGCCTCAAATCAAAAAGAGGCAAAAAACAATCAATCCCATGAAGTATGTCTCAATTTTTATGTATTCAGGTTCTGTTTATGTCGCTCTTCCGATGCTCAGTTTTTTCTGGGGTACACTCTTTTTTCAGGATAAGGGATTATCTAAAGAGCTTGCTGCTTTTTTAATTTCGTTTTGTTGGATAGGTTTGGCTGTAGGATGCCCTCTACTGGGAAAAATTTCTGATAGTATCGGTCAAAAAAAACCTGTGTTTCTTTTAGCATCAAGTCTTGGTATTATTGCTTCTTTTTTGATTGTATTTGCGCCTGCAATGCCGCTGCTTTTGGGGAGTCTTTGTTTTTTACTTGGCATCGCCTGTTCTGGGCAGAGTTTGGGATTTACATATCTTGCAGATCACGCTCCAGAGGGTCATTCTGGTTATCTTTTTGGAATCAATAATACTGGGATCACAACTTTTGACTTTATCTTCCCCCCTCTTGCTGGACTTGTGATCACAAGGTACGGAAATTTTCAATTGGGGCTTGTGATCATGCCTCTTCTATTTCTTTTTTCCTTTTTATGTGCTTGGCTGTTTGTCCCAAGCGAGAAAAAAGCAGAAGCATTTAAAACCCGGGTTATGTGATATAGACATCCCGGATTTAGATAACCGGCGATTCCTGAACTTTTTTTTCTGAAGGGCGTGTCGGTTTGATGCGTGAGATATAGGCGAGAATGAATATCACAATCGAAAACAGGAAGAGCACGAAAAAATCCCAGCCAAATGGAATCATCCCCTTCCCTCCCCCAAATGTACCGAGATAGGAAATCATTCCTAGTCCTGCAAAGTAGGGAAAGAGCCAAAGTGCTCCGATGAAATTGAGTTTGAGGGGGCGGCCATGTTTGGTCAGTTTATAAAATGTGAGAAATAGATACCCAATCGCAATGAGAATGAGAATTTTATAAAGGGTTGCCCACCCCGTCCAAAAGGCGAGTAAATTGCAAATATAGAAGGCAAGTGGTGCGCAGATTTTCTCACATGGAAGTTTGAATGGGCGCGTTTTTTCTGCCATGCTATGTCTGAGCGCAACAAGGGAGATGGGACCTACGGCATATGAAATGACAAAGGCAGACACGAGAAAGGTGACCATGCTCTGCCATCCCGGAAAGGGAAGAAAGAGGATGAGCCCTAAAATATAGTTGAGGCCAATGGCATAGATCGGTGCGTCTTTTTTGTTAAGTTTTTGCATGATGAGTGGAAGGTACCCATTTTCTGTCATGGCATAATTCATGCGAGCTGCTGCTGATGTGTAGATAAGCGCTGTTCCAAACGGTGAGATGGCTGCATCAATGTAGAGGATAATAGCAAGCCAAATGAGGCCCATATGGCGTGCAATCCCTGCAAAGGGGCCACTATCCCCTTTGAAGTCGAGCGCTTTCCATCCCCCTTTGAGTAAGTCCGTGTCTACGCTCCCAATAAAAGCAGCCTGAACGAGAAGATAGAGAAAAATGCAGATAATCAAGCTTCCAATAATTGCAATAGGGATCACTTTTTGGGGGTTTTTTGACTCCCCTGCAAGTTGTATGGCGGGATTGTATCCTATGAAGGAAAAGATCACCCCTGCTGCTGGCAATGCGGCTAAGACTCCTTTGATCCCATAGGGAGCAAAGGATTCAGTTGTAAAATTCACTCCATGAAACGATGAACTCATCAAGATAATGGCCGTAAAAATTGGGACGCCTAGTTTTAAGACGACAATGATAGCATTGGTTTTAGTAACTAGCCGAATGCCATAGGCGTTAACAATGCACATGATCAGCATGATGATGGCCGCGATGAAAATCCCAAAAGGTGTCAGCTCATGCGTCATCCCCACATTGCGTGCTAAATTGGGAATGTAGTTGGCAGCGTATTGCAAAAGAGCCATCGTTTCAATGGGTGCGACAACGATGGACGAAATCCAACCGCACCAGCTCATCGTAAAACTGACGAGTGGACCGTGACTAAAATGGGAAAAGCGTGCAACGCCTCCAACAACGGGTAGCATCGATGTAAGCTCAGCAAATGTGAGGGCGATGAAAATCATCAAAATCCCACCAACTGCCCATGATATGAGCGCTGCCGGACCAGCAATTTGGGAGGCGTAATAAGGCCCAAACAGCCATCCTGAACCGATGATTCCCCCAACGGCAGCAAGTAAAATTCCCATGGGACCAATGCTACGCTTCACCATTTGAGTTGCAATCCTTTTAGCCATTTTCTATTGAATAATCCAAATGCCGTAACAACAGCAAGTACAATGACAAATGGCCAGATGGTTGTGAGAGGAATGTTTGTCAAAATAAAGAACATCAGGGCTGCGCCACCATATCCAAATACTGAAATAAGCGCAGCTGCTGTACCTGCTTTTTCTCGGAAATAGTGGATGATTGCCCCATTAACAGCCGGTTGAATAAATCCTAAGACGGTTGCCATCACCATAAGGGGTGGGATCAACGTATAGGGGTGAATCCCCCATATCCAGCCGATAATTGCTGCGAGGAGGGCACCTAGAGGCGCTAAAAGATATGAAAACCTAATACATCCTGTTGCGCTAAAACGACGCACAAGAGATCTCCCATAATAATACGCGATGACATTTGGCACTGCGGTGAAGAGAGCAAGAAAGGTATAGTATTTTGCAGAAATTTTAAAGTGAGCTAAATACCAATAAGGGGTCGCAATATAATAGCCAATAATCGTTCCAACAAAAAGACCAAATCCCGAAATAAATGCCCAAAAAATAGGATTTTTGAAAATGCTTATATATTCGTGGAATGAATCAATGATACGAAATCCTTGATCACTCTCTTTTTTTGTTTCTTCAAGAAGGAAATAGCTACAAATGCCAAATGCGAGCAGAACCACGATAAAGAAAGCAAAAATCGAACGCCATTCAATCCAAATGATGAGATACTGCCCGATTGTAGGTGCGATAACGGGCATAAAACTTGTGATGAAACCAAAAACCAAGGAGACCCGAACGACTTCAGATCTTTCTAAGCGATCTGCCATCAGTACGCGGCAAAGTGTTGCTGCACCTCCCATGCCACACCCCTCAATGATCCGTCCAAAAATGAACATCACAACATTGATTGAAAACAATGAAATCACATTTCCAATAATTGCCAAACAAAGAGCTATCGTCACGACTCTTCTGCGTGGTATTTTCTGCGCAACAGCCCCCCAAAAAAAAGCAGAGAGTGCAAAAAAAACGAGGTAAAGAGATGCTGAAAGTTTTAAATAGATCGGATTTGTATCAAAAACGCTACTAAGAAGCGGAAGTGCGGGTGCTGAGAGTTTGATTGACATGTATGCCAAAGAAACAAACGCAAAACCCACAAAGAGAATTCTTTTTTTGCTACGATCCATGGTTATACGAATAGCATAGGAATTATTTTTCTAAAAGATAGTTATAACCCAAGTTTTAACATCTTCATTAGACATGAATAGAGATCGATCCAGAACCCTCAATATGACTATAATGCGGTCCATTAAAACAGCAATAAACAGTTGACTCTCAATTGATCCCTTCGTATAAATCAAATATAGAAAAGCTATTACAGGACATTTTATGAAAAAGTATATCTATTTTCTCTTTATTCTATGTGGATTGATGATGACAAGTTGCGGAACAGAGGATCCACTCGATAAGCTTTGTGAAGGCGCTACTGCAGACAGCTATAGCGATACCTTTAAACTCTGGTGTCCTACGCAAAATAGCAATTTCTACCTTCACGTAAAATATGGCTGTGCTCCTAGTGGTGAAAGCATATCACCTCCCATTAGGTGGTCAGGCGTGCCAAAAGAAGCGACACATCTCCGCCTCTGGGTTGAAGATGCAACCTGCACTTACATGTGTAATAGCTGTTGTCAATTCTGTCACATGGCTTTTGACCTCCCTCTTCAGGAACTCAAAGCTGGAAGTGTCATCTTCCCCCAAGGAATTGAGGAAAATGCGGCAAAAAGCAAGTACGCCAGAAAATTCATGTTGCCAAATACGAATGGAAAAAGAGATTATATGCCGTTTTGTCCACCAAACCATCAGGTACATGCTTTTGTCATTAAAGCCATTGCCTACCATTTAGAGAAAGGAGATGTGAAAATAGATGGACGCTCTCAAAGTCACCCTCTCCTCTTTTCTACGGACAGATAAAGGAAGGTTCCTATATGGCTGCTATAAATCCTACCGATGCAAGTACATATCAAAGAGCACGACGAAATACTTTGGATGGTGTCACAACATTAGAAATAAAAATAGATGTGCTTGCTAATGGACTTATTGAGGTTTTGGATGAGTATCCTAACCTTTTAAATTTAACTCTCGATAATTCTAAATTAAACAATTTAAAATTCCTCTCCTTACATCCCCTGCTAAGAGAGCTCTCACTTAGTAATACCCATTGTCGAGAAGGAATTTATTCATTTCCTGAAATGTTTAATCTCCGGAAATTAAATCTTGAAGAATGTCATTGGCTTTCAGATGCAGTTCTTTCAACGTTCAAAATGAAACTGACATGCCTTAAGAGTCTTACTTTTTCAAGCACGCACGTCTCAATTGAAGGTATTAAAGCTCTACTAGATATTCGTCATTTAGAAGAGATTCATCTGACTAATTGTGGAAGTATCAATCCAGAAGAAATCAAATCACTTAGGAAAAATTATTCGGGTAAAACAATCACTTTTCCTGATGATGCTAAATCATCTTCTAAAGGATGTTGTACCATTCTATAATCCGTCGTTTTCACTTGTGTAAAAAGATATTTTAATATTAGTATTCTTTTTTTTAGTTGATAAGTAAGGAGGAACATATGGCTGCCCGAGTATCTCCTAAGATTGTTGTCTGTAACTCTCCAGGGAATCAGACATCTCTTGATGTAAAAAGAAATTCTTATTTGAGAGAAAATCTAGAATCTAGCAGTTCATCTCTAGAATCTACCTGCTTAAGTGAAATCCCAACAATTGTTGTTGATGAACATCCAGGAGAGCAGACATCTCTCGACTTAAGTAGAAGTTCTCATTCAAAAGAAGATCTCCTCGAGATTCTCGAGCACAGCTCGTCTATAGAATCTATTAGTTTCGGTGATAATCCAGTTGATAAAGAACACATCGAACAGTTACCTAATATCCTCAAACAATTAGCATGCGAAAATTGCACTCAGTTGGATTTGAATACCAATGGTATATTTAGGAGATTTTGCTCCCTACAAATTTTAAAGATTCATGACTCAACACTCCCCAATCTTAAATTTCTAAAAAGAATGAGGTGTTTGACTGAAATCTCTTTGAACAATACAAAAAGTGAGACAGAAGACCCAGCCTTTCCACCTCTTCCTCAAGTACGCACATTAAGTCTAAAAAAATGTCATTGGGTTACATTTGACGTTCTTCAATCCATATCGGCAGGATTATCTGATTTAAGGGAGTGTTACCTATCGGGCGAAGGAATTACCCATGAAGGGATTGCTGTACTCATAGCCATGAATCATTTTGAATATCTTCGAATAACAGTTTGGGAAAAGCTCGACAGAGAAAAAGCACAAAATCTAAAAATAAGACGAGGTATAAGAATTGACTATCCAGAAGAGGCGCAACCACCTCAGCGAACAAAATCAAGGGGATGTTGCGCGATTTCATAACTACTGTTATAGTATTTCCCCATGAGACTTTCAGTAGATTGCACTTGGAATGACAAAAAGGAGCGTGCTAAGGTTGTAATCACCTTCCAAAACGCCCCCAAAACTCTCTTTCACCATATGAAAGTGGCTGATATTGCTCGTTTGAAGTTTCTACAGAGCAATTGCCTATTAGAAGGGCCTCAAGTCCTTCAAGAATTTGAAAGATACACTGAAAAATATCCTAAAAGTATCTATGCGCTCTATGCTCATTATCAATGCTTGAGATCTTTTGAACTTTTCGAAGATGCCCACGATCTCTTCTTGCAGATGAAAGAGAAATTTCCCGACCAAGTCTTCACGCAATGCATTGAGGCACATCGATCTCTTGAAAAAAAGAGCTTTGATGATTTTTTTGAATGCGAGGTCTTAAAAGGTGTCTTTCCAAGACGAAAAGTTTTTTACTACCAAGAAGCCCTTTTATTTCATCATGTCTGGCGTATGTATTATCAAATGAAAAAGAAGCCTTCTAAATCAACCTCACATGACAAGTTTTTTGCACTCATTGAGGGAATGCTTTTCCAGTTTTCTAATTAACGCTGACCTTCGATTTTTACTGAATTTGGGATGAAAAACGGAGTTTTTTTTTCGCTTTCTAAGGTTCCATTCCAATCAATATCATGTGTGAACATTGCCGGAAAATTCAATTTCAATTTCAGACTTCTTAAGAAATAATAACCAAACAAACATGGCTGAAAAAGAAAAGGAAGGTAGTCTTTTCGATCAAAAATAACATCTTTAAATGAGAAAAAACTCTTAAAAAATTCCATGAGAGAAGAGGAAGAATTCCACCCGTAAAGAAGCATAGCTACACCAATCTGCTTGATGCTTTGATCTTTTGGTTTCATCACATAATCTAGTTCTTCGCCAAAGAAAATATCAATCAACCTCTTTTCTGAGGAAAGAAGGTGCAATCCACTCGTTGCCCGTGGATTACATTCAATTGCAAAAAGCTCTCCATTACTACGCTCTATAAAATCGAAGCCAATTTGCCCCGAAAAATTTTCTAACCGCGCAAATTTTTCTACCCATTTTAAAACCCCAGGATGCTCTACCGACTTAAATGTTAAACAGGAGTTCCCCTCAATCGAATACTCAACTGGATATGTCGCATGAGCATTCACTTTTCCATCTTGACAAATGCTATATGTGCAGTATTTTTTCCCTTCAAGCCACTCTTGAGCAACCCAATGTTGTTGCGAGTCAATAAGAGTTTTAGGAGTATCCCCAGCATGATTTACCTTGATAATTTTCTGAGAAGCTCTCCCATAACAGGGTTTTAAGATAAAAGGGAACTCTAGTGGAATGTTCTTTAAATCCTCATTTGATTTTATCACATGTGTCTTCGGAATTGAAATTCCAAGAGAATTTAATTTTTGTTGAAATGTGTATTTGTTATGAAGCGTTTCTAATATCTCAAATGAGGGAACTAAGATTTTGCATTTTTTTGGAAACCGTCTTAGACCCTTTGCGAGATAAAAAATCTCCTCATATACAGGGAGCACGAGATCGATTTGATACTCTCTGACGATTTCAGCGACCGCTTCAACATAACTTTCAGATTCAAAACGGGGACTTGGAACATGAAATTTTTTCTTAATCGCATTTGAATGGGAACAAATATGGTACCCGAGTGAATCCGCAACAAAGACCTCTATTCCATACAAATGGAAAAGTCTTGCCAGATCCAGAGCAATAAAAGTCCGAGCATTTGTTATTAAAACGCGTTTCTTACGATGCATACCACCTCAATTTTTCATATATAGAAAATTGCATAGAATTAATCTAATGAAAAATGAGGTTCTCCTATTCCACAAAGATCTATACACTCTATGCCCTTGTTTGTTAGCTGCTTAGAAAAATTCGTTGATTTTATAGTAATTTAAAGATATAATTAAGGCATTAACATTTAAATTTTCTAATAAAATGGAAAGCAAAGAGACCAGTTTCTACTCTGTATCTGAAGGACGTAACGCCTGTTATGTGCCTAACGCTTCTGTTAACCCTTTTCAAATTCTGATTCTGGGCCTTGCCCAGTAATTATTTTTCTCATCTTACATTCTTATAAATAATAATAATTTCAATTAGAGAGGTTTTGTATGTGTGCTGCATATACAAGGACCTCTGTATCCAGAGCTGTCCAAATGGCAGTTCGCGTAGGAACTACAGCGGTCCGAAAGAGAAATACACATCAATCCGCTTCTGCAAGATATGCAAAAGCATGGAAGCAAAGTGGGGTTGATTATAGAGAAAAAATGCAATTTGAAAAGCATCGTTCACTTTTTCATATGAATAAAGTGTGCGCTTATAAACAAACAAATATGACGGATTTTCCTGTTTTAATCAGGGATGTCATCCGTTTAGAAACTGCAATGAAGATGAAAGGGAAAGTGCCTTTTGTTCATGCCCAGCCGCATTGGATGAAAATTGCGCAAGTCCTTTGCAATGCGTTTAATGGCTATCCGGAAAATTTTGTCTATTTGCGTCCCTTACTCAAGCAATACAAAGTGAGTCCAGAAAAGCTTATGAAATACGTCCATGAAAGCTTCGATAGAGGTGAAAACGATTGGTCGGTTTCACTTAGAGAGCACCTTGTCTCGTGCAGTTATGCCTTTACTGGAAATCTTTGCGTTGCAGATTCAGCAGCCTATCATGGATTTTACCTAAACGGTAGAGACGATGCCAAGGAAGTTGGTGAAAACGCAATGCAATTGGCATTGAAGAGCTTTAAACCCGAGTTGTGTGATATAGACATCCCATCTAAAAAGTCTTTTTCTCCAGGATCTTCTGCATAAATTTTGCCTACTTTATCAAGTATGTCGAAAATTTAATCAGAAGATCCTGATGAAAAATACAATTTCATCTGTAATATCTCTATCACACAACCCGGGTTTTAATTTTTCAGAAGATGATGCCTCCGAGCACGTTGCAAATTTTGCAAGAATACTTTGGGAAGGATACAGATCCCTTCAAGTTGGAAATTTCATCGTTATTGGGGTTCCTCCTAGCAAGCTCCGGCGATTTACCTATGACTGTCAATCTTATGGCGTTCCCACAGGAAAAAATGTCTGGGAAGTCGTAAGAGAACCAGAAAAATGTCCACGGCTTACTGGCATGACCGGTGGACATCAAGTAAGGCTTTTAATGCATGAAGAAACGCTAGATCCTGCATCTGGTATTCAAATGGTAACAGCTAATGATACAGAGCAAGTAAATGCCTTCTGTGCTGATCTCGATATCACGCCGCCGGAAGAACTTCCAATCTTCGATAATCTATTCACATATCGGGAAACAGAGACCGAGAAAGAAGAGCGGGAAAAGGCACAAGCATTGGATCAGAAGCTTCAAGCAATGATTCGAGCGCTTGTTTATGAAGCCGCGCATTATCCATAGGGCACCTCAAGGCACCCTTATATAAGCTTTTAACGACCAATCTTTTAGAGCGTATTTGACAAGAAATTAATATGGTGATACAATGTATTAACATATGTGCATACACTGTATATGGAGGTTTTGTATGAGTATAACTAAAAAATTGACAAAACATGGCAATAGCTATGCTCTTGTTATTGAGCGTGCAATTCTAGATCTTTTGGGAATTGATGATGATACATTGCTTCAAATTTCCACCCCTGATGGTTCTTCTATCGTCGTTACTCCAATTAAGGGTAAAGCAGATAAAAAGCGTTTTTCCGAATCTATAAAAAAGGTTAATAAGAAATATGGCCGCAACTTAAAACGTCTTGCTGAGTGAACTCATGGAGCTATATTTTCTTACACTCGAGGATGTATTAGAAATCCATACAGATCAAATCAATCGCTATGGAGGAAAGAGGGGCTTACTCAATCATAAACTCCTTCTCTCAGCGATTGCACAACCTTCAAGTATGTTTAACGGAAAATATTTGCATAAATCATCCTTTTAACGACGGTAATAAAAGAGTTGGTCTTGTTTCAACGCTCATTTTCCTCGATTTGAACGATTATTCTATTGAATATGATGCAAATAAATTAGAAAAACTCACTCTTTCCGTAGCCGAAGGGAAAAAAAAAAAAGAAGAAATCTCTACTTTTCTCTCTAGAAATTAACTCTTATCCCGTTGCCGCGATCTGGGAAAAATATTTGGAAAGTCGATAGAGCTCTAGCAATATGTTTATGAAACCGCGCATTATCCATAGGGTGCCTCAAGGTACCCTTTTCTCATTAGCAATGAGGAGGAAAATGACATTTTTTAATACGGTCTTTAGGTGCTTTTGTGTCCCATCAATCCAAAGACTTTTTGAATTAACCAACTGCCTAGATAGCTGAACCATAATCCAGAAACGAATGCAAAATAGATTTTAAGATGTGGATAATATATCCCTCCACTCAAGAGTGCGCATGTGCCTAGGATAACGGTCAGGGTCTCCATGCTGCGAATATACCAGCTTTTTTTTCTATCCACTTCTATCATTTTTGTTAGTAAAAGACCAACTGCTATCCCAAGGGTTAATGTTGCCTGAGAAATCAATTTTAATCCTCCAACGATCATAAAAAATATGCTGAGAGCTATAGCAAACTTCCACCAATTTTTTTCAATAAGTGGGAACACTTTCAGATAGATGATCAATAAAAAACCACCAACGACAATCCCTCCCAAAATATCACTGAAATAGTGAACTCCCAAATAAATGCGCGAAAAGCACAAAAGAAATGCAAATAAAAGTCCCGCAATCCAAAAGATTTTGTTTTTGCATTTCGCAAAAATAACACCACTTATAAGGGTCGCTGATTGTGCTGCACCGCTGGGAAAGCCAGGTGATGATAAACATATGACGCCCAAAATAGGTTCCGCTTGGCAGGGCCTTGGGAGATCAAAATAAATTTTCAGAAAATGATTAATAACACCGCTAATGATGAAAATGAACAATAACGAAATGCCCACATCTCTGTTAATAAGATACCAAACAATAGCAACTAAAATGATCAGAAACCATGTTGAGTCTACATAGCTAAATCCAATAAAAAAATTGTCCAAAAATGGACATCGTAGGGCATTTTGTAATTGGTGGATCCAATCCAGTTCAATTTTATGCAAATTCATTATCATCTAACCATTCCCAAGTGGGATCAATGCAAGTATCAAGTAATAAGAAAGTATTGTGATTTCTTTCTTTGGGCGTACACGAATCCCAAGAAACAAATGTATCTTGATCATTAAACGTTTTCTGCCAAGCTCTGATTTCTGATAAAGGGTTCGGTGTGTCTTTATTTTCAGGACCTATGAATATTTTGTATATGAGATTAGTATTGTGTGGAAGACAAACATATGCACTCCAAGTGTCCTCTTCATTTAAAAACGGCTCTTGATCCCAGGTTTCACCAGCATCGATTGAAAAATGAATCCAGGGCCTACTTCCTTTTTCAATCGATGCGTTTAAGCCTATATAACCAGTAGGATGTGCTCGCTGGTAGACATTAATGAGAGCGTTTGTGGTTGATTCAATTTTTGTTTCTCGCTGAGATGCATGCTGAAACAATTTTTGTCCAAAAAAAGAAAATATATAACTAATAGGATATAATATTATGGCTTTTTTGAAGAAGTCAGCCGTAGACATACATTTTTCTGCTATAAATCTCATTCTCTTGTACTTAACTTTTTCCTTGGCCAATGCATTCATTGATAAGTTGAAAGTTTTTCTGGTTCTATCCAAATTCTCCTCTTTAATAACTTTTTTCTCCAGATCCAGTACCATCGTATCAGTTATTCTCAATGAAGTTCCTCTTCCTGACATTTCCTTAGCAACTCCTTCATTTTCATCAGCTTCATCGCATAGTGCACCCATTTTTTCAGCAAAAACGTTTAGATCATTTAAAGGGAAGAGATCATGTCTTGAATTAGCAAGTGTCTCTGTTGCATTTTGAAGAGAAATAGAGTGGGAAAGTGCATAGATGCAAATGAAGGCGGTTTGGGCTTTCACTCGATCTCTAGAAGCTTCTACATATAGGCGTCCCTCATCTGATATGATTCTAAGTATTCTCAAAATTTTTCCAATAGCGTTGGGATTTAGTCCAAGATAGGGCTGTTTTTGCGGTATGAGCTTTTGAAATAACTTTTCATCGGAAATAAAAAATTGTTTCTGCCTGACTGTTTGGATCGGCTGATCCATCCCCTCATAGATATGGCCTAAATATCCTACGCATTCAAAATGCTGAGGATTTTCTAGTAAGGCATTCACCAAATATGCTGCAGTAACAGAGGATGAGCTGCAATTAAATGGAAAATTGGATAGCAAAGCATTGGGTTGTCCATACAATTCTAGCGTTTTATTGAACACCAATTGTATTCTTTTTTCTCGGCTTAGGTTGCTATTCTCCAAAATATTTCTAAATAAAACGCTGATCATTGACACATTAATAATATTAGCTATATATTGTGGGCAGCTTAATTTTAACAA
Organism: Chlamydiota bacterium; assembly: GCA_021772315.1. Lineage (GTDB taxonomy): Bacteria > Chlamydiota > Chlamydiia > Chlamydiales > Simkaniaceae > JAJFMF01. Next base: position 168,670 of record JAJFMF010000001.1, read on the forward strand.
TCTTGCTCTATCTCTATCGTAAAACTTGTTTGTCTCAATATAATCTAATGTCATTTGAACAATTTGCCTAAGTTTAGCATTCGAAGCCCTTCTAATAAAATTTTCAAAGATAAAACACTTTCCTATCTCAGGTATAGCTCGAATAATTTTGCCAGTCGAAAAAGGCAATCTAGCACATAAATGCCCGTTATCTGGTTGAGATGTATTTCGTGCTACAGCAATAATTTCTTTTTGAACCTCTTTGTGTTTAGCTCTAAAGACAATAAAGGCCTGTCCAGGATGATGAGATTTAAAGTTGTCGTCTTGTGAAACAACTTGTCCAAGCGAACCATTTACGTGGGCAATTCTGTAGATTCCCTTACGTGGATATTTGCCAACAACTGCTTCAAAATGAAACATTTTGTTCAATTCCCCTCTATTCCGAAGCTTTATGCATTTTTGAAAAAAGACAATCGTTAATATTTTAGGGTTGGTTGATAGAGCTTCAAAAGTACAAACAAGGTCACCGGGTTCAATCTGTTCATATTTTATTTGTTTGACTCTATACGACCCAATATTAATTGCTTGATGAGGTGTTGCTTTTTTAGCAAAAGAAACAGAAGTCATAAATTTTCCCAGTCTTTGAATATCTCAAATAAGTGTTTCATCTGATTTCTGTAATCTGAAATATAGCTTTTCATTTTTTCGATTTTATCTTGTTCTTGTTCTTCTGAAGCCTTTTTCAAGGAATGCATTGCCCAGGAGATAAATTCTATATGACTAAAGACAACCATCTTATGGAACGATTTTTTTTCTACATCCAAAAGACATCCAGCTGTTTGACCGTAGAGTTGATTAAGGGTCTGAAAAAGTTGATTATTTTCTGTGAGATTTACATAATTGCTAAATCCCCCATATCGAAAATAACTTGCAAGATCTAAAACTCTTGCATCATAGCGTAGAGAATCAAAATCAATAAAATAGAGATTATCCCCACTTTTAATTATATTTGTTTGATTATTATCCCCATGTATAAGTTGAAAGGGTAGGTCATTGTAGAGCTTTTGAAATTTCTCAGAAGCAAAATACTGACCGACTTTGCAAATGCTTTCCCATAAAAAATCACTAAATAGATCCGAATGATACAATTTGAACCAGGGATTCAAAAAAATTTCACATCTATTTAAGTATTCATCAAGTTTGGTTTTTTTTAATAGTTGTGGGGGGGATATATTATTTGTTTTCTGATGGAATTTCCCAGTAATCTCTAAAATTTCTTGGAAAGAGATGGGTGCAGCATCGGCAGGAATAAATTCATAGAATGAATAAAATGCATCTCCAATTTTTGTTAGCAAACACCCTTCTTTATCTCTAAGAATATGGGGAAGATGGGAAAATCCCTGTGACAGAATATCCGATATGATTTTAAGGCGGATTGCCATTGTTTGTTCATTCCCTAGTTTTGCTTTAAGAATACCAATGGGTGGAGAAGATTTCCTGAATATTGCAATTGGAGGGTTAACCATTCCTCCCTGCAATTCCTCAAAAATTAATTCCCCCGTTAGACCATATATTTTCTGAATTTGTTCACTGTTATTTGAGAGATTGCGTATGTGATCTACTAAAAACTGCTGACCTAGTTGTCTATTTTTTAAAAGACAGTTGAGATTATCAATCACGTTTTGTCGAATATTATATTTCTCAAAAATCAACTTTTTTCCTGCTTCAATCATTTTAGCTCTCTCTTCTTTAGGTAGGTCTAAAATATGGCATGCAGATGCAACAATTTGATGAATAGCTGGAGATGAATCCAAAGGCTTATCGATGATTTTTTCAAGACCATCTAAGGAACATGTGAATCCATCGACTCCATCAGTTACCTGTTTGCCCATTCGTTCTCCGCTGCTGGTTAAGAGAATGCTATTGGTTGGATTAGCACGACCTTCCATAATAGTTAAGGGTTGTGTATCTGTACGTGAAAGAAGACACAACATCACAGTTTTTGGCCATTGATAGATATAATAGTCGAGACTAGGATCAAATTGATCAATTAGAGTTATCTCTAACCGTTCTTTTTTAATTTTATCTTTTAGTAATTGAAGAAACTCGGGCATATAATCTGAAGAGGGAGCTAGCATGACCAGATGAATATCGGAATATTGCTGTTTTAAATGTCGATATACTTCTAGAGTGATATCATGTCCCTTAAGGGGGGTTGCCCGCCCTATTGAAAAAATCAACCTCTTATCCAAAGGAATCGATTTCTCTATTAGTTTGTTAGCAATTTCACTTCTTGAAATTGGTTTTAGATACGGATCTAATAAAATACCTGTTTTATAATGGATAAGTTGGGATTCATCCATATTGAAGGGAAACGAAACTATATCTTGTTGAATTGTTGGGCTTATGTAACCAATTTGATAACTGTAATCTTTTGCTTTCTGGAATGCTTTTAGCTCCCATTCATGTCTTTCAGGCCATTTTGGTAGACCTTCGGGGGTATGACCATTATATTTCCAGCTTGTTGCGTGAGGGACCCATATTGTTTGATAAGTATTTTCGATTTCTCCCTTCATTGAAAGGTGTTTTAATTCCAAGGGAATGTGGGCGTAAGCCGTATCATGAGCAATAATGATCGTATGGGTATTTTGGTTAATGATCTGAGCACATAATTTAGCTCCATCTTTACATAGTTCCTCCCACTGCGTAGGATGTCCAAACATTTCATTATTTATGGTGGTAGGAATTAAATAGACATCTCCTCCGGATTCCCTACAAACATGAATATTTTCCTCTAATACTTTTCCTGAATATTCTGGAAGTTGTTCAGAATAATTAGCTGATAAAAGATAGAGTTTGAAATGAACTCGATTATTGTAGCGCTTGTTGAGTTCTTTTAATATCTCTTGAGTTTGCAAGACAACTGTCCCTACCCCGCAATGTTGTGTATTTATACCATCAAAAGAAAGTTGCACTATTGCGATTTCGTGATTATTAGTTTCAATCTCATCAATTAATTTAATTCCATGGTCAAAAGCAAAAACGTTCTTAACTAGAAGCACAAAGAATATAAAAAAATGAATAACAGTTTTAAACAAAGCGCTTCCCTCTATTTGTCTCAGTATTTATTATTTCGCGCAGAGTATATGTGAACTGCTGTTATTTTTGAACTGAGTTTAAGTATTTTTTTTCTTGACCTAATAGAAATAGAAATTTAACATCCCCGCGTTAAGTTATTTTCATTAAATCAAGAGTAGGATGACTTCAATGGTTGCTTCAAGAATGTTTGGTATCTATCTGTTTGCTTTGTTTTGTGTTTCTTTCTCAATTCAAGCTGAAGTAAACCGACCTGAACCCATTTATAATCCTTTGCCTAGTACAGAACTACTCCTCAATACACTGCTGAAATTGCAACCCTCAGTTGAAGGATATATCCCTGTTTCCTTTAGAGAATCATTGGAAGGTAACTGGCCGTTAACCAAAGATGATTTTTTTCAGGATAAAGGCGTCCAAGCTTCAGAAAAAAATTATAATCAATTTCGGAAGAGAATGTTGCTTTCAGACACCTCATTATCCACATTTTCCATTCCTCGAATTATCCATCTTATTTGGCTGGGATCCGAACCTACAGTCAGTGTAAACATCGCTATAGATTCATGGAAAAAGCATCATCCCTCATGGCAGGTACGTGTATGGCGAGATAAGGATATAGAGAATTTCATCTGGACAACAGCTCATTCAAAAGTATTTTTTGATCAAAGTAACAATTGGGCAGAGAAGTCCGATATATTACGCTTTGAAATTCTCTATCAGTTTGGAGGGATTTACAGTGATACAGACATGATATGTCTTAAGTCATTCGAGGACTTAGTCTCAAGTGGAATTTCTTTTTTTGCTGGATATGAAAGCAACAGCGTGAAACGTTTCGGTAGACCTCTTGTTGGAAGCGCAATAATTGGGGCAGAAAAGCATCATCCTATTTTGAGAAGATGTATGGATTTTTCCCTTACTCTTGAACAAGCTCCTATAATAAGACAATATATCCGATCAGGTCCTGGTCCTATAACAAAAGCTTGTTATGAAGCTCTGGAGATAGAAAAAAATAAAAGTATGGTGATCTTTCCTTGTTCATTTTTCTATCCTCTTCATTGGGAAAGCAGACTTGAACCTATTTCGGAAATTCTAGAATATATTAGACCTGAATCTTTCGCAATTCACTTATGGGAAGGCTCTTGGTATGATTCTTTTGGTAAAAACTAGTAACTAGAAATATGGTTTTAAAAAAGAACATCTCTCTATTTGCATTGTTTTTGTTTTTAGGAATTGGACAATCCATTTATTCCTCTGAATCATCCAATGAAAGATACAAATGTCAAAAGCGATATTCCTTGCTTAAAAAGTATTTAAATAAATTCAAAAGACCTTTCACAATGATCACCTTAGGATCTGAATGGAATGGCTATTCGTCTTTTAAAGCTGCAAATATTTATCACGACAGCGTTTTTGTAGTAACTGAAAATCAGTCGCTTCTCTTTCTATGTCAGCAGCAGCTACTCCATAACCTGATTTTGCTCACTGAATCTTTAAATAAAAATAACCTTAAAATTTTGAGTCAATGTGAAGATTTTGATATTATTTTTGTTCCAGATCTTATCAAAACCTTTCAGAAAGAGTCTAAGGCAGTTTTAAATGAAATTATTAATCTCGGATTTTTGATTTTTATTACGATACCTAAAAAAAAGAAGTTGCAAAATGACGACCAATACAAGCTCATTGATGAAATAGAAGCATATCTTCTGGAACTATCCGCAATAAAATTGGAATGTAACGATCCAAATTATGAAGAAAATTTCTACCTTCTTGAGAGAAGCAAAAACTACTTGCTTCGAAAAACATGGGACCGAGGATTACATAGTGAAAAATCTCACCGTATTGAGTCTAATTATGTGGAAAAAAAACTCATCAAAAACAACAAAAACCTGAAAGGAATTACGATTGAATCTGAGTGGAAACCTGGCATTAATTTAATAACATTTAAAATGCTTCAAGGGGTTTTTCCTATAAAAGAGAAAATCATAGAGAATCTATACTCTCTCCGAACGATTTTACACAATGATTGGGTTATAAATAACATGATCATACAAGGGAACAAGTTATCATTGATCGACTTTGATGATCCTAGAAGAGGTCCTAGAGTCTATTGTTCAGATCATCTTTTTGAAAAAAATCTACAGATTATTTATTTGGATGATAAAGAAGAGATCATAAAGCGTCTGATCCAAGGCCTTAAGTAAAAACCTGGGTTAAAAACAAACTCCTCAAAATGCCTCAGAATCATGGATATGAAGAAGACCCGGCCCTATTTCAAAATACAATCCATTCCGCTTTTCTCTAAAATGATGTAGATGAGCTATCGATGCCAATAAAAGTGTTCTCTCCATATCATTACATGCATAGTCAAACAATAAAATGTGACATCATAATGAGACTTTACCTCCAAGTTTTCTTGGAAATCAGTATAAGAAACACTTACTAAAACTATCATTATAACAAGATAAAAATAACCTTCACATATAGGTCCTTTTTAGAAACTAATCCCTATCCCTCCACGAACTACAGGTAGAGTTAGTGGGATATAGTAATTAGGAACAATCAAAGTCATCAATCCTATATCGATAAAGGCATTGATGCCTCCGGAAGCTTTTAATCCGATAAATCCCGTTAAAGTCGGGACAGTTTCATGCCCTGCAATGACGATCCCTGGGCCTAGTCCACAATATGGGCCACTTTTCTTTCCATTTAAAGAACGTACATATGCAGCAGATGCGTAGAAAAATCCCGTAGAAGAAGTATCTTTGGCTACATTAAACTCTACTCCATTTGACCCTCTTTGTGTACGCACATTAACACCAATACCAGGAAAGAATGTAACCAATCCATAAGCTGTTACATCGACATGTTGTTCTATTTTTGTATTCTCATCGATTATACTTTCTTGAAGCTCAGTACACGAAGCACTTACAAAACCCAGCATTAAAACAGAATAAAATAAATACTTCACAATAAAAACCTCTCGGTTATTAAAAAAAGCAACAATAACACAAATCTAATTAAAAAGATCTAAAATGCAGAGGATCCCCCGTTTGAAGCCCGGACCCTAATTACTATTAAGGGTTAAACGATAGGTTAGCTTTAATTTCCTGAACGCTCTTTTGCTTCCATAATTTGACATAGTTTTCTGTTGTGATTAGCGTTGGTAAATCAACTCGATCAATGTAGAGAGTTCCGTTTAAATGATCAATTTCATGCTGTAATATACGCGCATACCAACCTTTTGCATGAATCACAACCGGTTCTGCATGTTCATTTAGACATTCAACACGTACTGCTTCTGCCCGTGGCACAATACCGACAAACTCGGGTATGCTCAAGCAACCCTCGAAAAATTCCACCTCATCAGTCTCTTGTTCAATATAAATACGAGGGTTGATAATGACATGAAACGGTACTCGATCGCGATTGTGTTCCTCAAGTTGCTGAGGAGTTAAGTGACTATGATTGACATCTTCAATTACAGCGAGCTGGATAGACTTCCCAATCTGAGGTGCTGCTAATCCAACTCCAGGAGCATCTCTCATTGTAACTTTCATTTCTTCTATCAAATTTTGGATCTCTGGACTTAGGATCTCATCGACAGAAAGCTCCCTAGCAGACTGACGTAAGACGGAATCTCCTACTTGAACAATATCCAGTTTATGTATGTTGCATGAAGCTGAATGTTGACGGTATACAATCTTGGACTCAACGACTGAATTGAAAGGGATAAATCCGCTATAGAGATGAAAATACTTTGTAGTTTTTCCCGTATTCGCCTCGTATACCAATTTGCCTTCCAACTTACTTGAGTCAATTTTTAAAATCACAACTTGTGGAGCATCAGACCAATACTTCGCGAGAACCTTTTCAATCTGACTTTCTTTTGCAAAATGGATAAAAACGTCATCTTCTGCTGATAATGCAACAGACTTTCTATTTTGAGTTGCCTGCCAATTCCTGAGCGAAGTGATTTTAAAAAGATAATCAGGAATTTCATTTGTTTCGGCTTCTGTAGAACTCATGTTAAAATCCCCCTCATTTGCTGACAAAGAAGCAGTACATAAAAAAGTAAAAATAATCCATGTCTTCATATTCACCTTACTCCAATTTATTCTTTTGAACCCGGTGTGTCTATACCACACAATCCAGGTTAGTATGCATGAGAAGAGAAATTATAAGAACTTTTTCCACCTTTTTTAGACTTCATGGGTAAGTACCATATAAGGTGGATCTGCAAGATATTTTTCAAAAATAGCATTTGCTTCATCGTGTTTAGGATGATTCATAAAAGTATCTAGTGCATTTTTATTTTTAAAAAAAATTTCCACTCCGACGCTACTCACATCATCTGGGACATATCCACTATCATTTTTATAGAGTTTATAACTAATGATGCCTGGTATCTGATTCACTAGAGGTCTTGTCTTTTCTAAAAGAGCTAGATAATCTAAAGAACTCTTTTTGAAATGTATAATAACAATGTGTCTTATCATAAAAACCTATAAATCCCCCTAACGTTGGATTACAACATGTTTTAAGAATATTAACAAAAAATTGGAGCCTGAGCCAGTTCAGAAAGATGGCTAGGATACGAATGGGGCGGGGCTGCCCCCATGAGAGATTTGGTTTGAAGTTCATGGAATTTTTTCGATAGATAGTGGCCGATGCGATGATGGCAAACTTGATAAAGTTTGTCGAAGAGCCAAAGGCTGCTAGATGCGGAAAAAAACAGGAAATTCAATCCAAAGATCGAAATGGGGGCAGTCAGACTCGAACTGACGATGACCGAAGTCGAGGGATTTACAGTCCCTTGCAATAGCCACTATGCGACACCCCCGAAAAGAAAAATTTGCTGGCGAAAGGAATTGAACCCTCAACCGTCCGATTACAAGTCGGGTGCTCTACCAATTGAGCTACACCAGCAAAAGTATGGAGATGTTATATCAATTTAGGAAATTTGTCTCAAGTTTCTTCTTCCTTTTTAGGAGGCTCGACTTTTTTGGAGAAAAGTCCACTCATTTTGGATGCACCGGGAGTAAGCACTTCGACGTTTTTCATTTTCTGGTATCCGGCGGGTTTATCGCCACAACATTTTTTGAATTTCTTACCTGAACCGCAAGGACAGGGATCATTTCGTCCAACTTTATTCATTTTTCCCATCAGTTATTAATTTGCAGGAATCCATTATATCATTGATATTTATTAATTAAAAAGCTATTTTTATCATCTTATTATGTTAAAACCCGGGTTGTGTGATAGAGACATCCCATCTAAAAAGTCTTTTTCTCCAGGATCTTCTACCTAAATTTTGCCTACTTTATCAAGTATGTCTAAAATTTAGGTAGAAGATCCTGAAAAAAAATACAATTTCATCTAGAATATCTCTATCACACAACCCGGGTTTGAAAATTTCTTTGCCAATTTCCTTGCCAATTGCTCAGCCTCCGTGGACGAAATTGGGACGCCGTTTAGAGCGGATGTGCCGGAAGGCTCTCTATGACTTCGAATTGTTAGATGGTATCGAGGAGCTGGGGATTGCTTTGAGTGGGGGTAAAGATAGCCTGGCCCTTTTATTTTTACTGCACGCGATCTCTGGAAGGGGGTTTCCAAAATTACGACTACATGCAATCCACGTGAGTGGCGCTTTTTCTTGCGGAGCATCATTGCAAGAAAATTTTTTAAAATCGATTTGTGATGCGATGGGTGTCGGCTTTAGCGCTGTAAAATCGGAGCAGAAAATGGAAAAGCTGGAATGTTACCGCTGCTCCAGGGAAAGGCGTAGGCTGATTTTTTCTGAGGCAAAACGGGTGAACGTGGAACGTATTGCCTTTGGGCATCATCGTGATGATAGTAATCAGACGCTGATTATGAATCTTTTACATAAGGGTGAGTTTGTAGCAAATCTCCCGAAAGTAAAAATGTTTGATTATGGTGTGACAATCATCCGCCCTTTATTGTATATTTCTGAGGATGAAATTCGGAATTTTGCAAAACTTTATGACTTTCATCGGATCACGTGTCAATGTCCTGTAGGACAGAACTCGATGAGAAAAAAAAGTGAAGAAATTATGAAAGACCTAGAGAGCGTATTTCCTAATGCAAGGAAAAATCTTTTCAGCGCAGGTCTAAACTATGGTAGCGATAAGGCTCTAAAACCATGACCATTTTTTATCAAGCTCTTGCTGTACTACTCTATATCACCGTTTTGTTTGTGATTGGATTCATGTCTGTACGCCGGCATATGACTTCAAATGAATATATTATTGGTGGACGGCAGCTCAATTTCATGCTGACGGCTCTTGCAGCGCATGCAAGTGACATGAGTAACTGGCTTTTTATGGGACTTCCGGCTGTTATTTTCTTAACGGGCCTTTTTAATACGTGGTTTGCGGTCGGCCTTGTTGTTTTCATGTTTTTGAATTGGCAGCTTATCGCTCCAAAAATCCGCATTCAGACTGAAAAATACAACAGTATGACGTTCTCTTCATTTTTTGAGAGCCGTTTTGCTGATACTTCGGGTTTAATTCGTATTTTCACAGCGATGATGTCTCTTTTCTACTATACGATTTATATCTCTGCTGGTGTGATTGGAATTGGGTATGTGATTCATTCGCTTTTCGGGATTGGATACCACTATGGTATTTCTATCGGTGTGCTCGTGATCATTCCTTATCTTCTAGCTGGAGGTTATACGACTCTTGCTTGGATCGATCTTTTTCAGGGTCTCTTTTTACTTTGCGTGATTGTCTTTGTTCCTCTGTACGCCCTTCCAAAGGTGGGTGGATTTCATGGTATTGCTGATGCGGTCGCCGCAAAGGGTCTTTCATTTTCTTTTGTGCAGGGTGATTTTTTACACTCATTGAAGGGAATTGTGTTTCTGATGTGTATGTGGGGTCTTGGATACTTTGGGCAGCCTCATATTGTGACGAAGTTCATGGGTATTAGAGATGTAAAACTGATTCCAAAATCAAAAGCGTTTGGGATGTCTTGGCAAGTATTGACTTTAACGGCGGGGAGCCTTATCGGACTGATTGCAATTCCATTTTTCAAAGGCGGCATCGCTAATGCTGAACTTGTGTTCATCGATATGGTCAAAGAGCTCTTTCATCCATTTGTAGCAGGAGTTGTCCTCTGTGCCATTTTGGCTGCGACGATTTCAACGATTGATTCTCAAATTCTTGTTTTAGCATCAAGCCTTTCTGAGGATATCTACCGAAAGGTTTTTCGTAAGAATGCTTCTTCAAAGGAGCTTCTTAGGGTAACGCGCCTTTGTGTGATTTTGACTACGCTACTCGCTTACTCTATTGCCTTTTTTGAATTGAGTACGATCTATAATATTGTTCACTTCGCATGGTCGGGTTTGGGCAGTGCGTTTGGTCCTTTACTCATTTTTGCTCTCTACACTAAAAAGACGAATAAATACGGTGCATGGGCTGGCATTTTAGTCGGTGGGATCGTAGCGGCAATTTGGCCTTTCATTGATGGAAACTTTCTTCATTGGGAGATGCCTCAGTTGATTCCAGGGTTTGTATTGAGTTCTTTATCAATTTGGTGTGTTTCTCTAATATTTAGAAATCACCATCCTCACCACCTTGCAGAGGATTTAGGATGAAAAAACCACATATCTTAATTACAAACGATGATGGCATTGATGCGATTGGCTTAAAGTTTCTTTATGAAGCGCTCACGGATATAGCTGAAATTTCAATCGCTGCTCCTGATAGGGAGCGTTCAGGCGCGGGGCTTGGGATTACGTTTGCCACTCCCCTGCTGTGTGAAGAAGTTAAGTGGGCCGGTAAGGCTTCTGCATGGAAAATTTCTGGAACACCTGCTGATTGTGTGCGCTTAGCGGTCAGCCAAATTCTTAAAAGCCCTCCTGATTTGATCGTATCTGGGATCAACCAAGGATCAAATGCGGGGCGCAATGTGCTTTATAGTGGTACTATTGGGGGCGTCATCGAAGGCGTACTTAGAAATATTCCTGGGATTGCCTTTTCATTTTCAGACCCTTTTTGCAACGCTTTTGAACATGTAAAGCAGTATATCCCTTCAATCGTGGAACATCTTTTTGAGCATCCCTTTCCCAATGGAACGCTGCTCAATGTAAATTTCCCAGTGCATCCTGAAAAGGAGATTAAGGGGTATAAATTGGCCCGCCAAGGAAGAAGCTATTGGACCGAAACACCGGAAAAAGAAATTCATGAATCTGGGGAAGTGCGTTATTGGATGAACGGTGCCCTTCAACAGCACGATGAACATGTTGAAAGTGATATCCATTTATTAGAAAAAGGATTTATCACAGCTGTCCCCATCCATGTCAGTGAGCTCACTGATTTGCTCCACCTTGAAAATCATAAACCAATTTTTGAAGAAAAGCTTAATCGTTTTTTTAAGAATGATTGACCGCATCTAATTTGTGTAGTGCTTCTCGTTCGATCTTTTCTAGAAGTGGGCGTCCCCCCTCCAATCCGTAGATGCGCTTGAGCTCGGGTAGTAGGATCTTTGTAATGATTTTATTTTCCCCGAGGATTTCTTCGCCTTCTTTTATTTTGAGCTCTTTTGCTTTAATTGTCAGATCGGCAAGCTGAATAAATCGCTTTTGCAGTTTTGGGGCAATTTTTTGAAGATCTTCTTTAGATTCAACCTTTTGAAGATCTCTGGCAAGTCGCTTGCATACAGCCTCAGCTTCCCTACGACAGTCATGTGGGGTGGCAGGTTTGCATGAGCTGAGCAAAAGTAATGTCAAAACAAGTTTACGCATGCAACATGTATATCAAGAATATGGATTTTCCTTGTAGAAAATTCACTTTCTGATTAGATTATATGACAATGATGGGGCGTATAGCTCAGTTGGTAGAGCACCTGTCTTACACACAGGCGGTCACAGGTTCGAATCCTGTTGCGCCCATTATCCCAAATGCGGGAGTAGTTCAACTGGTTAGAGCACCAGCCTGTCACGCTGGAAGTTGCGGGTTCGAGTCCCGTCTCCCGCGCATTTTCTTTGGGATCGTATATTTTTTTCTGTACAAACTATCCATTTCATTTTATTTTCTTTTCATTACTTTTTATATAGATATGCTATGCCCGGTCACACACCTTCTTCAAAATCACTGTATCAGAGGATCTTCTCCTATTTTTGGATCCTAGTCGGCGCTTTTTTAGCGGCTGTATCGATTCGAGTTTTTCTTTATCCAAATCGTCTCATTGATGGAGGGATCATTGGAATTTCGATGATTTGTACACGCCTTTTTGGCAATGCGCTGTTTTCGATTTTCTTTGTCGCGTTTACGCTCCCCTTTGTCTACCTATCATATAAATATATCAGGCGAACCTTTGTCATCCAGATGCTCATCGCCGTCATCATCTTCGCAGCCTTTTTGAGCATCTTAGAAAATGCACCCAGTTTTATAGGGGATCCTCTTGAAATTATTGTGATTGGTGGTGCGATCTTAGGGATCGGAGCAGGACTTATCATACGACATGGTGGATGTTTAGATGGCACAGAAATCTTAGCGATCATTATCAATCGGAAGAAGGGATTTACGGTCGGTCAGGTCGTCCTCTTCATCAATGTGTTTATTTTTGGTGCGTATGGATGGATTTTTTATGACTGGCATATCGCTTTACAGTCTCTCATGATGTACATTGTCGCTTTCAAAATGATGGATCTTGTGATCGTTGGTTTAGATGAACTTAAATCGGTGATGATCATTTCAATGAAACCCCAAGAACTTAAACAGGTCATCATGCATGAACTTGGTCTTGGGTTGACTGTGATGTATGGACGTGGTGGCTACTCGGGTGATGCACGCGAAATCCTGTTCGTTATCGTGGAGCGTCTCGATTTAGCCGATCTCAAAGAGATCATCTTAAGGGAAGATCCCTCTGCCTTTATGGCGATTGAAAATCTTCACGAAGTGGTCTATGGAAAGCGGACGCGTAGCACAAAAAAATTGCGTAGTAAAAAATGAAAAAAATATTTTTTGCTCTATTTTTTCTCGGTATTTCCCCTCTTATTTGTGAAGAATGTGGCGCCTTCCCTTCTTTCCGTTCTGAACTAAAACATCGCGAGGAGCGGGGGATTGGATATGAAAAAGGGTATTCCACCATTGCAATATTGGGCTTTCCTTTTTTCAAACAAGGACTTCAACCTCTTCTCAACGCCCGCTTTCATGTGTTTAATGATGGACGCTTTGCGTCCAACGTAGGCTTTGGATTGCGCACCCCAAGCTACAGTGAAAAATGGGTCTTTGGAATCAATCTCTATTGGGATTTTCGGGAGAGTAAAAGACTTACGGTGAATCAATTTGGCGCTGGACTTGAAGCTCTTGGAAACTTATTCGATGTGCGCATTAATGGAACGATCCCATTTGGAAATAACGATCATTTTGGCAGTTTAAAATTTGCTGGTTTTCAGGATAGTCGCGTGATTTACAAACAAAGAATCACTGCCGCGCTGCCCACGATTTTTTTCGAGATTGGAGGAATGCTTTATCGCCCTATCAATCTCTACTTCGCAGTCAGCCCCTACTATCTATTTAGAAATACGGTCAATGGCTTCACGCTAGGAGATGAAGCTGGCATTCTGGGAAGACTCTCTGCTCTTGTCTATGATGGTATCAAACTGGGAATTGAGGCTTCTTACGATAGAATCTTTCACGGAACCGTTCAAGGGTTCATCTCGTTTTCTTTCCCCTTCGGACCAGGAAATCTGCGAAAAGGTGGAAGGCGCTGGAAAGAAAATTACACGGGGTGTATGCCAAAAGCTAAATTGAATCGGAAGCTCACAGAGCCTATTGACAGAAGCGAAATCATCCCGATCGAACAGACGACCGTCCGCTTCACTCTCCAGCCTTTCAACCAGATTTAGCAATCGGTTTAGATATTTGCTAAATCCGTGAAGATTTCCTTGCATACTTTGGTAATTTTCACTATAGTGAGCACTTATAAATCGTAATAGGAGCAGGCAAATATGACATCAACACCCAAAGAACTTATTTTTGACGAAGAAGCACGCAAAAAGCTAAGTACAGGAATTAAAAAACTCGCTGATACTGTTGGAGTGACTCTTGGCCCTAAAGGACGAAATGTGGGACTTCAAGCCAGCTGGGGTGCTCCTACAATCACAAACGATGGAAACAGTATTGTCGCAGATGTCGAGCTCAAGGATCAATACCTCAATATGGGTGTTGCAATGGGCAAGGAAGTTGCAACAAAAATTAAAGAACAAAGTGGTGATGGAACCACTTCGGGTATCATTCTTTTAGACGCCCTTGTTTCAAGCGGTGTTAGAAATATTGCATCAGGATCAAGTCCGATCTCGATTAAACGGGGCATGGAAAAAGCCACTGAAGCGATTCTAAATGAGATCGACAAAAAAGCGATCCCTGTAGAAACAGATGAAGCTATTAAAAATATCGCAACTGTTTCTGCCTCTGGAAACGAAGAGATTGGTCGTCTTATTCTTGAAGCTCTTATAAAAGTGAATAAAACAGGCGTCATCACGATCGAAGAAGGGAAAAGAACAGAAACGTATATTGAAAAAGTTGAAGGGATGCAATTTGATCGCGGATATCTTAGCCCTTACTTCTGTACCAATCCCGAAAATCTCACTGTAGAACTTGCAAATCCAAAAATTCTTGTTACAGATAAAAAAATCTCCTCTATCCAGGAAATCTTACCGATTTTGCAAACAGTCGCTACAGCTGGTCACGAGCTACTCCTAATTGCTGAAGACATTGATGGAGATGCCCTTTCGACACTTGTTATCAATAAATTGCGTGGCAGTCTGAAAATTTGCGCCATCAAAGCCCCTGGTTTTGGTAGCCACCGCAAAGCTCTTTTAGAAGATATTGCCGTCTTAATTGGCGCAAATGTGATTTCCGAAGAAAAAGGGATGCAGCTTAAAGATGCCTCAGCGGAAGATCTAGGCTCTGCTGAAAAAGTTGTCATAACAAAAGAAGATACAACACTTGTGAATGGAGCCGGAGCGCCAAAGGCACTCGAAGCGAGACTGAAGCAACTCAACGCTGAATTCAAAGCTGCAACAAACAACTATGACAAGGAAAAGCTCGAAGAGCGCAAAGCAAAACTCAGTGGCGGTGTAGCTGTAATCCGCGTGGGTGCCCCCTCTGAAGTTGAAATGAAACAGAAAAAACAGATGTTCGAAGACAGCTTAAATTCTACCCTTTCTGCCCTAGAAAGTGGATATGTTCCTGGTGGCGGTATCGCCCTTCTTAGAGCGAGTCGACTTATCGACCTAAAACTGTCAAAAGAAGAGATGATTGGAGTGCAAATCGTCAAAGATGCGTGTGAAGCTCCTTATCGTCAAATTGTCAAAAGCTCTGGATATGAACCTTCGGTGTTCTTGGCAGAAGCATTAGAAAAGGACTATTCTTTCGGCTTCAACGTCCATAGTGAAAAAGTAGAAGATCTTTACGCTGCAAATGTCATAGACCCAGCAAAGGTCGTAAAAAACGCATTGAAATACGCTGCTTCTGTTGCGGGAGTTGTCCTTATTTCAGAAGTTCTCATTGGAGAAGCTCCAGAAGATGAGGAAGACAAAAATTAATCCCCGTTCAGCTATCATCTGTTGTTCAGGTCTTGGCGATGGTCTTCTTATGATGATCGTCGCCAAAGCACTTCGGAGCAAAGGTCATGATGTCACTGTTTTTCATGATCTCAAAACGCTTCTATCTCCCCTCTTTCCATCCTATTCCTTTGAAACATATTCGGAAGCCAAACTGTCAGAATTCGACCATATCTACGTCGAAAATGATCATTCTGAAAGAGCTTATAGACTCTCTGCCCTTCGAGATCAGGGAATGCTTCCCAACTTGCATTTCTTTCTGCCCACGCCATCTAAATTAAGACGGGAAGGAGATTATCTCTTTCACCCTAAACTTGCCGTTGCAACAAACCTGGCGATGGGATGTGGCTATTTTTTAAAAAACCATATGCTTTCAAAACAAAATGACCTTTTCAAGCATCCCAATGAGCAGTTTCGCATCCATCCAAAACGCATTGTAATCCATCCAACAAGCCGAGACCCAAAAAGAAATTGGAGGCCCAAACAATTTCTAAAACTTGCAGATCGCCTCAAAAAAAAGGGTTTTTTTCCCGTCTTTTCAGTCAGTCAAAATGAAGCCAAAGAATGGACGTGGATTGAAAAATTAGGATACACACTCATTGTAAAAGAAAGCCTAACCTCCCTTTCACAATACATCCATGAGTCAGGCTATTTCATTGGCAATGATTCAGGAATTGGTCACCTTGCATCCAATCTCAATATTCCAACTCTTACAATTTCAGGAAATCCCAAAAGAGTGGCCCTATGGCGTCCTGATTGGGCTCAAAACCGGGTAGCCACCATCCCTTTCCCTCTTCCCAACTTTAAAGGAATCAACTTTCGCTTTCGGGAAAATAACTGGCAGACATTTGTCCCTGTAAATGCCGTCTATCGTCAATTTAAACGCTTGTGTCTCAATGATAAATAAACGCGCTGCTGTCATCACTGCAAAAGGAATTGGCGATGGCTTAATGATGATGGTCGCCTCAGAGCGATTGCGAAAAGAAGGCTACGCTGTCACAACCTTCAATCCCCACCTGCATGAACTCAGCACCTGGTTTCCCTCTCACCATTTTGCCACCTATTCCGATTCCCTCGAAGGATACGATCTGATCATTGCGCAGAATGACAACTCAGAGCGCATCAAAAATCTCATTGGAAGGGACAACCTAAGCATTTTCTATGCCTCCTATGAAAAAAACAAACACCCTGTAATGACCTCAAGAGATCGTCTCTTTGATTCAAACCTTACCATTGTTGATAATATTGCAAATGCAATCGCTTCCCTTCTAAAGTCGGAAGAAGTTTCAAAAAACAATGGCATTACGCCCCCGCCTCATCTTGTGTTCCAAAAATATCCAATGCGCATCGTAATCCATCCAACAAGTTCAATCCCTTCAAGAACGTATTGCCGATCAAAATTCATTGCGGTTGCAAAAATACTGAAAAAGAGAGGTTTTGACCCTCTCTTTGCCGTCAGTCCTAGGGAATATCCCGAATGGGCTACTCTTATACAGGAAGGATTTTCTGTTCCAAAGCTTGCCAATTTAAGTGAACTTGCAAATACCGTCTATGAATCAGGATATCTCATTGGAAATGAATCGGGAACTGGTCATCTTGCATCTAATCTCCGGCTTCCCACACTGATCATTGGTGGAAATAAAAAGCGACTTAAAATGTGGCGCCCTGGGTGGCATCCCACCCAAGTCATCACTCCCCCATCATGGGTTCCCAACTGGAAAGGATCGCGTCTTCGAGAAAATAAATGGCAATATTTCATCTCAGCAAGGCATGTTCTCTCCCTCTTTTCACGCTTGCAATAAATTCAAGATGGGTTCAAGCTAATTGCGAAAAATACACAAGGAGCATTTTATGGCTACACCTACTGTCACATTTACACCCCAACAAGATCAGTGCACTCAAGGAATAGCAGTTGTTACTGGAGTCGGAGTCTCGGCTGGAATCGGAGCAATGGCTGGATATGTTTTTAACTATGTAAGCCCCCTTGCTGGAGCTCTTTTTGGGGCAGCCCAATCGGTAACAAACTCTCTCCTATCTCCCTTCTTGAATAATTCACTAGGTAGCTTTGGGCACATTACAAGTCTTGCAATTTCAATTTTTCTTGGAGCACTTGTCGTAACCTCCGCAGGATTTTCCATGTCATTTTTTGCAAGTGTTGGGCTTTATGGTCTTATGTTGCCAGTATCACTTGGAGTCCTAGCTGTTGCAAAATGGGCATTCAAATGTTACCAAGATGGTCAATCTTCAACTCCAGCTCAACCTAGAGACACCTCTAGACGTGTATAAACGGTATATTTTATCTCTTATTCTTCTCCCCATAGGGCTTGTTGCAAAGCTAAATGGTCCAAATGATTTTCAGATTTGGAATCATGATACGCTAGAGAAAAAAATTAATGAGCTTTTTGATGTCAGGTTAGAATCTGAATTCCGATGGGGTGATGATGCAACCGAACTTTGGCTAGTTCTAGTAGAAGGCTATCTAGTCTATCATCATCGAAAATATCTCAATATTGCTTCGGGTTATCGCCAAACCTGGGTGAAAGGCCCAAAGAAATGGCGAACCATTTTCATCCCTACATTCGACTTAACACTTCAAACTTATGGGCTTAAGTGGCATTTAAGCAATCGAAATCGCGTGCAACTCCTTTTCCCAGAACATCATTCCTTAGAACTTGTCTACCGGAATAAAACCGTATGGACCTCTCCATGGGAATGGACTCAGCTAAAGCTGAAGCCCTTTTTAGGCAATGAGCTTTTCTTTGCTGAAAAAAAAGGCTTTTTTGAAAATCGATTCGATGTAGGTTTCCATCTTCCTATTGTTCACCCCCTAACAGGAAAACTATATTATCGCCTGATCACAGTCGATCGAGAACATTGGATCAATATTCATGTCCTAGCCATCGATCTTCACTTGAAGTTTTAATCCAGATTTCATATTCCAAAGGTATGAGCATTGATGTTTTTCTTTTCGTAAAAGGTCTCATTACCGGTTTTTTTATCAGCTTCCTTTCCGTAGGAGGTGCGCTCTTTTGCACGCATTATGTCCTTGAAAATAAGAATGAAGACGCATTTTTGGCCTCTCTTGGGATCATCACTGTGCAATTTATATGGGCACTCATCGCAGTGGTTGTTCTCGTATTAGGCTATTATTTCTTAGAACTTAAATATAAAAGCTTCTCCCTAATTGGATCGATCATCCTCTTTATCATGGCCATTCGAGTGTATCGACGCGGAGCTGATTTCAATGAGGATGTCCCCCAAATCGTTGGGAAATTAAAGGTCTTTCTAGCTGGAGTTTTCATCTCGCTTGGCTTTCCAATTCGCATTTTGACCTATTTTGGAATCTATGCGGCCATCAATGTGCATGGCCCTCATCCTACCTTTTTCCAGGTGCTACTTCTCCTCGTTGGAACAATTATCGGGATGTTTGTCTGGTACTTAAGTTTTCTCTCCCTGATGAAAAGGAGTAAAGATGGAATGACCCCTCGTATGATCCAACGTTTTCATAAGATTGCATCAATTATGCTCATCGCATTCTCTATTGTAGGCCTTTTAGTTGTCTACCTCTAGTTGCCTTCAATGTAAAAATCTGTAGAATCAAAAAAAGAATATAATGTAGAAATATGCGAAATTTTTTCTTGTGTATTACAGTTGTGATTGGTCTTTTGCATGGTCGCCTTGAATCTGCAATTCGTTCTTGGCTAGTAAATGCAGATGAATTTTGGGAAACGGGGGCCAATTGGAGTGGAGGAGTTATCCCTACTGTAGGAGATGTTGCTGAGTTTCCAATACATACCCCTTCTGTCATTTCGATTTTTCTGAGAAATCCTCCAGGTGCTACTGCCGGTTCATTTTCAATCCCGCCGGCTGCCGTAACAACTAACTATAATTTTACTAATGCTTCTGGACACAACGTAACTATCGTACTATCTCCTACTGCTACCATTATCAATAGCACGACCGCTATAGGTGGCACCTTTACATTCAATGTTCCTGTCCAAGCAGCTGGGGCTATTGCTATGACGAATGCACAGGCCACGCTCAACCCTGCCAATTTTATCAATTTTAATAGTTCGGTTACTTCATTTGCAGGCGTTTCAACGCATGCTGGAAATGGTCTCATCAACTTTAATAACACCGCAAACTTTGGGTTTCTTACAGCTGGTGGATTTACAGTATTTCGTGGATTCATTCAGAAAACTGGTCCAAGTATTTTTGCAACAGGAGTGGGAGGGAAACTCTTCCTTCGCCCCTTTACTCCATCATCAGCTGCTTTTACCGCCATTGGTGCAAACCAATTGAGCAGTTCAATGACAGTAGAGATCCAACAATTTGAAGCAGGAACCTCCTCTGCTTTTAATATTATAGGGAGCCCAAATCGAATTGATCGATTACAGAATTTTATTGGGGGAACTAGTGCTTCTGTAGGTCTGTTTGGTAACGCTTTAGAGCTCAACAATTCAAGCACAGACCCCTTAATCTCTAATGCTATTCATTGGAGTGTTGCTTCAACTCCCATCAATGGACCTGGAATAATCAGAATGACTTCTGTTGTACCGTTTTCAGGAAATATCATGGTAGAAGCTGGTGGAGTCCTTACACTCCTTTCAGATATCGCATTGGATTTAGGCACAGTGCTGCGAGTTATACGTTCGGATGGCACTTTAACTATTGATGGACCTATTTCTGGTTCTGGAGCACTTACGTACGCATTTCGCAGCTTTCTCACCGGCACCACAACTATTGGCGGAGGAGCATCGAATACTTATACAGGTTTAACGACAGTAGTTGGAAGTACAGTAAATCTACAAAAAACTGCGGGTATTAATGCAATTCCTACGGGTTGTACAATAACTGGAGGAACGATAAATCTAATTAATGCAAACCAACTTGCAGACACAGTTGATCTAACTGTTTCTGGTGGCACGTTTAATTTAAATAACAATAGTGAGCAAATGCGAACACTCCAGTTTGTTTCTGGAGCGATCAATAATAATACCGGCGGTATTATTCTTAATAGCGCTGCTGTAGCTCTAACAATGCGGGGAG
>JAJFMF010000002.1 GCA_021772315.1 Chlamydiota bacterium
GGTTTGGCACCTCGATGTCGGCTCATCGCATCCTGGGGCTGTAGAAGGTCCCAAGGGTTTGGCTGTTCGCCAATTAAAGCGGTACGCGAGCTGGGTTCAAAACGTCGTGAGACAGTTTGGTCCCTATCTGTTGTGGGCGTAGGATACTTGAAGAGAGCTGCTTCTAGTACGAGAGGACCGAAGTGGACGAACCAATGGTGTTCCGGTTGTCCTGCCAAGGGCATCGCCGGGTAGCTATGTTCGGAAAGGATAAGCGTTGAAAGCATCTAAACGCCAAGCCTCCTCTGAGATAAGGTATCCCAATGAGACTCCCTGAAGACCACAGGGTGATAGGTTGGATGTGTAAGCACAGCAATGTGTTGAGCTAACCAATACTAATCAGTCCATTGGCTTGATCACTCTTTTTTTTACTAAGACATATCTCAAGCGTTGTCTTATGTTAGTGAATTAGTTATATTTGATTTTTTTTTGGTGGCAATAGAGAAGGGGATATACCTGATCCCATACCGAACTCAGCAGTCAAGCCCTTCATCGCCGATGGTACTATGCACAAGAGTATGGAAGAGTAGGACGCCGCCAAATTTTTTTTTTGCCATCCATTTTTGGATGGCTTTTTTTTTGGCTTTTTTTATACCCTTACCCAATAAGGAAGATGCTCTATGTCTGTTTCTTTATATGAAAGAGCAACTACATTACAAGGTGTTCTTATAGACTGTCACTACCGGCTTCGAATAATTGATAAATTTCAAAAGGAATGTGAAAAACTACTTCCTGAAATAGATAAAGAGATTCAGAGCGTTGCTGATGATGAACGAAACTATAAAAGACTTAAAAGATATGCAGCTTTTTCCCATGAAATAGGGAATGAAGCTATGACCAGATATTCCGTACATAAAATAGTGGAAAAGTTACGTAGGGTATATGCGTTCTCAACAGACTTTCAGCACGTGATTGATAGCGTACAAGTATCTGATAATTTGAAAGAGAAATATCTAGAGCAATATAAATTTGCTTATGATCATATTCGCTTACTTGCTAGTCTATGATCAAATGAAGAAATATAGGAGAATGTAATTTGTGAGTCCTCTGCATGAAGATGAACCCATCTACTTCCTGAACGGAAAATATATTCCAGCTTCAAAAGCGACTATTTCTCTACTCGATCTTGGCCTCATGCGAGGAGTGAGTGTCTTTGAATACTTGCGCACTTATGGTGCGCATCCTTTTTATTTAAAAGCTCATCTCGAGAGGTTTGAAAAATCTGTATCTTACATGGGACTTAAGCTCCCTTTACCTCTTTCCGAAATTGCAAAAGTGATCAATGCTCTTTTAGAGAAAAATACCTATGAAGAATATGGGATTAAATTGCTACTGACAGGAGGAGTAGAAGGTCGCCAAAATTTCGGAATCATTATTTTCCCCTATGAACCTTATCCTGAAACACATTTTACTGAAGGTGTCAGACTAAAATCGATGACCTTCCAAAGACCGCTGCCTTATTGTAAAAGCACCCATTATTTTCCAGCACTTCTCAACCTAAGTAAAGCAGAAGATGTCTTTGAAATTCTTTATCTCACAGAAAACAAACAACTCTTAGAATGTAGTACCTCGAACATTTTTCTGGTAAAAGAAAATCACCTTATCACCCCTGCCAAGCACATCTTAAAAGGGATAACGCGTAACATCATCTTAGATCTTGCACGAGCTGACTTTATAATTGAAGAACGTGACGTCAATTATGACGAACTCTTTTCGTGTGATGATGTCTTTATTACTGCAACAAATAAAGAAGTCATGCCAATTGTAAACGTTGATGGCATCTCAATTGCAAAAGAAACTGTAGGAAATGCAACAAAAAAATTACAACAGCTCTTTTCGCAAATTCTTACTCACACCTCAGTGTGAACTATATTTTACCCTTTTATACAAAAAATATATAAAAATATTTTCAAAAAATTGATTGCACAATAACTTAAGAATTTTTTATTCAATATAATATAGGATTTAATTAATTTCTTAAGGAGATTTTGAACATGGCATTAAGTGCAACAATCAAGAAACTAGAATCATTATTACATGCAGTATCAAATGATTTAAAAAAAGCAGAAAAAGGTAATAGCGCAGCTTCTCAGAGAGTTCGTACAGGAACAATCAAGTTAGAAAAAGTTGCAAAGCTATATAGAAAAGAGTCTGTATCTGCAGGTAAAAAAACAAAGAAAAAAGCAACAAAGAAAAAAGCAACAAAGAAAAAAGCCGCAAAAAGAAAAGTAGCTAAGAAAAAAGCACCAGCAAAGAGAAAAACAACAGCAAAAAGAAGAGTGCCAGCAAAAGCAAAAGCGCCAGCTAGAAGAAAGACAAAAAGAAAAGCTACACGCAGAAGATAGATTAAATATTTTCTACATCTTTTAGGAAGAAATGCTTGCCATTTCTTCCTTTTCTTTTTCCCCTATGATATCCTTTCCTCATGGGAAATAAAGAAGTCGAACTCCATATTGAAAAATATTCTAAAAAGGGACATGGGATTGCAACCTATGAGGCTCGAGGCCCTGTCGAAGTTGTTGGCAGCGTTGTAGGAGACCACGTTCGCGTAGAACTTTTAAAAAAGCAAAAACGCACCTTTCGAAGTCAGCTCCTTGAAATCTTGTCTCCTGCAAAAAGCCGTTTTAAGCCCCGCTGTAGCCATGTTGGCACCTGCGGTGGATGCACATGGCAGCAACTTAATTATTCCGCCCAAATCCACGAAAAAGACACGTTAATCGACACCCTATTTCAACCTACAAAGCGCCATCCCACAGTGCCCTGCATAAACCCCTGGGCCTATCGTAATAAAATGGAATTTACTTTTTCAGAGGACAAAAAGGGAACGCAGTATCTGGGACTCCTGATAGCACGTTCTCGAGGGCGCGTAATCAATCTCAACGAGTGTCATCTAACAAATTCCTGGTTCATAGATCTTTTAAAAACCATCAGAGCTTGGTGGCAGGAAACTCAACTAAAAGCATACCACCCATCTAGCGACACCGGCAGCTTGCGTACTTTGACTTTGCGCGAAGGAAAGCGTACCGGAGAAAAAATGATTATTCTCACAGTTTCAGGTAGAAGCGAAGCTGCCCTGTCTCAAACTCATCTAGACACCTTTAAAGAAACCATTCTCAAAACTCTGAATGGCAATGTTTCCATCTTTCTTCGCATTCATCAGGCCATTAAGGGAAAGCCCACACAATTTTACGAGCATCTCTTGCATGGCTCAGAATATCTTCATGAAACTCTCCAGCTTGAAGATCGCACACTCAACCTGTCGATCAGTCCCACATCCTTTTTTCAGCCCAATACGCTCCAGGCAGAAAAGCTCTATCAGAGAGCTCTGCAGATTGCAAACCCCAGTCCAGATGATCTTCTCCTAGATCTCTACTGCGGAACAGCAACTCTCAGTATGGTTTTTGCACCCCATGTCAAAAAGGTTATCGGCGTCGAAATCAACCCCTATGCTGTTTTTGATGCGCGGCTCAATCTCGAGAATAATGCCCTTTCTAACGTTGAAGTACTTCAGGGTGATGTGGGGGAAATCTTACCCACCCTTCAAGAGTCTCCGCAAATCATCTGCATCGATCCACCGCGATCAGGGCTCTCTCAGAAATCTCTAGTATACCTTCTCCATCTAAAGCCAAATAAAATTCTTTACATCTCATGCAATCCTAGAACGCAGCATGAAAATATTGAAAAGCTTCTCGAAGGAGGCTATCAACTGCGTGAAATTCAGCCCGTTGATCAGTTCCCACATACCCCTCATATCGAGAATATTGCTCTTCTGACACGCTAAGTTCTTGCTTTTAGGATGGTTTTCAGGCATGCTTAGGACTGAATTGTCCAATTGGAGAGATATATCATGCCTGAACTTGATTTAATTTTTAATTTACCATCTTTGTTAGCTCAAGCTGGAGCACCCGAGCGTGGGGGTCAAAACATGTGGCAAACGCTAATTATGATTGCGATTGCCCTTATCTTTTTCTATCTGATCTTATGGCGTCCAGAATCAAAGCGTCGCAAAAAGATGAAAGAACAGCGAGACAGAATGACAAAAGGGGACCGTGTTACGGCTATGGGGATTGTTGGAACAATCATGCGAGTTGACGAAAAGACAGTGATCTTACGCATGTATGATGGTTCAAAAATCGAAGTGCTAAAAGCAGCGATAACCGAAGTTCAAGCAGGAACTGAAGAAGACAAGAAAAGAGCTGAAGTCGAAGGGTAAAAAAAAGAGCAACCTTTCGGTTGCTCTTTGCATTTCATAAAAGAATTAGTAAGTATCAACTACTCATCAATAGACCCATTCCCATGGATTCCTTCAAAAGCTTGTCCAGCAACATTAAATATATTTCCTATTCCAGTAAATGTACGTCTTAAAATTCCCGGCTCTTGCTCGGCGTCGTCTGCAGAAGCTTCAGAGATACCATCATTAACCCATGCGTCGTTTCCATTTATTTCATTAAAAAAAGCTTCGAAAAGGCCAGGTGATTCCTGCTGCAGCTTTATTTCAGCTTCACCCGAAGGTCTTGCATTAAATGTTTGGTCAGGCTGATCAAGAATATCTACGTTATATAATTGTATGACAAGCTCTCGAAGTTCCACTAATAGTTCGTTGAAAGTCTCTTCATCGTTCTCTTTAGAAATAGAATAGAGGCAAAGTTTAAGGTTCTGCAGTCTTTGATCTGATTCATTCATCTGCGCATCTTGTAAGCTGGTCTCAAGATTGCTCTTTATTTCGTTTAAACACGTTTTATTATTTCCCTCAGCCTCATTTATAAGTTTATCAAGCCAGTCTTTAAGTGAATAGTTGTCCAAAGGTGGAGTGTTAGCCAAAAGGGCTTCAAGTTGTGTGAGCTGTTTAAGTAATGATTTATCATCCAGAGTGGGACTACTGTTTTTTAAGGAAGAGGTGCGGGTAGGTCTTGCTGGTTTGGCCTGTCCACTTTTAAAAGCTTGATAATCGCGAGTTGCTATTGTTGCTGTAAAAGAGAGGGGTGTGCCAGTTTGCTGTACTTCATCTACGACCTTTTGCAGGCGGGATGGGGATTGCAATGGTTTTCTAGGTGAAAAAAAATTCTCTGCTTGAGGTGGATGTTGAGAAGTCGATGCGATAGGCTGTGCTTCCCACTGATGTTGGGATTGTGCATTCTGTTGATGTGATGGGAGCCGTTGCGTTGCTACACCATGTATCCTCTCATAAATCCGATTTCCGATATCAGTAGTCTCTACTCTAACTCGATTGGAGAGATTCTGATCCTCAATTTTTTCTATCTGAACTACACCATTTGGGTAGATAGTAAATCTCACCGAAATAGGTGTGTTGTCTGTAAAAAAATCATTCTTTAGGATGCTTTGTTGAACAGTATTAACGAGGCTATTTACATCTTTTATAAAGTCAGGTGATTTTTCAATACCTGAGGATATGGATTGGTTGCCATACATTAAACCGCTTATGTTATTAACGCTAAGAGTCATTTTATTGTCCTTTTATTAACATATATTATTACATTATTACTTATATTTTATAATATTCAATAATTTAAGTCTATATAATATTAATTATTTCTTTAAAATATGGATCTGGCAAGTGATTGGTGTTGAGGCGGTTAAGATTTATCTTTTAAGAATATGCTAGGTTTGAGTATAACTATGGGTGCTAATTTTTAAATGTGGTTATAAATGAATGATATCGGTTTTATTGAACGGTTTTTGACGAAGAATTTTATCGCAACTGCGGCAGTTTGCGTTATCTTGTTAATATTCAGATGTTTAACAATGATATATATTAGGAGAGCCGAGAGAAATTGGACGTCACAACAGCGATTAAGGTGGATTGGTTCATCGAAGATGATTTTTTTTATCGTTTCAACGATGGCAGTGATCTATATCTGGGGTGAGGCGATTCAGGGATTTGCTGTCTCTGTTTTTGCGATCGGTTTCGCTATGGTTTATTCGGTCAAAGAGCTCTTTATGTGCTTAACTGGTTCAATTATTCGATTTCGGGGCCATATGTATGATATTGGGGATCGGATCGATGTAGCAGGCGTAAGGGGGGATGTAATCGATATCGGGATTCTCTCGACGACTCTATTGGAGATTGGAAGGGGAGCTGCGAACCATAAATTGACGGGTAAGAGAATTGTTTTTCCGAATAGCTCGCTTTTAGAAAAATCTGTTGTAAATGAGTCATTCTTAGGCAATTACTACATGATCAATATTCGAATTCCTTTAAAGATTGATGAGGATTGGAAAAAAGCACAACGAATTTTGTTGCAGATTGCCCAGGAGACGTGTGCGCCTTATATGGAGCAGGCGCGGCATCAAATACGTAGGATGGAGAAAATGAAAAGCTTGGAGCTTCCTTCTGTTGAGCCAATGGTGTCACTGCAAATCCCAAGCCCAGATGCGATTGATCTGCATTTAAGGATTGCTTCTCCTGCTCATATGAAAGGAAGGCTCGAGCAATTGATCATTACACGCTTTTTAGAGGAGTTTAAGAGTGTGTCGCCTGCTCTGCAAGGGTCTCCAGAACCTCATTCGATTGTTTAATAAACGTGGAAAGATCAGCGGGTTTTAGCTCTTTTTGTGTGAGGAGTGAGAGCTGATAGAGCTGGGTGACGAGGGTCTTAGCAAGATCTGGCTGTTTCTCCTTGAGTGAGTAGATGGAGTTGATGAGATTGTTGTTAGTATTGACGACGAATGTGGGTTTTTCAAGGAGATTTGGTGGTAACTCTTGTTGTGAGAGGGCGAGATAATCCCGCATTCTTCGGCTTTCTTCTTTGAGCATGAGAAAGGCGGGAAGCGTATCACTAGAGAGGCTTTTCGCTTCGATTTCTACTTCTTCAAGATGTGTACGGAAATAATCTGCAATTTTACTGGCTTCTGTCTTACCTTCAGCATCGAGGAGGCCTTTTTCTCTCTCTTTATCAAGGATAAGTGTGTCGATACCGCCATCGATGCGTTGAAACTTCACTGGGGTGAGCTTTGTTTCTAGGAAGCTAAACAGAGGTGTATCCATGTAGTTTTGTGAGATGAGCACCTCAATCCCTTTTTCTTTGTACATGGTGAGAAAATGGGTTTCTAGGCTCTCGTCTTGGTTATGATAGAAGATCTTTTGATCGTATGCCTCTTGGTGTCGCCCGATATATTCTTCGAGATTGGTCCATTCTCCTTCAGTTGTTTTCCATAGCAGTGCGTCTTTGATGCGTTCGTAGAATTTATCATCTTGGAGGCAGCCGAGTTTGATGATCATTTCAATGTCGGGAAGACATGCGATGTATTTGTCTTTATCGGTTGTGTAGAGTGTTTTGAGCTTGTCGGAGATCTTTTTTGAGATGTGTCCTGAAAGCTGGCGGACGGTGCGATCCATTTGGAGGTAACTTCTGGAGACGTTGAGTGGAATATCAGGGCTGTCGATGATGCCGCGCAAAATGGTGAGATAATCTGGAATGAGGTCTTTGCATTGATCCGAAACGAAAACGCGATTGCAATAGAGGTCCAGCTGGCTTTTTTGAAAATCAAATTGTTTGGTGATTTTTGGAAAGTAGAGGATCCCTTTTAGGTGGAAAGGGTAGTCAACATTGAGGTGGACCCAAAACATTGGATCGGGCTCGAATGGATAAAGATGTCTGTAGAATTCGAGGTACTCTTGTTCAGTGCATTCTGAGGGGGCTTTGATCCAGAGGGGTTCTTTGGTGTTAATTTGTGTTTCGTTAAGGGAGATAGGAACGGGAAGAAAAGAGCAATGTTTTTGAAGGATGTTTTTCAGACGCGTTTCTTCTAGAAATTCTTCGTCATCTTTACCGATGTGGAGAATGATTTCTGTTCCGCGACTAGCTCGTGTGCCATCTGTAAGATCATAGCTTGAAGAGCCGTCACAGGACCAGTGGGCACTTTTTGCGCCATCTTCATACGAGAGCGTATTGATTTCAACGCGGTCACTGACCATAAATGATGAGTAAAAGCCGAGGCCAAAGTGGCCAATGATCTGATCTTTTTCTTCACCAGATTGGTATTTATTCATGAATTCTTCAGCACCAGAAAAGGCGAGCTGTGCAATATATTTTTCGACTTCATCAGCTGTCATCCCAATGCCGGTATCAATGACTTTGATCAGGCGATTTTCTTTATCGATTTGAATTTCAATTTTTAATTCTTCATCTTGAAAGGCGACTTTTCCTTGGTCGCGTAGAATCTTGAGTTTACTGGTGGCATCACACGCATTGGAGACGAGTTCGCGGAGAAAAATATCTTTATCGGAATAAAGCCATTTTTTGATAATTGGAAGAATATTTTCACTATGAATTTTAAGATTGCCTTCAGTCATTTTTACACCTGGGTTGTGTGTCTTTATGAGGTAATTGTAGCTGAAAAAGGAGTTATTTTAAATAGGAAAAAAGTGTGCCGAGGATCCCAGCTTTTTCTAAGATGATTAAGAAAACAGCGATCGGTGCAACCCATTTTACAGAAAAATACCAGGGCCTTAAAATTTTTCTTAACATCGAACCTTTTAAAAATTCGTCATGAGAGGCGTGCTTTTCCATGATAAAACCAATGAAGATCGTTGTTAAGAGTCCTGCAATAGGCATCATCCAACTTGCTGTTATATAGTTGAGTGTATCGAAAAAATCTTTCCCATAAATTTCGGTCCATGTTGGAAAGAGTGTTTGTGAACCGGAAAGGGCGCATGGAATGCCGAGAACAAATGTCGCAGATGTTGAGATGATAAGTGCTTTACCACGTGTCCAATGGAAGAGCTCAATGAGGTTGGAAATAAGAACTTCAAAAAGGGAAATGGTCGAAGTGAGTGCGCTGAATGTGAGGAGGAGAAAAAAGATCGTTGAAATGATGAGGCTTCCTTTGAGTTTGGCAAAAAGGATGGGCATGGTTTGAAATACAAGTCCGGGACCGCCTTCGGGAGGAAGATCGTAGGTGAAGACAATGGGGAAGATAAGAAGTGCTGCAAGTAGGGAGACAGAAAGAGTTAGCAAAGCAACAATGAGAGCGGTTTTAGGAATGTTTTCAGATTCTTTAAGATAGCTTCCATAAGTTAAAATGATCCCAAGGCCAACGCTGAGAGTGAAAAAAGCCATTCCGAGCGCATTGAGAATATTGGAAGAGGTGAGTTTTGAAAAGTCGGGGGAGAAAACAAATAAAAAGGCCTTCCCAAAGCCGTCAAATGTGCAGCTATAAACAAACAGAGAGATCAGAATAATAAAAAGAGCGGGCATCAGAATTTTACTCCAATGTTCGATCCCTTTGCGTATGCCGCTATAGAGAATTCCGACATTGAGCAGGAGAAAAATAAATAGCCAAAAGAGGTTCATATCAGGTGAGGTGTAGACGAGATTGAAAACGTTTTTTATTTCTTCGGGCGATTTTCCAAGTGTAAATTGATTGAGCGACATGAAAGAATAATTGAGACACCAACCTGAAACAACACAATAAAAAGAAAGGATGATAAAACAGGTAAGAATGTTAAGATAGCCGAGCATTTTCCAGTTGGATTTATGATGGCTAAGTTCGCTATAAGCACTCACTGCACCCTTTTGGGTGCGACGGCCAATGACGAGTTCGGCGATAAAAACAGGAAGTCCGATTACAAAAGTAAAGATAATATAGAGAATGACAAACGCGCCGCCGCCATTTTCGCCTGCGATATACGGAAAGCGCCAAAGACTGCCAAGACCTATGGCAGAGCCCGCTGCAGCTAAAATAAATCCGAGGCGTGAGCCCCAATGTTCCCTGGCTTGTCCCATAGTTACATTGTTAGTTTTTAATGAAAAGGTGTCAAGGAATGGTGTTGATATTTACTCGAAACCATGAGAGAATTTTGGAAGAATGATGCAGATAGATATTGAACTGGCAGTTATTGCTATTATTGCATTTGTCATCATAGGAGTTTTGCTCTCTGTGATGATTCTTTTCACCCGTGCTAAACTCGTTAGCTCGGCGCCTTGTAAAATTTTGATTAATAATGAAGATTCTTTAACGAAAGAAACTCCTGGAGGGGTTACACTCTTAGCTGCTCTTTCGGCAAATGACATTGCTGTTCCTTCTCCTTGCGGAGGCAAAGCGACATGCAAACAATGTAAGGTGCAGGTTTTAAAGGGGAGTGAAGAGGTTCTTGATGTTGATAAGGCGACATTTTCCCCTATAGAAATAAAAGAGGGATGGCGTCTTTCTTGCCAATGTAAGGTCAAAAATGATGTGACGATTCATCTTCCTGAAAACCTTCTTTCAATGAAGGAATTTACTGCAAAAGTAACAAACAATGCAAATGTAGCTACATTTATTAAAGAGCTTATCATTGAATTGCCAGAAGGAGAGGCGGTTGAATATCGCCCCGGAGATTACCTTCAAGTGCATGTACCTTCGTATCGAACAAATACTAATGATTGGAAAGGGACGATGGATCCCAAGTATTTTGAAGATTGGGAGAAATATCATCTCTTTGATCGGGAGATTGACTTTACTTCGCCACATGAAGAGGTGATACGCGCCTATTCGATGGCATCACATCCAGCGGAAGGGAATACTCTGAAATTCAATATTCGCATCGCCACGCCCCCTTTTGTCAAAGGTGAACTTGCAAAAAATATTCCATGGGGAATTTGTTCATCCTATACGTTTGCACTAAAACCAGGAGATGAAGTTCGGTTTTCTGGACCATATGGTGAATCCCACATGATTGAAGATGAGAGTGAGCTGATCTTTTTAATCGGTGGCGCAGGGTCCTCTTTTGGTCGCAGTCACATTCTCGATCTCTTTTTAACAAAAAAGACCAAACGCAAGCTTACGCTCTGGTATGGAGCGCGTTCGTTAAAAGAAAATATTTATCAAGATGACTATGAAAAACTTGCAAAAGAATTCGATAATTTTGAGTATAAGCTTGTACTATCGGAACCCAGCGAAGAAGATGCAAAAGGTGGATGGCCAATGGATGATCCCACCAAAACAAACTACCTGTTTAAGGCTTTTGAAGAAGGACAACTTAAAAACATGGAAGAGCCTGAAAATTGTCTCTATTATGTATGCGGGCCTCCACTTCATAACAAGAGCGTTATGAAACTCCTTGATGACTATGGCGTGTCGAGAGAACATATCGTACTGGATGATTTTGGCTCATGAAAATTCTTGCAATACAGATGAACCCCATTGTGGGCGACCTCGAGGGAAATGTCACAAAAATTCTAAATGGCATCAAGCGTGCTAAGGAAGAAAAAGCTGATGTCGTCGTCTTTCCTGAGATGGCAATTTGCGGCTATCCTCCAGAAGACCTTGTCCTGCAAAATGCCTTTATAAGCCGAATGGAACAGCATCTCCAGACAATTGCGCAGCATACCAATGGACTCATGGCAATTGTTGGACTTGTAAGGCGCAATGACCGCGAGGGTGAAAAACAGCTGAACAACAGTGCAGCTGTTATTATCGATGGCAAGGTGATTGGTTATCAGGATAAATGGCTTCTTCCCACCTATGATGTTTTTGATGAAAGGCGTTATTTTGAGCCGGGAAAAACCATGCAAATTTGGGAATACCAAGGAAAACGCGTTGGCATTATTATTTGCGAAGATTTTTGGCAACATGCAGGCTATATTGAATCTTATACTCGATATGAAAAGGATCCTATTTTAGAAATTGCCCCTTTAAAACCTGATTTTCTCATCAATCTTTCTGCATCCCCATACTACGCTAAAAAACCTGAATTACGCTTCAATGTCTGTAAAAAAACGACACAAACTCTCCAGGTTCCATTGATTCTTTGCTGTCAGGTTGGCGCCAATGGATCGCTGATCTTTGATGGATTTAGCCTTTTTCTCAATGGTAAAAGTGAACTTTGCCACCAAGCCAAAGGGTTTGAAGAAGATGAAATGCTAATTGATTTAGATCATCCTCCAGCCCCTATGGAATTTAAACTTGATGTCATGCATGAAATGTTTAACGCACTTGTCTTAGGCGTGCGTGACTACTTTAAAAAATTTGGATTTAAACAGGCTTGTTTGGGCCTCTCGGGAGGCATTGATTCTGCTCTCGTTGCAGTGATCGCAGTTGAAGCTCTGGGAAAAGAAAATCTGCTAGCCATTTCTATGCCCTCAGATTTCACAACATCTCAAAGCGAAGAAGATGCGCGCGTATTGGCTCAAAATCTTGGCATAGAATTTCAAGAAATCCCGATCAAAAAGCCCTATAATACATTTCTAGAACTACTTCAGCCCCATTTTCAAGAAAAACCCTTTGATGTGACAGAAGAAAATCTCCAAGCACGCATTCGTGGCATCATTCTTATGGCCATGTCGAATAAATTTGGGCGCATCGTTTTAAGTACAGGAAACAAAAGTGAAACAGCCCTTGGCTACTCGACACTCTATGGCGATATGTGCGGTGGACTAGGAGTGATTGGTGATGTTGTCAAAACTACCGTTTATGATATGTGCCACTGGATTAATCGGGAAAAAGAGGTTATTCCCAGGTCAATTCTTACCAAAGCACCCTCTGCGGAACTAAGACCAGATCAAAAAGACTCCGATTCCTTGCCCGACTACGCAATTGTTGATACAGTACTACGCGCCTATGTGGAAGATTATCTTTCGCCCGAGCAAATTGTGGAAAAATATCATCTGGAGCCTCAAGTTGTTACGGATCTTATCAGACGCATACATCTAGCAGAATATAAACGGCGACAGGGACCACCTGTCCTGCGCGTTTCGAAGAAAGCCTTTGGTGTCGGGCGACGTTACCCCATTGTCCAACGCTGGCACTAAGAAATTGGAAGCACCTCATCAAGGGAAGACGCTTTAAGGTGAAGCATCAGCAGTCGATCAAAACCAACAGCCACGCCGCAACAAGGTGGAAGCCCTGATTTTAATGCATTCACAAAATGCATGTCGATCGGAAGAGGCTCCTTTCCAAGCAATACACGTTTTTTATTTTCATTGATTAGCCGCTCCTCTTGTATCTTAGCATCTGTAAGTTCTTGATATCCATTGGCAAGCTCAATACCCAGGTGATAAATTTCAAAACGCATCGCATGCTCGCCTACAACCTGAGAAAGAGCAGCTTGAGATGCAGGATAGGGAGTAATCACTGTAAATTCTCCCTGCCCAAGCTCTGGTTCAACATAGATGCCCCAAAGATAATTGAGCAGCGTATCCAGATCATCCGAAGGCGGAATGTCATACTGCCCTGTCAACGATTCTACAGTAATATTTCTAATATCTAGATCCAAATGCCTTTTAAATGCAGCCTCATAAGAAAGCACCGAATAGGGGAGCGAAGGACAAAAAAGTCCGCACAGCTCAAGCGTTTCTTCAATAAAAACCGTAAGAGGCATGCTTACCCGATACCATTCAAGGAGCATAAATTCGGGATTATGGAGCCGTCCTATTTCTTCGCAGCGGAAGACATGGCTGAGTTGATAGATATCCCCACTTCCTTCAGCAAGAAGACGTTTCATTCCATATTCCGGGGAAGTATGAAGATAACCATTCGGATGGACGAACATGGGATCAATATGCGCATCGATAGACGAAGCGTGTGAAAGAGCAGGAGTATCGACTTCAAGTACATGACGCTTTGCAAAAAAAGCTCGTACCTTCGCAAGCATTTCAGCACGTTTTTTCAAAAGAGAGCATTTAGACGCGAGAGACATATTCCCCAGTGCGCGTATCGACCTTGATTAGCTCGCCTTCTTCGATAAAAATAGGAACTTGCACCTTTGCCCCTGTATCCATAATGGCAGGTTTAAGGACGCGGCCCGAAGCAGTATCGCCACGAACACCAGGAGCAGTTTCTTGGATCTTCATATTCAAAAAAGTTGGTGGAATGACATCAACTACTTCCCCATTATAAAGAACAATATCATAAAGCGTCTCTTCCATCAGCCACTTTTGAGTCTCTCCAATTGCCGAAAAGGGAACAGTGATTTGATCGAAAGTTTCATCATGCATGAAAACAGCCCCATCTTGTTCTTGATAGAGAAGCCGCATTTTGGTTTCTTCCACATCTGCTACATCGAGTTTTTCCCCCGATCTATAAGATTTTTCAACCACGCGTCCAGAGATCAGATGCTTCAGCCTCGTACGTGTAAAAGCCTGACCCTTTCCCGGCTTGACAAATTCGACACCAACAATCGTATAAGGTTCATTTTCGATCTCAACCTTCATGCCATTTTTAAATTCGTTCGTGCTAACCTGTGCCATTGTTTCAGCCTTTATTAATGATGAAGAAGGCTCAATTATGCATGATAAATGAATAACTTTCAAATCCGGGTTTCAATTCACACCATCACGAAGTCTTGTGTTAGATTTCTCTTTATATCTCCAGATTTTTCACGCGTATCTTCTCTAAGAGGAGAATATTGTGGCGGTGGGGTTTCAAATACGGCACCATGATTAGTACTAAATCTAGGAAAGCGTGTTTGACTTGGATCAGTTTGTTCAATTGGATCGAATTGCTCAAGTAATTTATTGAATTTACCAAGCGTTTTTTCTAGGAGTTCACTTTGCTCGCTTGTGCGGGAATTTGAAGCTTCATTGGCTTCCTTACTTATTGCAATAAGTTGTTTTATTTCATCTCGAATGATTGCTTGCAGACTCTCGAAATTATTTACCACATCTGAAAGTTGTCCTCGTGTCGATTCAAGATGTGTTTGGGTCTCTTCAAGGCGACCATGAGCAACTTCAATTTTCCTTCTAATTGTTTCTAATGCTTGTTGCTCAACCCTCGATTTTTCTATCAAGCTATCCAAGATTGTAATTTGTTTCATTGTTTCATCTGTGGCATGCTTGATCTGGTTAATGCGGGTATTCAAGCGGCTAACCTCAGAGTTGAGCTCTTCTCGCGTGTTTTCGAGCTGCTCCCGCGTTGTTTTGAGTTGGTTGATCTGATCTTGCTGCTCTTCACTGTGGCGCGTGAGCAGAGTGACTGTTTCTTCTAGGGGTTTTAGCACTTTAACCTGCTTAACCGCTCGGAATCCAACCATTGACGCAAATGTGAAGAGGGCATAACCGAATGCCACAAAAATGGCGCCATTGAACATTGAAACCGCAAAGGCTGCGATAGATAAAATGGTAGACACACCTAAAAGAAGTTCTTTCCATTCGGATTGAATCCGATTTAAGAGAGGTGAGTTGCCACAGAAACATGATGGGATCATCTGGCAACATGGTGAATTTTGGGTGACAGCTGGTATCATATGACTAAGGGGGTTAAATTTTAATCTTTACGTGGTCTTTATAAAGATTAATTTAATTCAAGTCAAATTAAAATATGAATTTTATTTTAAAAAAAAATATATAGGTTTATGAGTTGGATATGGAGACACAAGAAATCAATGAAGATCAATTTGCTCGTGAAACCTTGGAAAGATATTCAGGGTCTCAGGCTGAAGAGTTTCAGCAAAATCTATTGATCACAAATTTTCCTAGATATGTCGATTATTTTGCTTCGTCTCGTGGAGTTAAGGTAACCGAAGGTTCAATGTTCAAGGTGGCGCATGCACCAGATGAAGAGGTAAGTATTCTCGATTTTAAAATTGGATCGCCTGCTGCCGCTTTAGTTGTCGACCTCTGCTCCTTCCTATCAATCAAGGGGGCAGTTCTTTTGGGAATGTGTGGGGGATTGCGTCGCCGTTATCAAGTTGGGGAATATCTAGTGCCTGTTGCGAGCATTCGAGGCGAGGGCACCTCAGATTTCTATTTCCCCTCGGACGTCCCATCTCTTGCCAATTTTTTGATGCAAAAAGCCGTTACAGAAGTTTTGGAAGAAGAAAAAGCCAGCTATCATATCGGAATCACCTATACGACGAATCTAAGATTTTGGGAATTTAACGAGGATTTCAAAGAAAGACTCAAAGCAACCAAGGCTCAAGGGATTGAACTTGAATGCGCCACACTTTTTACGGCAAGTTATAAAAGGAAATTTACACTCGGAGCCCTTCTTCTTATTTCCGATCTCCCTCTCAATCGAGATGGAGTGAAAACTAAAAAGAGTTCTGAATTCGTTTTTGATAACTTTATGGGTGATCATGTCGAAAAAGGAATCTTAATTCTAAAGAAAGCCAGCGAAATGCAATCGAAAAAAGTAAAAGGCGCATATCACCGTAATATCGGCATTGAATAATAAGGTATAACTCTTTACACTCTCTTAAATGAATCAAGCAAGAGAGCATTGGAGCTCCCGCTTTGGCTTCATTATGGCAGCGATTGGATCTGCCATTGGCCTCGGGCTCCTCTGGAAATTCCCATATACTGTCGGAGATCAGGGCGGAGGATTTTTCCTTCTATGCTACTTCGTCTGTGTCATATTTGTTGGAGTTCCCCTTTTTATTGGTGAACTGATATTGGGCCGCGCAACGCAGCGTGCGGCTGTTGGTGCGTACGCAGTGCTCCATCCGCGCAATACCGCATGGAAAGCAGCGGGCTGGCTCGGCGTCCTCTCTTCCTTCTTAATCATGTCATTTTATAGTGTAATTGCAGGCTGGGGGATGAGTTATATTCTCATGTCTCTGACCGGGTTTTATCAAGGACTCAGTTCCACAGAAATAAGCCAAGTGTTTGATACGCTCTCGAAATCAGGGGGAATCTCCCTCCTTTGGCATTTTATTTTTACTCTTGTCACCATGGGAATTGTCTTTGGTGGTGTGCGTAAAGGGATTGAAAAATGGGCCAAAATGATGACCCGAATGCTTCTGATTCTATTAGTACTCCTATTTCTCTATGGACTGACATTGTCAGGCTTTAAAGATGCCGCCCGCTTTGTATTTTATCCAGATCTCGGTGCATTCAAACTTTCAAGCATTTTAGAAGCACTTGGCCTCGCCTTTTTCACCCTTAGCTTAGGTCAAGGTGTGATGATCAGTTATGGAAGTTACATGAAAAAAGATGTTAGCATTCCCGGAATGGCAGGGATTGTCGGAGGGTCTGTCCTCATTGTTGCAATCCTAGCCGCGCTCACCATTTTCCCCGTGGTTTTCACATTTAATTTTGAGCCGCAAGCAGGATATGGTCTAGTATTTAAAACACTTCCCTATCTTTTCGCGCAACTTCCAGGAGCTCTTGTCATTTCAACCCTCTTTTTTACCCTATTTGTTTTTACAGCACTTACCTCAGCCATCCCACTCATTGAAGTTGTTGCAACAAATTTAATGGAGCTCTTTAACCTTACACGAAAAAAAGCCGTATTGATCGTCGGAGCTGGCACATTCATTTTTGGAATTCCAAGTGCGTTTGCTGTATCACAAGCCATTTTTCCAGGGTGGGATCAAATTTATGGCACTAACTTTTTATCAACCATCGACCGGCTTGTAACTATCTGGGTGATTCCTTTTGCTGGTCTTTTTTCAGCCGTTTTTATCGGGTGGATTACAGAAAAACGGGTGATCTACGAAGAATTTTCATCAGGTCATACGACCACATGGCTTTGGAAACCCTGGTTTTTCTTCATACGATGGGTTATACCAATTCTAATTCTACTTATCATCATTCAAAAAAGTGGACTGATTGATTTTGATAAAGTCCTTCTAGGAGCAGCATGAACCAACCAAGAGAACATTGGGGATCCCGCCTAGGTTTTATTCTAGCCGCTATCGGTTCAGCTGTCGGGCTAGGAGTCCTCTGGAAATTTCCCTACACCGTAGGTGAAAATGGGGGAGGTCTTTTCCTCTTCATGTATTTCATCTGTGTCATTCTCATTGGAGTGCCCGTCTTCATCGGGGAATTACTTATTGGTCGCCACACGCAACGAGCGGCAATTGGAGCCTTTACAAACTTAAGTCCAAAAAGGCCAGGCTGGAAAATCGCCGGTTGGTTCGGCGTTTTCTCCTCATTTCTCATCATGTCTTTTTATAGTGTAATTGCAGGTTGGGGAATGAGTTACATTCTCATGTCGCTCAATGGTTTCTATCAAAATCTCTCTTCAGATGAAATTGGAGCTGTCTTTGAAAGACTTTCCCATTCCGGAGCCATCACTGTCTTCTGGCATTTTCTTTTCACCCTGATCACAATGGGAATCGTACTCTCAGGGGTGCGCAAAGGAATTGAGTTTTGGGCAAAGATCATGACACGTGCCCTTTTCGTCATGCTCATAGGCCTATTCATTTATAGTTTGACACTCAGTGGATTTGGAGAAGCCGCCCATTTCATTTTTTATCCCAACTTTGCACAGTTTGATTTTGCAAGTGCATTAGAAGCACTTGGACTAGCCTTTTTTACCCTGAGTCTGGGACAAGGGATCATGATCAGTTACGGTAGTTACATGAAAAAAGATACCAACATCCCACAAATGGCAGGTATTGTTGGCCTGTCCGTGCTTATTGTTGCTGTCTTAGCGGCACTTATGATCTTCCCTGTTATCTTTACATTTGACCTTTCTCCAAGTGAAGGAACGGGACTTATTTTTAAAACGCTGCCCTATCTTTTTGCGCAACTTCCCGGCTCACTTGTTTTATCGACTGCCTTTTTTACCCTATTTGTTTTTACAGCCCTAACATCATCGATTCCATTTATCGAAGTTGTCGCGACAAATCTGATGGAGCTCAAAGGATGGACCCGAAGAAGATCAGTCCTTTCGGTTGCTTGTTGCACATTTCTCCTCGGAATTCCTTGTGCCCTCTCACAATCGCAGGATATTTTCCCCACGTGGACGCAGGTTTATGGTCGCAATTTCATGAATACCATTGAAAATCTTGTCTTTATCTGGCTTGTTCCGTTTGGTGGGCTTTTGACATCCATCTTTATTGGATGGGTGATGGATAAGAAAGTAGCGTCAGATGAATTTGCGGCAGGGAGCAAGTGGCATTTTCTTTTCAAGCCGTGGCATTTCTGCATGAAGTACCTCATACCGCTCATCATATTCCTTATCATCATCGAAAAAAGCGGCATCATCCAATAATTATGAAATATTAGACTTTGATGCGGCAAAAGAGGGCTCTGTGATCTGAAAGCGCTTCGTCTTTATAACGTGTTCCATCAAATCCATTTGGGACGATTTCTCTTTCTAGAACAGCTCCTTTTTCACGAAAAACTCTGGTATAATCGAACTTTAGGGGTGGTGAAGGTTGCTTTCCTGTGAGGCCCGCACACCATGCATCTCCATCCCAGGTGATTTCATTATCAACCGCGCCAAAATCAGCTTCCCATTCGTAGTCACGAAATTCCTGAGCGCTTGAGTTTAGATCGCCTGTTAAAATGACAGCATCTGCAGGATCTCGTTCCATTAGATTCACGATCATTGCCATTTCAACTCGTTTTGCTAATTTTTCACCATCGGTAGGCTCAATACAGATCTCTGAATGTTGTAGATGTGTCGAATAAACTGAAGCGCGTCCTGCCCCAAGTCCCATTTTAAAAATTCCTTTTCCCGAATATTGTGCTCTATCATCGAGCATGTCTTGAGAGAAAGGATGAAACTCAGGGTTGTTAATTTTGAGATTGGAAATAACCATCATCCCTGATGGGACACCGATCGTTCTTGCTCCCATATGAAAGTAAAAATGTGCATAATAGGGTTCAAGTCTTCGGTAGAGTGCCTTTGCTGTTTGAATATCAAATACTTCATAAAGACAATTTAGATTGGCATTCTTATTTAAAATTTCATTTGCTATACGGTCGATTCTAAATTGAATAGGAGAGGCGCCACCGTCGGTGATGACATTTTCAGCTCTTACACCAAGAATATTCCAGGAATGCATTGTAAATTCATCGCCAAGTGGTTTTTCAAGGCCTCTTCCATGTAGATATCGAAAAGGTTGCGATTGCAGATAGATGGCAAGCGGTCGCAGGGCAAGACCTAAAATAGCTAGAGGAGACATAACTACACACCCAGTAGCACATATTCCTAGAAAGACTCTACGGGCACATTTTTCTATATTGGAAGCATCGGGATAGACATCATCGACGATCTTTGCTCTCCACCAAAATTCTTTTGCATAGCAGATGGGATCCGTCGCATATGAAGCCAAATAATATGCAGGTGTGGCAAACCAATCAGACCAAGATTGTACCTCTGTAACGAGGGGTAGGGTGTCTTCTCTTCTTGTAGCAGAAGCTAAGGTAGCCATATTCTCTCCATTTTGGGGAGAATTGTAAAGGAATTGTAAATTTTATGCTATTGAAACCCGGGTTTACAGAAGCTGGATTGTCTTTTCTTCGAGCTCTTTGGGAGAGGCAAATGAGGGGAGGAAATGCCGTTTCTTTTCCTTGCCCCGCTCTGCAAGCAGGGTTGTTTTTTCAAATTTTAACAGCGTATATCCTTTTTGCGAGGCGAAGATACGCAGGCGCGTCAGATGGTAGAGCCATTGGACGGGCAGGGGCGGTTTCCCAAAACGATCTTTAAGTTCATGGAGAATGTCATCCACAGTTTTTAATTCGTGCGCATCTCCAAGCCGGTGGTAGATTTCAAGTCGCAAGCCGGTTTCTGCGATGTAGCTTGGAGGGAGTGTGGCATCGAATGAGAATTCCATTTTGGTTTCGATGAAGGTGGTAGGCTGTCTTTGTTTCATAGCACCGACAGTTCGCTTGAGCATTTTGCAGTAGAGGTGGAACCCTATGGCTGAGACATTACCCGATTGCTGCGTGCCTAGAATGTCTCCAGCGCCTCGAATTTCTAAGTCGCGCATGGCAAGTTTCATCCCTCCGCCAAATCCGGAGGCTTCGACAAGAGCTTGCAGGCGTTTGCGGGAATCTTCAGAAAGAGAGCGATTTTTGGGTGTGAGAAAATAGGCATAAGCGGGGCGATTCCATCTTCCAACGCGTCCACGCATTTGATAGAGATCGGCCAAGCCAAACCGGTCAGAGCGGTCGATGAGAATGGTATTGGCGTTAGGAATATCGATGCCACTTTCTATAATGGTCGTCGCAACGAGAATGTCGGCATCCCCTTTTTTGAAGGCATGGAAGGTTGCATCGATTTCATCAGCTGACATCTGACCATGGACGGCGAGGATGCGTGCTGAAGGGACAAGTTTTTGCAACTCTTCTGTAACTTTAAAGATGGTCTCCACGCGATTATGGACGAAGAAGGCTTGCCCGTCTTGATTAAGTTCTCGGAGAAGGGCATTTTTAATCACTTCTGGATTGTAGTCACAAAGGATGGTTTTAATGGGTAGGCGGTCTTGCGGAGGAGTATTGATCACTGACATATCCCGCGCGCCAACGAGAGAATAGTAAAGGGTGCGGGGAATGGGCGTTGCAGAAAGGGTGAGGCAGTCGACACCAATCTTGAGTTTTTTTAGGTGCTCTTTAGCACGCACTCCAAATCGCTGTTCTTCATCAATGATAATGAGTCCGAGATCTTTGAAGGCAACATCTTTACTGATAATGCGATGTGTGCCGATGAGGATATCGACTTTTCCTGTTTTTACTTTATCGAGGGTTTCAAGGAGATTTTTCCGTTTTACAAAGCGGGAGGCAACGCCAATATTGATGGGAAAGTTGGCCATCCTTTCTAGAAAGGTATCATAATGTTGCATGGCAAGGACGGTTGTAGGCACGAGAAGAGCGACCTGCTTCCCTCCATCGACAACGGCTTTAAAGGCAGCGCGCATGGCAACTTCGGTTTTCCCATATCCTACATCACCGCAAATGAGTCGATCCATTGCCTTTTCTGAAAGCATATCTTTTTTGATTTCATCAATGGCAAGGACCTGATCTTCGGTTTCAACAAAGGGAAACTCTTCTTCAAAGAGATTCAGATCTTCGCTATGTGGTGGATAGGCAAAGCCCCCTTTGACTTCCCGCAGAGCCTGAAATTTGAGAAGATCGCGTGCATAGCCGATAATCGCTTTATGCGCTTTGGCTTTTGTTTGGGTCCATTTACTGGTTCCGAGAATGCTTAAGGGTGGGGATTCTTCTTTGGTTCCGATGTAACGACTGATGAGGTGCGATTGGGAAAGGGGTGTATAGAGTTTGCTTCCCTTCGCATATTCGATGATAAAAAATTCTGTATCATGTCCGAGATGATTTTTTTGTTTTTCAATGCCGATAAACTTCCCAATACCATTATGGAAGTGGACTACGTGATCTCCAGGTTCTAGCTGATGAAATTCTGCTGCAGGGGTGTGATGGGTATTACGCCATTTTGTGCGGCGTACTTTGTGTTTACCTGTAATTTCTGGAGTGGGAATCATATGTAGATTGAGATCGGCAAGATAAAATCCGCTGGAGAGATAGCCCCGTTTAAAGGTGGTCTTTTCGGGAAGGGGCGTTTCAATTTGCTGTTTAAGAGAGCGTTCTTCAGCTTCTGAAGTGGTGAGGAAAATCAGTTCTGACTTGGGATCGATGGTAGAAAGAGAGGGGAGAATATCTCCTTCAAACATAGCGTGCGTGGGAACAAATGGGTGTTTGATCCGTTTTGAAGTGAGAGTTTGATGGAAATATTCGAACGTGATGGATTCCTTCGTTTTATGTACATTTTCTGTGAGTGTTTCAATGGGGTCTTTGCTAAAGATCAGATGACGATATTTTTTAAATTGCTCTAAAAAAACGCTAAAGGGGGTAAAAAGGGGGGATTTTGCACCTGGCAGTGAATTCAAAGCCACGGCTTTATCTTCGATTTCTAGAAGATCATCAAAGATGATCAGAGGGTCTTCACCGAGATAGCTAAAGAGGGTGGAAGAGTGCTCTTCAAGAAGTTGTATTTCATTTGCGGGGGGAATAAAAACATTGTCTTTTTTCTCGATCGATTTTTGACTGATGGGATCATAGGAGCGCATCCCATCGATTTCATCACCGAAAAAATCGATCCGGTAAGGATCGTACGCTGAAAGGGGAAAGATATCTAGAATACCTCCTCGCACAGCAAATTCACCTTTTTCACTGGCTACGCTACATCGTGTATAACCCAATTCTGTAAGCCGTGTTGGGAGCGTATCGAAGGGAACTTCATCCCCTTTTTTTAAGTGGAGAAGTAGGGGGGCGAGTGCTTTTGGGGAGACCACTTTCTGCAGGATAGCAGCAAGCGGGCAAATGATGATTTGCTGCC
This sequence comes from Chlamydiota bacterium, assembly GCA_021772315.1. Lineage (GTDB taxonomy): Bacteria > Chlamydiota > Chlamydiia > Chlamydiales > Simkaniaceae > JAJFMF01. The sequence continues at coordinate 23,008 of JAJFMF010000002.1, forward strand.
TCTTTTGCGTTAAAAGATGTTGAAGAATTTCAAACCGTTTTCCCACGATATCAGCGCTGGGTGCAATTTCATCACCAGGAAGCGTTTCCCAGGGGAGAAACTCATGCAGCGGAAGATCGGAAAAATAGGAGAGATCTTCAAGAAGGTGATTATGCCGCTCTGAGCCCGTAATGATGACGCAATTTTTGCCGGTTTTTTTCGTAGCAAGAAGTGAGAGGATCGCCTTGGGGCTTCCCCACAGACCTTCTAGAAAAACAGAGGGTTCAAACTTGCTCAGAAAAGGGCTTTGGAGAAGCGTGCTTAACACAGGACCGATTCCAGTTTCTCAAAAGCTTGAGGAATTCCCTGAGGATTCTTCCCTCCAGCTTGCGCTGCATCTTTTTTTCCGCCGCCGCCGCCTTGAATAAGGGGGGCGATTTCTTTGATAAGTGCGTTTGCATGGATGTTTTTTTCGACAATATCGGAACTAACTTTGATGAGCAGTTGGCATCGATCTTGATGCTTTACTGCAAGAGCCAGGACGCCAGATGTCATTTTACCCATTAGCTCATTGCCAAGTAGGGGGAGTTCATCCGGTGTGATATCGATCGCTGCACATAAAAGAGGGCAGGTTTTCGTTTGTTTGATATTGGTCATCAGCGTGGCAGCGAGGTCGTTGAGATATTTCTTCCGCCCCTTTTTCGCCTCTTCTTTGAGCTTTTTCCCTTCTTCGACCATTTGCGAGGTCTTCTCTTCCAATTTTTGAAGGGGTGTTTCAAGGATTTCAGATAATTTCAGAAGTTGATCTTCTGATTTATCGGTCAATTTTAACGCTTCAATGCCAATCTGTCCTTCAATGCGACGCACACCTTTTGCAATGCTGCTCTCTTTTGCGATTTTGAAAAAGCCAATCAGGCCAAGAGAGGTGACATGCGTTCCACCGCAGAGTTCTTTAGAAAAGGTGTCGATATCGACAACGCGTACAATGTTTCCATATTTTTCGCCAAAAAATTGCTTAATATCTTTTTTCTTTTGCACCTCTTCAAATGAGAGTTCGTAGGTAGCAAGGGGGCGGTTTTCCCAAATCTTTTCGTTCACAAGATGTTCAACTTCCCGAAGTTCTTGAAAGGTGAGTGCTTTGTGGTGCGTAAAATCGAAACGAAGGCGATCTTTTTCAACAAGAGAGCCGCCTTGACGGATATGCTCTCCCAGTACCTGCTGCAGAGCCCAATGAAGAAGATGCGTTGCTGTGTGGTGCTTTTCAATTTCTAAACGTCTTTTTTCATCAATTTTTGCAACAACTGGTTCGCCAACAAGCAGCGTACCTTTTTCAAGCTTTCCAACATGGATGATCACATCGGGGAAAGGGGATTGACAGTCATGTACAAGGAAATGCGCCTCATGATGGGATAGTTCACCTTTATCCCCAACTTGTCCCCCTTTTTCGGCATAAAACGGCGTTTTATCGAGAAGAATGACACCCTCTTGACCTGTCTCCAGTTTTTCAACAAAAATGCCATCTGCAACAATTGCCAGAATGGTCCCTTCTGCTTCGGTTTCATCATAACCGATAAATTCAGAAGCGCCGTGTTCTTCCACGCAATTTTGAAAGATATTTTCTTCGAAAGTTTGCAAATGAGTGGCTTTTGCTTTGCGAGATTTGTCCTTTGCCTCTTTTTCAAGAATTTGGTAGGTATCGAGATTAACGCTTAACCCCTCATCTTTTGCGATGAGAAGGATCTCTTCAATGGGGAATCCATAGGTGTCTTTCAATTTGAAAGCATCTTCACCACTGATCTCTTTTTTTTCACCCTCTTCAGATTTATTGATGACCTGGGAGAGGATATTGCCGCCCCGTTTGAGAGTGCGGAAAAAGCTCTCTTCTTCCAGGGTGAGAAGTTCAGCTGTGCGGCTTTGCGCTTGCTTGAGCTCATGATAATCACCGCCCATCATCTCAGTGAGCTTGGGGAGGAGTTTGGCTAAGAAAGGCTCATCCATTTCGAGCAGACGTCCGTAACGGACAGCGCGGCGTAAAATTTTACGTAGAACGTAGCCTCTTTCAACATTGCTTGGTTGAGCGCCATCGGCAATAGCAAAAGCTAAGGCGCGTATATGATCGCTAATGACATGAAATGCAGGTGCAAAATGCTTGTCGGAAGGGTCATATTTCTTGCGCGTAATTTTTTCGATTTCAGAAATCAAACCGCGCAAAATATCTGTAGCAAAGACCGTATCGACATCCATTTTAATCGAGACGACGCGCTCGAGGCCGGCCCCAGTATCGATCGATTTTTTTAAGAGGGGGATCGTGGCACCCGTTTGTTCCCGATTGTACTCCATGAAAACGAGATTCCAAAATTCAAAATACCGCTCCCCATCTCTATCTTCATGGGGATTTGCAAACTTGCCAAAACGCTCGCCTCGATCGAAAAGCAGTTCGGAACAAGGACCGCAAGGGCCGGTATCACCCATTGACCAGAAATTTTCTTCCTCTCCAAAACGGACAATATGTTTTTCATCGATGTATTGTTTCCAGAGTTCGTATGCCTCATCATCATCTTTGTAAACAGATACCCAAATTTTATCGAGGGGGAGTTCAAAAACATTTGTTGTCACATCAAAGGCATATTTAATCGCCTCTTTTTTGAAATAATCGCCAAAAGAGAAATTGCCTAACATTTCAAAGAAGGTATTATGCCGCGTTGTATGTCCCACATTATCGAGATCATTATGTTTCCCACCGACTCGAATGCATTTTTGAGAAGATACGGCTTTTGTATAATCCCGCACTGTCTTTCCTAGAAAGACATCTTTGAATTGATTCATTCCCGCATTGTTAAAAAGTAATGTAGGATCATCATGAGGGACTACAGGAGCTGAAGGAACAACAGTATGTCCTTCTTTTTTGAAATAATTAATAAATTTGCGTCGCAGGTCTTGAGAGAGCATTTTTCCTTGCTAAGATTAGTTTCGAAGGTTAAAAATATAGTATATTTAAATGAAATGCAAGAATGGAGTCTTAAATTAATGGATGATGACCTAAAAAAGATCCTCAGTAAAACAGCAGATACGATCAGACAACTCTCATTTGAAGGGGTTGAAAAAGCCAATTCAGGACATCCAGGCCTTCCTATGGGCTGCGCCGAATTTGGAGCGTATCTCTATGGCGTCTTAATGCGTCATAATCCAAAAAACTCCCATTTTCTTAATCGAGATCGCTTTTTCCTCTCCGCAGGTCATGGATCGATGTTTCTCTATTCCTGCCTTCATCTCGCAGGTTTCGATCTCCCACTTGAAGAACTCAAACGCTTTCGTCAACTCCACTCAAAGACCCCTGGCCATCCAGAATATCGGGACACTGATGGCGTTGAAGCGACAACAGGACCTCTCGGGCAAGGTGTAGGAAATGCTATTGGGAATGCCCTCGGCTACAAACTTCTTGAAGCAAAATTTAACAAGCCAGGACATGAACTTTTTGATCCCAAAATCTATTGCTTAGCAGGGGATGGATGCCTGATGGAAGGCGTTTCACAAGAAGCATGTTCTCTAGCAGGTCACCTCAATCTCAACAATCTCATTCTTATTCATGATTCCAATAAAATCACACTTGATGGGCCGCTCGATCAATCAGGATCAGAAAATACAGCCGAAAGATTCCAAGCCTATGGATGGGATGTACTTGAGATGGACGGAAATGATCTCGACTCGATTCATGAAGTGATGTCAAAGCTTGGCGAAGAGCAAAATCGACCGATTTTTATCACCATGCATACCATTATTGGAAAAGGAGCTCCCAATAAACAAGGGACACATAAAGCACATGGAGAGCCGCTCGGTCCCGAAGAACTTGCCGCGACGAAAAAAGCGCTGGGTCTTCCCGATGAAGCATTTTACATTCCACAGGCTGTAAAAACATATTTCGAAGAACATGGGCGTAAATGCATCGAATTAGAAGAAAAATGGCAGGCTAAATTCGAAGCCTACCGCGCAAAATATCCCGATGAAGCGAAAGAATTTGAAGCGATGGCTGAAAGGAAATTGCCAGACGATCTCGAAAAACAACTCGAGAAGCTTAAAATTGAAACTCCGATTGCAGGACGCGCCGCATCAAACGCTGTTCTATGTCATCTTGGAGATGTTCTGCCCTTCCTCGTCGGTGGATCTGCTGATCTTTCCGGATCAGATAAAACCATGATGAAACAATTTCCTCTCGTGTCACCAGGACATTTTGAAGGACGCAATATTAAATATGGAATCCGTGAATTCGGCATGGCAACAGCCGCCGCAGGACTGTATCTGACTGGAATGTTCACACCCTTTATTGGAACGTTCCTGACCTTTTCCGATTACATGCGGAATGCGATCCGGCTAGCAGCTCTATCACGCTACCAAGTCATCTATCAGTTTACACACGATTCCATTTTCCTCGGTGAAGATGGGCCAACCCACCAACCCGTCGAACATTACGCTGCACTAAGAGCGATGCCGCGGCTCCACGTTTTCCGCCCTGCTGATCCGAATGAAGTAAAGGGAGCATGGCTTTCCGCGCTGCAATATCAAGGACCTTCGGCCATCATTCTTACGCGGCAAAAGTTACCTGAAAATCCTGGATCCAAAGTACCCTTCAAAGAAGGTGTTGGTCGCGGGGCGTACATTGTCAAAAAAGAAGCGAGTAAACCCGATTTTACCCTCTTTGCAACAGGTTCTGAGCTCTCCTTAGCAATGGATGTAGCCAGGGCGCTTGAAAAACTCAGCAAACAAGTACGCGTTGTCTCCATGCCATGCTGGGAACTTTTTGATCTTCAAGATGACGATTACAAACAGAAGGTTCTTGGCGGAGAACTTGGCAAGCGCGTATCCATCGAAGCAGGAGTTGCGATGGGCTGGGCCAGATGGATCGGTCCAGATGGCATTTCTATTTCTGTTGATGACTTTGGCCTCTCTGCACCGCTCGCAGATCTAGCCAACGAATTTGGTTTTACCGTGGAGGCTATTCTTGATCGGCTCCTCTCTTCAGTCAGCTAGATTTTTAGACGCCCTTTCTGGAAAAAATACAGGACGTCCCCCTTGTTGGTTCATGCGACAAGCGGGGCGCTATCTTCCCGAATATCGCGCCATCCGAAAAGATTGCCCCCTGATCGAACTTTTTCACGACCCCGAAAAAATCTACACCATCACCAAACTTCCCATAGACATCCTCGATGTCGATGCAGCGATTCTCTTTTCCGATATTCTGATTCCCTGCGAAGCACTCGGCTTTAAGGTTGACTACATTGAAAAACTCGGTCCCAAAATCACCCCAGAGCTCACAACCAGCGCGCAAATCCACTCCACCGACATCTCACGCATCTCCTACGTCTCTGAAGGCATCAAAAAGCTCATCCCAGATCTCTCGGTTCCCCTCATCGGGTTTGCAGGCGGCCCCTTTACCGTTGCGACCTATATGATGGGTGGTGTCCAAAAAGCCAAAACCCATCTCTACACAAATCCAGAAGACTTTCACGCCATCTTGCAAGCCATTACAGATATCACCATTCTCTACCTGCGAGAACAAGTAAAAGCCGGCGTAACCGCTCTGCAAATTTTCGATTCCTGGGCAGGTGTTTTGCCAAAAGCTTACTTTGAAACCTTTATCACGCCCTATCTCGATCAAATACTAAAAGGAGTACGCGATTTAGATGTACCCGTCATTCTTTTTTGCCGCGGCTCCACGCTTTTTGCCCGTGAGCTCGCCGCGATAAATCCAGCAGCCATCAGCTTTGACTGGCAGCTGCCGCTCTCCGAGATGCGGCGCATTATTCCACCCCACATCGCCATCCAAGGCAACCTCGATCCCGATCTATTGCGCGCCCCCATTCTTGTTATCGAACAGGAAGTCAAAAAAATACTTGCCGAAATGGAAGAAGATCCAGGTTTCATCCTCAACCTAGGCCATGGGATAGCTCCAGATATCCCACCCGAGAGTCTTAAAGCTATAGTTAAAACCCTCCAATTAAATTAATGTTTTTACAATCAACTCTTTAATGTTTTATTGATAAATTAACCGTGTTATAATTATCTCAACTAATAATGTTAATAGGAGGTAATTATGGCAGCAATAAATCCAAGAGAAGCCGCAACCTGTATTCCGCTTCCAAATGAACTCTTTCCTGAATTCCTTCAGTATTTAGAATCACCAGAAGATATTCAATCCGTAACACTAGTATGTAGGCGATGGAGAGAAGCAGCAATGCCTATATGGCGTTGTGAAATAAGTAAAAAAATTGAATGGTTTGTACTGCAAATGCTTGGAAGATCCGACGAGGCGGTTAACGAATGTATATTTGAATTAAAAAAATGTCAAAACCTAAACGAGATGAAATCTATTATCCGTAGAGTAAGAAAGATTTTAGTAAAACAGATGCATCTTACGTTTAAATTTTTGTGTCCTAAGTGGCTAATGATTGCCAATGAAGAGGTGAAACGATATGTCAATCTGGTATCTATTCCCTATGAAAAGATGATACCATTTATTAATTATTCTAGTTCTAGGGAATTAGAAAAAGGAGCTAGGAATAATCTACACTTACTACAAGAAAATATTGGCCGTCATCTTATGATTCTGCAGAAATCTCAAACAATCCCTGTATCTCTTTCTGCGATGAAAAATTTATTGGATATTGGAGATATAGAAAGTGTATTTGAATGCCTAAGCAACTCTAATAGTGAGAATCAGATAATAATGTTTGCTCTTCTCCGATATAACAAGGAAGTACAATTCAAATCACAGGATTTACAGAATAAATATATCAATCTTAGAACAGTATTGCAGGCATTAGATCAAAGATATCTACAACTTGATATGAGTTTGGATTCTTTTTTAGAAAGAATAAATTTATATAAAGAATATTTGCTCGCAGGAGATGAGAGGAGTTCGAAGATAGTAGGTTCTCAATTGGTGGTTATGACTCGTAAAATTCCTAATTTTGATAAATGGATAGAGCCCTTAGCGACAATATTACAAAAATATCAGTGCCCCAATCACAAAATATTAGCAAGATTATTTAAACATGCAATGGATTCTGAACAAAGGAATAGTGAGATTCAAAACATTGAGTGCAATTACCATGTGTTAAAAGAAGAAAACAAAGGACTTGAAAAAGATATCGCTGCATTATTAGAAATAGCAAAAATTACCGATGTTAATGAGAGATTATCAGTTTTTGCAGCAGCTTTAGATGGAGAATTATCCAAGTTCAATGGTTTAATTGAGTCGATCTTAACAAAGATTGCATCCTCAAAAAAGCGAAATCCAATAGGAAGTAATATTGCCTCTTTAGATATTATTAGGCAGCTTATTTTAAATATTTTTTGTCTAGATAGATCATATATCAACGATTTATATCCGGTTGACAGATTGCCCAGCAGCGTACTTAAAGCACTTCTGAAATGATAGAATCACCACTTTGCATCAGGCGGCATGGAGCATAAAATCGCTTCAGTGTTGCCCCTCGACTCAAATCCAAACTTCGTGCCGCGGTCATAAGCGAGGTTAAACTCCGCATAGTGGCCTCGATAAATCTGCTGCTTTTCTTTGTCGACTTGGGTATAGGGCATGGCGATTCGCTTTTCATAGATGGGTATGATGGCATTTAAAAATGTCGTTCCAATTGCTTTCCACATGGCAAGGTCTTTCTCAAAGTTACCGGTGTTATAATGGTCAAAAAAGATGCCTCCGACACCTCTTTCCTTATTACGATGCTTGATATAGAAATATTCTTTGGCTTGTTGCATAAAATCGGGGTAGATTTCAGCTCCAAAGGGTGCAAGTGTTTTCTTAGCCACGTTGTGAAAGTGGATGGTGTCTTCATTGTGAGGAAATCCCATGGGGGTGAGATCATAGCCACCACCAAACCAACGTTTCGTTTCAGTTTCAATGTAGCGGAGATTCATATGCACAGTTGGAGCGTGGGGGTTTTTCATATGGGTAATCAGGCTAATACCTGTAGCAACAAAAGGGCCGAGCTCTTCTTGGAAGGGGATTTTTTTCCCTTTAATTAAAGAGAAATTCACAGCTGCTTTTTCAAAGACATCCCCTTTTAAAAGGCCAATCTCTCCGTAGCCTCCTGAGGGGTATTGGTGTTCTTTTCGCTCGAATCGGGCTTGACTTTCAAACTTTTCAAAACCCATAATGATCTCTTCACGAAGATTTTTTAAAAAAGAAATAAGGTCTGCGCGTATGGTTGCTTCTGTCATTGTTTTAGGTGCTGGCATTTCGGGGCTCTCCTTTGCATTTTATTTGCATGAACTTAATCCAAAAGTCAAAATTACTCTTTTGGAAAAAGAAATGCAAGCAGGAGGTGTAATGCAAACGGTATGCGAGCCTTATTTTTTTGAAAAGGGGCCTCGTACATTCAAGGCATCACGCTCTGAGTCTCTTCTGGAACTGATTGAGATGCTAGAGCTTAAGGATGAAATCATTTCTGCACAATCAGGAGCGCGTTATCTTTGGAAGGATGGAAAACTGCGCAAAATTTCTTTGTCCTTATTATCCTGGAAGATGATCTATGCGCTGATAAAAGAGTGGCGCATAGCCCCAAAAATAGGTGATGAGACGATTTGCGAATTTTCTACGCGTCGTTTTGGCAAGGAAATTACGGAAACATTTATCGAACCACTAACTCTTGGGATTTATGCAGGGGATATCAGAAAGTTATCTGTAAGTGCATGCTTCCCGGCACTAAAGGAATGGGAAAATATGCACGGCTCTGTTCTTAAGGGGATGTTTAAGCGGGAGAAAAAACAGAAGGGGCTATTTTCGTTGAAGCATGGACTCTCTACTCTGGTTTCAAGGCTTCAAGAGAGCGTGCCAATTTTTTATGGATGCAAAGCGAGCTGTGTCAGGTTAGGAGAAGGTGTGATTGTTGAATGTGGTGATCAGGTTTTTAAGGCGGATCATTTAGTCGTAGCGCTCCCAGCGACTGCTATGCAGTCTATTGAAGGGCTTGAAGGTTTTGAAATTCCATCTCTGTCACTCACACTTGTGCATCTTGCATATAACAGGGATGTCCTTTCTAAAAAGGGATTTGGATATTTGGTCCCATCTACGGAGGGGGAGCAAGTCTTGGGAGTCGTTTTTGATTCAGCAGTTTTTCCGCAGCAGAATCGATCGGAAAATGAAACGCGACTCACTGTCATGATACGCGGAAATGGGGATCTTGAAATCGCAAAAGATGCGGTGAAACGGCATCTAAAAATTGATGCGGAACCTGTCTTTCAAAAGGTAGCGTATTATCCTGATGTCTTGCCGCAATTCGAAGTGGATCATTTGGAGCGTCTTGAAAAAATGCCGAAACATCCGCAGGTGACATGGATTGGGAACTACTTGAAAGGGGTTTCTGTGAACGCGTGTATCAGTCAGGCTAAAGAAGCGGCAGGCTCTTTCCAAGTGCAAAGTGACTTAATCAAGCGGTGAAGATCGTCCTTTGTATGTTGATTGGTCAAGGCAAGCCGGATGCGTGAGGTGCCTGGGGGAACATTGGGTTCTAGGATGGGTGTCGTGAGTATTTTTTGTTCTGAGAGATATTCGGCTAAATCGAGAGCTTCTTTTTCTGTTTCGAGATAGAGGGGGATGATTTGGGATGAGGAATCTCCGAAGGAAAAATGGTTTTTATCGAGAAGTTCACGTAAATAGACACTGTTTTCAAGGATCCGTTTTCTTTCGGCTTCCATATCTGGGATAAGATCGAGTGACGCGTTGATGCTGCCCAAAACGGCAGGTGGCAGAGCTGTGAGCGATGAGAGTTGTTGGCAAAAGTGGGCGAGATAATCTTTCATGAGTTTCGAGCAGCCAACATAGGCGCCATATGAGCCAAAGGCTTTATTGAATGTGCCAACGACAAGATCGATTCCTTTGCGGCAGGCGGCAAGCCCCATCCCATGTTTTCCCATTACGCCGACAGCTTGAGAATCGTCAATATAGAGCAGAGCGCGGTATTTTTTAGCGAGTTCGATCAGTGCTTTCAAGGGGGCTGTATCGCCTTCTTGGGAAAAAAGCGATTCTGAGATGATGAGTTTCGTTGAACTTGGCGTATTTTCATATTTTTGCAAGAGAGCTTCAAGGTCTTTGATATTGCTGTGCTCATAGCGATGCACTTTAGCCCCGCCAAGTCCTTGAAAAAGATTGCGAGAACAGAAGCGATCGATGAAAATTTGGGAGCGTGCGTTGATTAAAGTGGGTAGCAGGTGGTGCGTGATTTGAAATCCTGAAGGGAGGAGCAGAGCCGTTTCTGTTCCAATTAGCGATGCGAGCTTTTGTTCCACGTCCTGATGGCATTCAATGTGGTCGGTAAGGATGCGTGAATGGGTTGAACCCGCTCCCCATTCTAACACGTATTGGATGGTTTTTTTCTTAATGTAAGAGTGTTTTGACAAACCGAGATAATCGCCCGAGGTAAAGTTCAATGTTTCATTTTCAGATCCGGGGTCGTCAAAAGGCATGATACAGCGAAGTTGCTGATATTGGTTTTGCTCAAGGCGTTTTGCGAGGGATTGTTTAATGTAATCGTATTTATTTTTCATCAGGACGAATGTTAGTAAAGTCAGAAGAAAAACTCAATTGAAAACAATGGGATGTGTTAATGAGGTGAGTTTATCGTTAAAAACATACCCCAATTTTTTGAGGTAATGTTTGTGGGGGTCATTTTCTTCATGTTCATAGAGAGCGCGCTCCCCAGCATATGCAATGAGAAGATAGTTCTGCGCTGGGAGTTCAAAAAGGCGTTTAAAATTGAGGGGGGTATCAGATGAGAAAAAGATCCCAGAGCCTGGTTTTTTTGGCATAGGACAGAGCGTATCGACATCTTCTTCGATCGATAGGGAAAGGGGGCTTTCTTCTCTATCACAGCAAGAAAGATGGATGACAACACCGCAAAGAATGTTTTTTATAGAGCTTACTTCTTGAAGGGTAATGTCCTGATGGAAAAAAGAAGGAAGATTCTCAATAGATGACTCTCTCGTAGGCGTTTTTAAGCATTGAGAGTAGGCAAGGCGTACGGGCTTGATTTTGGTGAGTTGAAAAACAAGATCAGCAAGGCGACGGCTTAAAACAATTTTTTTTATCAGAGCGCTTTCCCTCCAAAGATCCCGTGATCCCATAAAAAGGGAGTTTACAGTGTGGCATGCCTTTAACTTGTGATCGATTTCTTTTTTGAGATCTTCCACTTCCTTTGGCGATAAAAGCCCTTCGAGCTCAAGGAAATGACGCTGGTAGAAAAATTGTAGATGCTCACGTCCGATGGCAAAATGCATTCTGTAGTTCCTTTAAACTTTTTATTCCGGCTGTTGTATTTTCACTTCGAGAAAAAGCGGATAGGCGGATATAGCCCTCTCCATGTTTGCCAAAGCCAACACCTGGAATCGCAAGAATTTGGCACGTCTCAAGTAAATAATCGAAAAATCCCCACGAAGTATACGGCTTTGGAACCTCCCACCAAATATAAGGGGAGTTAATTCCGCCATGGCAAGTATATCCTAAATCATTTAGACAGTCCACAATACGTTTTGCTTCCTTGAGGTATGTAGCCACATTGTTACTTCCTTCAGACAATGCTGCTACGGCGCCACGTTGAATGGGGTAGGCCACGCCATTGGATTTGGTGTTTTGATGCACTTTCCATAGAGGATATAGAAAAAGATTTTTTGGAACGACGCTATAGGCGCATCTGAGGCCCGTAAAACCAGCTGATTTTGAAAAAGAGCGGAATTCGACAGCGACATCTTTCGCACCCTCAATCTCATAAATACTTTTTGGAATATTTTTTTCAGTGATAAAAGCTTCATAGGCCCCATCAAAGAGAATGATCGCTTCATGTTCGAGAGCGTAGGCGACCCATTTTTCTAAAACTTCAGCTGTGAGAGCCATTCCCGTTGGATTGCTCGGGGAGCAAAGATAAATTACATCGACAGACTCTTTTGGAAAATCTGGAGAAAATTGATTTTCTTTTCTGCAGGGAAGAAGCGTGATTTTTTTGCCTGACATGAGAGCTGTATCGAGATAGACAGGATAGGCTGGATCGGGAATTGCGACATGTGTTTCAGGGTGAAAGAGCTCTAAAATATTTGAAATATCGGTATTGATCCCATCAGAAATGAAGATTTCATCTTTGGTAAAACCGTAGTTTTCATATTCACAAGCGATGATTTTTTCTTTGAGAAAATCGTACCCCGTAGAAGGACCATACCCGTGCATACCCTCTGGAGAGGTCATCTCATCTACAGCGTTTTTAATCGCCAAAGCGACAGTTTTTGAAAGGGGATACGCGATGTCTCCAACACCGAAATTTACAATTTCTAAATTTGAATACGCGGCGAGCTTTTCATCAATAATTGGGAATATATATTCCCGCTGGAGTAATTGAAAATTTGGATTTACTTTAGTCATAGAAAATGTATAATAGATGCTATACATATTCTTGTTCAAGGATTGGTTTTTGACATCGTCGGCTAGTCCTCAAATTTCCTTTCTGCTTCTCGCTCCGTGTCTATGAACACTAAAGCTCGTCGCAGAAGAAAAATTTGAGGGCCTCCTGCTCAAAACTCCAATTCTTGAACAAGAATATGTATCGCCCGAAACCGAAGTTTTACGCAAACTATATGAGCCCACTTCAAAAACTCGAAGAAAGCTACCCACAAATCGAAAAGCAGATCGGATATGTTTTTCGAAATAAAAAATATTTAGAACTCGCTTTTACCCATCGATCTTTTGTGAATGAAAATAAAGATCTCGGCAAAAGACATAATGAGCGGCTAGAGTTTTTAGGGGATGCCATCCTGGGACTCGTCATCAGTGAATTTCTCTACCGTGAATTACCTCTTGAAGCCGAGGGGAACCTTTCTTATCTGCGCTCTCGCATCGTCGAGGCTTCCACATGCGCTGCGTTTTTGCTTAAGCTTGAAGTGGGAGATTTTCTATTAATGGGGCGGGGCGAAATGATGAATTCCGGAAGGGGAAGAGCCTCCGTACTATCCGATCTGTTTGAAGCAATTATTGGAGCCATTTATCTCGATGGTGGGCTTGAAAAATCAGGTGATTTCTTTTTTCGTCATTTTAAAGAAGAAGTGATGCAAATCATCCAAAAGCCGCTAAAAAATTGGAAAGCTGAAGTCCAAGATTATTCCCAGAAAAATTATCAAACGCCACCCCGCTATGAAGTTTTCAAAGAAGAAGGCCCAGACCATGAAAAAGTCTTCCATGTTGCGATTTACCTGAACGACAAAAAATTAGGTGAAGGGGCAGGAAGGTCAAAAAAAGATGCTGAACAAAATGCCGCTGAGATTGCCATGCGAAGGATAGAATCATGAAGCAGAAAACAATCTGGATCTGCAAAGAATGTGGAAATAAGCAATTCAAATGGGCTGGCAGTTGTTCCATGTGCAAAGAGTGGAATACCTTCGAACAAGAAATCGCCTTTGAGGAAAAACAAAAACGGTTTGAATCCCTGGCCCTATCTGCGGCAAAACCCGTTTTGATCAAAGAAGTGGACACCACTGCATTTAGTCGCATCACCACAACCTATCAAGAATTCGATCGTCTTGTGGGAGGAGGGCTTGTTCGTGGAAGTCTCAATCTTATCGGTGGAGAGCCCGGCATTGGAAAATCCACCCTTTTACTGCAGCTTTCAAAAAAGTTAGCCGATCAAGGGTTAACCGTCCTCTATGTTTGTGGTGAGGAATCAGCAGAGCAAACCTCGATCAGAGCCCGGCGTTTAAAAATCGATAGCGATCGCCTCTATCTCCTCAGTGAAACCCTCTTTTCCAATATTAAGCTGCAAGTCGATAAGCTCAAGCCTGATATTTTGATCGTCGACTCAGTTCAAATCGTTTATAAGGGGGAGCTTCCCTCAGCACCTGGATCCGTGACTCAGGTCAAAGAAGTTGCAATGGAATGCATGCATCTTGCCAAAGGTCTGGGGATAACCACATTTCTCGTTGGACACGTCACAAAATCGGGAGAGATCGCAGGGCCAAGGATTTTAGAACACATCGTCGATACTGTCTTTGAATTTGATGGGGATCGTCAGCATGGATATCGCCTTTTACGCACGATTAAGAATCGATTTGGGCCAACAGATGACGTTGCTGTCTTCCAAATGGGAGCTGATGGACTCACTGAAGTACTCAACCCCTCTGCAACATTTCTCCAGGAGAGAATGCGCAATTCTACCGGATCGGTCATTATCCCAACTATTGAGGGAACACGCTCCCTACTCATCGAAATACAGTCTCTTGTTGCACCCTCATCCTTTGCAACTTCATCTCGCCGCTCCACAGGACTCGATCCCAAGCGGCTCACCCTACTGCTTGCCGTATTGGAAAAACGGATGGGATATCAACTTCATTCACTCGATGTATTTGTATCCATTGCGGGAGGGTTGAAGGTTCATGAGCCAGCAGTCGATCTCGGAATCATCCTATCGATTGCCTCATCCTTTTGCAATAAGCCCATTGATCCTGATACCGTTGTTATTGGAGAAGTCGGTCTTGGAGGTGAAATAAGAAGTGTTCCTCGAGTGGAAAGTCGGATTAAAGAAGCAATCCATATGGGGTTTAAAAGATGCTATCTCTCCAAGAAAAACCTTCAGGGGCTGCCGGATAAATTGACCTCAAAAATTGCTCTTCATGGGGTCACGCGCGTTGAAGAAGCAATCAACGCCCTCATCTCATAATTTTTCTCTGTGATCTCTGTGGCCTCTGTGGTAAAAAGATCATATTATGCAAATTATCGTTGGTGCAAGAGCTTCAAAACTTTCTCGAATGCAGGTCGCAGAGATATTATGCGAACTTCGCATACATCATCCTGAGATCACATTTTTTCCAAAGTTGGTAGAATCAACAGGCGATAAAGATCAGAAAAGCTCCCTTTTAGATATGGACAAGACCGATTTCTTTACGCGTGAAATTGATCAGATGCTTCTTAACTCTGAATGTGAGATTGCCATTCACTCTGCCAAAGATCTTCCCGATCCCTTGCCTGCAGGCCTTGCTATTGCGGCGATCACTCGAGGTGAAGATCCTTCTGATTCTCTTGTTATGCGAGAGGGAGAGACAATCGAAAGCCTGCCTCAGGGAGCGAAAATTGGAACCTCTTCAAAAAGACGCATAGAAATGTTGACAAAGTTGCGTTGCGATCTGCAAAGTTGTGACATTCGTGGAACGATAGAAAAGCGACTTGAATTGCTAGAAAAAAAAGCAGTCGATGGCCTGATCATAGCACGGGCTGCACTCAACCGATTACAATTAAATCCCAATCAGATCAAATTGCCGGGTGAGACCGCTCCTCTTCAAGGGAGGCTTGCTATATTAATTCGCACTGAGAATCATAAGATGAAAAAGGTTCTAGAATGTCTAAACTGCTCTATCTAGGACTCAATCCAACACATTTCCAAACGGAAAAAAATCTCGTTCATCTACCCATTATTCAGATCGTTCCACGGGATTATAATCGATTGGAAATCAAAGATAAATTCCAAGATCTGTCTGCTTATACACACATCATTTTCACAAGCAAAAGCGCCGTAAAGTGCTTCTCACAGTGTTTAGAGCATTTCCAGATGCAATTAGACAAGCAGCAGCTGGTAGCTATTGGAAGTAGAACAGCTGAAAAAATAAAAGAGTTTGGGATGCTCCCAACATGGGTTGCAAAAAAAGCAACGCAAGAGGGGATCATGGAGCTTTTTTTAGATGTTGAAGAGGCTTATATTTTCATGCCCCGCTCTTCCCTTGCTAGATCAGCACTTGTTGATTTTTTTAAAGGGCGAGGCGTGCGCACTCAAACGTGTGATCTATACGATACACACTTTTTGATTCCAAAACAGCCGCCTGATCTCAAAAATTTCGATGAAATTGTTTTCACAAGTCCCTCAACAGTCGAAAGTTTTTTGAAAATCTACAAAAAATTCCCAACGCATGCTAAACTCACATCAATTGGTCCGATAACAAAAGCAAAATTAGGAGAACACTAATGGCAACTGAATATAAACTTCCCGACCTGCCTTATGATTACAGCGCTCTTGAGCCAGTGATTTCTGCTGAAATCATGCAGCTTCACCATGCTAAACATCATCAAGGCTATGTAACAAACCTCAATAAGGCTTTGCAGCAATATGCTGAAGCTGAGGCTAAAGGGAATCTCCAGGCGATGATCGCATCTCAACAGGCGATTAAATTTAATGGTGGTGGACATGTCAACCATTCGATTTTTTGGACAAATCTTGCTCCTATGGGCAAAGGTGGCGGTGAATTGCCAAAGGGACCCTTATTGCAAGCTCTTACAGCATCTTTTGGCTCTCCGGACAGCTTTATGGAGTCGTTTAATGCAAAAGTGGGACCTCTTCAAGGCTCAGGATGGGGCTGGTTAGGCTACTGTAAAGAAAAAAAATCACTTTGCGTTGCCCAGTGTCAAAATCAAGATCCACTTAGTACTCAAAAATTGATTCCACTCTTAGGAATCGATGTTTGGGAGCATGCCTACTATCTTCAGTATAAAAATGTACGCCCAGACTACCTAAAAAATATTTGGAAAGTGGTTAATTGGAAGAATGTCGAGGAGAGGTACATCGAAGCGAGCAAATAATGGCCAAATTTGGTATACTCTTCTAAGAATGATTTACAAGGTGTGTATATGGAGTTTCTAAAACTCTTTAATAAGATTAGCCCTTTAAAGATTGGATCGAAAAGTGACCAATTCAATGGATGGATTAAATGTGATCAATGTGAAGAGATGCTCCATTCCAAAGAAGTGCAACAAAATCTCAATTGTTGTCCCAAGTGTGATCATCATTTTCGCCTTTCTGGTAAAGAGCGTATTAAATTGCTAGCAGATCATGGCACGTTTGAAGAGCTGTATACAGATTTAAAACCCATTGATCCCCTCAATTTTGTAGATAGTGAGCCTTATAAGGATCGGATCAAACGGGCACAAAAAAAATCAGGCCGCAATGAAGCGGCATTGGTTGGAACGTGCACGCTCGAGGGGAGAAAAATTGCACTTGGAGTCCTTGACTTTAGCTTTATGGGAGGATCGATGGGGTCGGTTGTCGGTGAGAAATTCACCCGACTCATGGAGCTCGCCCTGAGTGCCAAGCTTCCCCTGATACTCGTTTCTGCGTCAGGTGGGGCGCGCATGCAAGAATCCATCTTTTCACTCATGCAAATGGCTAAAACCTCTGCAGCCCTTTCACGTCTTCATCAGGCAGGCATCCCTTATATTTCAGTTTTAACCAATCCGACAACTGGGGGTGTGACAGCATCTTATGCGTCTCTAGGTGATATCATCATTGCCGAGCCAAAGGCACTGATTGGTTTTGCGGGACCACGCGTTGTTGAGCAGACGATCAGACAAAAATTGCCGGATACAGCTCAAAAATCGGAGTTTCTCCTTGAAAAAGGGATGATTGACTGCATTGTAAAGCGTTCTGAACTCAAATACAAACTTCATACTTTTTTAGAATTTCTATCGGATAATCAACCTGATGAGAGGGATGATTCGAAAAAACTCGATGAGCTCATCGCTCAGTCACAAAAAAACCGAAAAAAAAATCAAATAAAGGTCGTTGATTCATGCAAAAAGAAATCGAAGTCCCGATAAAATTTGAAACAGAAGATCAACTTCCGTTTTATGGTTCTGATGAAGCTGCAGGAGCAGATGTAAAGGCCAATATTACAGAAGATATAGAAATCGCGCCTGGGGAAGTAAAACTCATTCCTACAGGTCTTTTTTTTGCGACACCAAAGGGATATGAAATTCAAGTCAGACCCCGCAGTGGACTCGCGTTAAAACATGGCATTACAGTGCTTAATACTCCAGGAACTATCGACTCAGACTATCGCGGAGAACTCTCAGTGATTCTCATTAATCATGGGAAAACACCATTTGTCGTTACACCAAAGATGAGAATTGCGCAGATTATCCTAGCTTCGGTTTTGCGAGCGAACTTTGTTAAAACAGATGAACTATTAACATCTAAACGCGGAGAGGGTGGTTTTGGTCATACTGGCACCCACTAAAAAACAGAAAGCCATCAAGCTTTCAAATTATCTCGATAGTAGTACCATTGTTTTTCTGGAAGCAAATGATCGGGATGAAGCCCTTCTTGATCTCGTCAATGTTCTCGATAATTCACACAAACTCCCTGATAAACAAGCATTTCTTCAAGCCATCCACAATCGAGAAAAGATTGTTTCTACGGGGATTGGAATGGGTGTTGCCGTGCCACATGCAAAACTCGATACATTTGAAGACTTTTTCATTGCAGTCGGCATTCAAATCAAAGAGAAGGGGATCGAGTGGGATGCTCTCGATGGTTTTCCCGTTCGTTTAATTTTCATGATTGGGGGGCCTGAGCATAAGCAAACAAAATACCTCCAAATCTTATCTAATTTAACAGGCTTAATAAAGAATGAAGATAAGCGGAAAAAGCTTCTCAGGGCACGCTCTCCACAAGAAGTGATCCATATTTTTAATTCCTGATAATTATTCTCACATTGTATATTGTATAAAAGTCAGAAGTCATGTAGTTTTAACAATTTCTTGAACTCATCTTCTCGAGGGGGATACACGTGGATCTTAAGATCAAGGATGTCGCTGAACTACTTAATGTCTCCGAAACAACCATCAGGCGATGGCTGTCGGAGGGAAAGATTCCAGCCTACCGCCTTCATCATCAATATCGCTTTAGTCGCATTGAAATTGAAAATTGGATGATGAGCTGTCGCCTTAATAAAGGAAAGAAGGTCCTGACTCTAGATGAAGCTCCCATAGAAGAAGACAATGAAGAACTCGCTAGAAGAAAAGGAATGCAACACTTCAGTTTGTATCGTGCCATCCATCTTGGAGGCGTCATTTTAGAAGTGGAAAGCACCTCAAAAGAGCAGGTGATTCGCGAGACGATGCAAAAGCTTTCAGAAACCCTCTCAATCGATGCAGAAGTTGTCTCAAATCTCCTTCTTGAAAGAGAAAAGCTCATGCCAACCGCACTCAATCATGGCATTGCAGTTCCACATACCCGTGATTTTCTTCTCGAAGGTCCATCGGATATCGTCGCCGTCGTCATGCCCCCAGAACCTATAGATTGGGGTGCCCTCGATGGAAAGCCGGTTCATTCTCTCTTCTTCCTATTTGCCAGCGATGATAAGCGACATCTCCACCTTTTAGCCAAAATCGCCCACCTAAGTAGCAGTGACGAAGCTCTCGAGCTTCTACGCTCCCGACCAGACAAGAAGGAGCTTCTCTCCTATATCAAAGAGTGGGAAAGTAATATGAAATCCTTACAGAAATCCATTTTTTAATCACTATCTATCCACTACTACATTCGTAACGAATAGCAAGATAATGTCTGTTTTCTGACATAAAATTGGGTAAATCTGAAGTTGGACTTCAGATTTACCCAGATTTGTTAGGAAGGTTGCTTGTCGACTGTTGTCTCAGCTAGGACTGGTGTGGGCTTTTCTTCTTCATTGAAGACTAGCTGGCCATCTTTAGCTGTTACGAGATAGGCTTTAGCCTCTTCTCCGTCGAATAAGATTTTTTCTGCAAGAGGATCTTCGAGTTTTTGTTCGATGGCGCGTCTCAGGGTGCGTGCTCCCATTTCTGGTTGATACCCTTCTTTAACGAGGTATTCTTTTGCTGCGTCATCAAGTGTGATCTCGATTTGCTTGCGCTCGAGACGATGTTGAAGTTTGCGTAGTTCAAGATCGATGACTTTAAGAAGATGGTCTTTATCGAGCGAGCGGAAGATCACAACATCATCAAGTCGGTTGATAAACTCAGGTTTAAAGTGTTTTTCCATCGCACGCTTGATTTTCTTCTTCATAGAATCGTAATCAGGGATGCCTTCTCCAACTCCGAATCCAACTTCTGTTTCCCGTTTAATGAGATCTGAACCGAGATTAGATGTCATAATGATGATGGTATTGCGGAAGTTGATTTTTCGACCGAATGAATCAGTTAATTTCCCTTCTTCAAGAATTTGGAGTAGAAGGTTCATGACATCAGGGTGAGCTTTTTCAATTTCATCAAAGAGAACGACTGAATAGGGACGTTGACGAACCTGCTCTGTAAGCTGGCCACCTTCTTCATGACCAACATATCCTGGAGGGGATCCTGTCATACGACTGACAGCAAATTTCTCCATATATTCGGACATATCGACTTGGATGAGGGCATCTTCGCCACCAAACATTTGGGTTGCAAGCTGCTTTGCCAAAAGTGTTTTTCCAACACCCGTAGGTCCCAAGAAGAGAAAAGCTCCGATAGGACGGCTAGGATCTTTAATATCAGCCCGACTACGGCGGATGGAGCGGCAGATAATATCGATTGCTTCGGGTTGCCCGATGATCGACTGTTTAAGAATTTCACCCATTTTGAGAACTTTCGAAGTTTCTTTTTCTGTGATACGTGTGACGGGGATGCCAGTTTGTTTTGCAATGATTTTTGCCACTTCGTCGTCATCGACAATCACTTGGTGTTCTTCTTTGTTTTTTTCCCATTCTTGAATGATATCTTGAAGCTTTTGACGCAGGTTTTTCTCTTTATCACGAAGATTTGCTGCTTTTTCATATTCTTGATTGCCTATCGATTCTTCTTTTGCTTGCTTAAGTTGCTCAATTTCAGTTTCGAGTTGTGGAATTTCTGCTGGTTGATGAAGCATTGTAACGCGGGCTTTTGCTCCAGCCTCATCGATGAGATCAATCGCTTTATCAGGAAGATTACGTCCTACAATATATCGATCGGATAGGAAGACAGCATTTTTTATCGCATCATCGGTATAGATACACTTATGGTGATCTTCATATTTCGACTTAAGTCCCATCAAGATGCAATTTGCTTCTTCAAGAGAGGGAGGTGCGACCATAATTTTTTGGAAACGTCTTTCAAGTGCAGCATCTTTTTCAATATGTTTGCGGTATTCATCGACCGTTGTGGCACCAATACACTGAATTTCACCACGGGAAAGTGCTGGTTTTAAAATATTAGAGGCATCAATAGCTCCTTCAGCGGCTCCAGCACCCACAATAGTATGGAGTTCGTCGATAAAGAGGAGAATATTTCCATGCTTTTTGATCTCATCCATCACAGCTTTAATACGTTCTTCAAATTGACCGCGGTATTTTGTTCCGGCGATCATGAGTGTGAGATCAAGAGAAATGAGTTTTTTCTTAGCGAGATGATCGGGAACTTCACCTTTAACAATAGCCTGTGCCAAACCTTCGACGATGGCCGTTTTTCCAACACCAGCTTCACCAATAAGAACTGGATTATTCTTACGGCGGCGGCAAAGGATCAGAATCAGACGTTCGACCTCGTTCTTTCTTCCGATTACAGGATCGAGTTTGCCTTCGCGGCAAAGTTCCGTCAGGTCATGACCATAAGCCTTAAGGGCTGGCGTTTTTTCAGGGCCTGCACCTGCTTTTTCTTGGCGAGATGAGGGGGCCGAGGCCATCCCCATCGGAGGAAGTTGAAGATTAAAGGTTTCGAGTTCTTTAAGAACTTCTTTGCGAATCTCTTTAAGATTGACGCTGAGATTTTCCAGGATTTGTGTGGCAACGCCATCTGTTTGTCGGAGTAGGGCGAGCAATAGGTGTTCTGTTCCAACATAATTGTGGTTGAGGCTCGCTGCCTCTTCATTTGCATATTCAAATACTTTTTTTACTTTTCCAGTTAAGGCGGGATCGCCATAAACTTGAATTTCGGGACCAAAACCAACGAGACGTTCCACCTCACTTAGAACAGAATCATAATCGACGTTGAGATTGCGAAGGACATTTACAGCAATTCCTTGGCCCAACTTCAGAAGTCCGAGCAGAACGTGCTCAGTACCTAAGTAGTTGTGATTTAGACGCTGCGCCTCTTTCTTTGCCAATTTAATGACTTGTTTAGCGCGATTGGTGAACTTATCAAACATGGAAACCTACTATAATTTATATGACCCTCTTAACCCCATTCTGAATTTTCCGCTCTTTTTTGTAAATTCAGTCTGTGGTAAATTGTTTAAATAATTTACTTGGAAGGAAATATGTGGGAACTTTTTGATACAGGAACCTCTTCTGCAGAAGAAAATATGAAGATTGATCAAGATCTTCTGAATAATCTTCGGCCAGATTCTAGCCCAATCCTCCATTTTTATGATTGGAAGGAGAAAAGTCTCACATATGGCTACTTCATTCGTATAGAAAAATTTTTAAATCTAGATGGCATCCCGCTTGATATTGCGCGCCGTCCTACGGGAGGAGGCATCACTTTTCATGTAAGCGACCTAGCTTTTTCGGTTCTGATGCCAGCTTCTCATCCAGAGTTTTCAAATAATCCTCTGGATAACTATAATTTTATCAATAAAGCGGTTTTAAAGGGAGTGAAGAGATTTTTTGAAAATGAGATGCCATATCACCTCCTTTCAGAAGAAGCATCTCCTTTAGATGAGAGCTGCAACCATTTTTGTATGGCAAAGCCCACGATCTATGATGTGATGCTAGAGGGCAAAAAAATTGCTGGAGCTGCTCAAAGGAAGAAAAAACAGGGATACCTTCATCAAGGGACGATCAGTTTAGCTTTTCCAAACGAGGCGCTATTAAAGGGGATTCTCTTGCCAGATACCGGTGTTTTAGAGGCAATGAAACAACATACATTTTCGATCTTGGGCTCAGATTGGACCCAATCAGATCTCAAAGAGACACGTGTCTCTATGCGACATTATTTAAAAGAGAGTTTATTTGATGAATAAGAAACGGAAAACAGCCATCGAGCCTATTCGCGCTGACAATTATCCAGAATGGTACCAACAAGTGATTCGCGCAGCGGATCTCGCAGAACTGTCGCCGGTAAGAGGGTGCATGGTTATCAAACCTTGGGGTTACGCTCTTTGGGAAAATATCAAAGATATTTTAGATCAGAAATTCAAAGAGACGGGGCATAAAAATGCGTATTTTCCACTTTTCATCCCTTTAAGCTACTTTCAAAAAGAAGCAACGCATGTCGAAGGATTTGCTACGGAATGTGCCGTTGTAACGCACCATCGCCTTGAAAAAGATGCAGACGGACAGCTACAGCCAGCGGGGGAGCTTGAAGAACCTCTGATTGTACGTCCAACCTCAGAGATGATTGTTGGAGAGATGTTTTCCAAATGGATTAAGTCGTATCGAGATTTGCCAATTCTTCTCAATCAATGGTCGAATGTCGTTCGATGGGAGATGCGTACGCGCCTATTCTTAAGAACCACAGAAATCCTCTGGCAAGAAGGACATACGGCACATGCAACCGAAGATGAGGCTCGAAAAGAAGCACTCTTAATGCACCAAATTTATGTCGATACGCTTCAAGAAGATCTTGCTATTCCGCTGATCAAAGGTGAAAAAACAGAAGTAGAGCGTTTTCCAGGGGCGGTTAGCACTTATACTTTTGAGGCGATGATGCAAGATGGGAAGGCTTTGCAAGGGGGAACATCCCATTTCCTCGGGCAAAATTTTTCCAAAGCAGGGAATATTCAGTTTCAAGATGAAAATGGTGGCCTAACTTATGCTTGGACCACATCATGGGGCGTGACGACGCGGCTCATTGGAGCCCTTATTATGGTTCATGGAGATGATGATGGGATTATCTTACCTCCGCGTGTTGCTTCATCTCAGATCGTCATTATTCCGGTCTGTCACAAAGAAGAGGGCAAAGAGACAGTCATTGCGTACGCAAGAGAACTCAAAGAGGAATTGCAGTCGATCAAATATCGGGACAGACATCTGCGAGTTGAATGTGATGAAAGAGATATGCGAGGAGGGGAAAAGCTTTGGTCATGGATCAAAAATGGGATCCCTGTTCGCATTGAAATCGGCCCGCGTGAAATCGAAGAAAACCGCCTCAGTGTAACGAAAAGAAATAAAGGACACCGAGAATTCGAACATCAAACAAAAGATGAGCTTTTAAGCAGTATCGGAGATCAACTTGAAGAGATTCAAAGAGATCTATATGATAAGGCACGAGCTTTTCGTGATGCTCATCTACATACTATCGATGATAAAGAAGCCTTTTATGCCTTTTTTAATGATCCAACTAAAAAAGGATTTGTTTTGAGTCATTGGTGCGGCGAAAATGAGGTCGAAGAGCAGATTAAAAAAGATCTTTCTGTAACAATACGTTGCATCCCATTTGATATGGAAAAAGAAAAGGGCACATGCCCTTTCACAGGTAAAGAAAGTCCGCAAAGAGTTGTTTTTGCAAAGTCATACTAAGAGGATTGTACATGCTAAGTTTTCTCCGAAAATACCAACGTTTTTTCTTCATAATCATCACCGCTGTTCTGGTGCTTTCTTTCTCCTTTTTTGGAACACAATCAACAATGTTTTCACAAAATAAAGTTGAAGATAGGGAAATTGGGAAGGCATTCGATGGCTCTTCCATGAGTCGACTTGAAATGGATAAAATGATCCGTTTTATTGGAACAGATCGTCTTGATGGCAAGGCAGCCAACTTTTTTAACGATGGTGTAATTCGAAATGATTTTTTTGCAAGTGGCCTAGGGTATGCCCTAGGGAAAACACACTTTCATGCGATCAAAGCTCCACTTACAGAAAAACTTGCTAAGCAGAAAAGATTCAAAGCGTACGTACATCCAACAGCTTCATTTATCAGCGCAGAAAATATTTGGGCTCAAGTATCACCAGGACTTAAGGGTTCACTTCAAGAAGTGATTGCCTATGAAGGAGAGGTTGATGAAACGTTTTTAGAAAAGCAAATCGATCTCTATTTAAAAGAATCCGTGTTTCCCGCGCATATGCTGAGACAATTTCTCTCATATCAACAAAATCAATTCGCACAAGTGCCTGCCGATCCATATATCGAAAGAGGTGAACTCTCACTATTTAGGTACCATCAAGCAGAAGATTGGTTTGGTCCCCAGTTTATCGAAGCAATTGCACAATTTATTCACAATGTTGCCCTTTATGCAGAAAGCAATGGGTATAAGGTGAGTTATGCAGAGGCAAGAACAGGCCTCATTCAAATCGGCTATGAAACAATTAAAGCCCAGCTCAAAAAAGATCAGATCACCCCGGAAGAACTTGGAACGTATTTCAAAAATCAACTCGCATATCTTCATCTCGATGAGAAATCAGCTGTTGAAGTTTGGCAGAAGGTGATGCTTTTTAGAAAATATTTTGACGACTACAGTCATTATACCTTCGTCGACCCTGTTTCCTATGAAGGATTTCAAAATTTTGCCTCAGAAGAGGTAAGCGTCGATCTTTATACGCTGCCGCATGAACTTGTACTTAGAGATTTCGAAGATCTCATGAAATTTCAATTTTATCTTGATCAAATTTCTAAAGAGCAAGGTCTACTTTTTCCTAAAAAACACCTTTCTCTTTCAGATATTGAGAAGAACTGTGGTAGCTTAGTCGTTCAAGAATTTGACTTGAATATGGCAAAAGTAAGACTTGATGAAGTCGCACTCAATATTGGATTGATGCAGATGTGGGAATGGCAAGAAAAACCAGGAAATTTTGCCATCTTGAAAAAAGAATTTCCCGAACTTGCAACACAATCCCTTGATGCACTCAACGAAACCATTCGCAATAAAGTTGATATTTTTTCTAGAGAGCAAATCATAAAACAGAATCCAGAGCGCATTCATGAAGCACTTGAAGCAAGACCCCTTGCGGAACAAAAACTTGTTTGTGCTATGAGCGGTGAGATTGAGTCGCTACCTGGGATTTCAGATCAGAAAGCCTTTATCAAGCTCTTAAATCAGGCACCGATCAATGGCGCGTTCTTTGAACCCTTAACATGTTATTCCCAAGACCAGACACATTTTTATAGGATCACCATAAAAATGCGCAACGACACGAAAAATGTGCTGACATTTCAAGAAGCGAATAATCAAGGCATTCTAAAACGAGAATTAAACGCATTTTTGAAAAACCAATATTCTACAATACGTAGCAATGAACCTACCCTCTTTCGCGTTGAGAGTGGAGGATGGAAGCCCTTTCATGAAGTTAAAGAAGAAGTGGGAAAAATCGTCTACCGTCCTTTGATTAAAAAGCTTGAAAAAGTGGCTCAAAAAGAGGGAATTACCCTGCAGAAAGGGGATTTTAATGCCTATGCACAGTACAGGATGCTACCGATTATGGGTGAGATGCTAGAGCGATTAAAGAAAGACCCTGAAAGCCTTGAAAGTTCTGAAGGGTTGGCTAAGCAGTGGGAAATCAAAAAACAGGAAGCAGACGTGGCACGTGGACAAAATCGCGTCTTAGATAACGCTGCCTTTTCTCAAAAAATCGGAACCTACTCATCTATTTATCTCAACCATGAAAACGCACTGAGTTTTTATTTCTTAAAAGAGAAAAAAGAAACAGAAGCATCCCTATTTCCGCATATGGAACAAGGGCAAAAACTCCTTTCAAGACAAGCTAAATTACAATTGATGGAAGAGTTGATAGAGAAATTGACCTGTGGCATTCACTTAGAAGAAGAGACAGATTGATGTTAAAACAAATTTCTCCTTTGCCGCCGCTGAACTTCTTTCAATTTACAATGGAGATTGCCGAAGGCAAAGTTGTTAAACTTCCCGATCTCACGCCATTTTTAGATGAAGAGTCTTTTGCCAAGTTTTCTATTTCATGGACAAAATCTGGCCTTAACTTCCATCTCGAAGTGGATAAACCCCTTGAAGAAGTCTTTTTTCCAGAAGTTTTAAGAGGAGATAGCCTTGAGATTTTTCTCGACACGCGAGATATGAAGTCGGCAAAATCGATCCATCGTTTTTGTCATCACTTTGTCTTTTTGCCAGAAGAAATTGAAGGCATACGTGCAAGTGAGGTGACACGCTTTCGGGCGGAAGAATCCAGGCCTCATGCCGATCCAAACAAACTCCATGTGAAAACAACGTTGAAAAAGAAGAGCTATATTATGGAGATTGAAATTGAAAAAGAGGCACTCTACGGCTTTGAACCAAATACATTTGATCGTTTAGGCTTTACATTTCGCCTAAACCGTTTAGGTGGCGATCCCCAACACTTTTCGGTCTCATCAAAAGCCTTTAACATAGAACAAAATCCCAATCTTTGGGGTTCCATCACACTCAAAAAGGGTAAAAAATGATATACACCGACTCCCATGAATGGATTAAGACAGAGGGACAGATTGCCACTGTTGGAATTACAGAAAAAGCCCGAGAAGAGATTGGAGAGGTTGTCTATCTTCAGCTGCCAAAAGTTGGGGACAATGTAAGAAAAGGGGATGAGATCATCGTTTTAGAATCGACGAAAGCAGCCGTTGATATTTGCACCCCCGTCTCTGGAAAAATTACTGAAGTCAACTCCAACGCACTTGAACATATTAACACATCCCCAGAAGCAGAAGGATGGCTGTTTAAGCTGTCCCAGCATGAGCTCCAAGAAAAATCCCAGTAAGAAGACACGAAAGAGATCTGCAGCAGGGATAGGTGATTAGCATCAAGCTGATCACAGCAAACGTCGCACAGACCTCAAGCGGAACTAGCGTGAATGCTGCAAGTGCAGCCGACGCAACAAGCCCTGCTACCCCAACCCATTTAATAGCCGTTTGGATGCATCCACTAATAGAGCAATCAGGATAAGAGCAATGTGAACTTAATGGTGCGATCATATTAGTACACAATGGGGTAGTAGTCTACGTAGGCATAAGGCGGAACAGGTTGTGCCAAAATAAAGCCCATAGCGACAATGAGAGGGAGAACGATCAGAGGAAGAATACCTGTCACCCCACCGAGCAATACACTTACGCTCATTGTACCTACAATTAAAGAAGTTGTTAAAGAGCCTGTTCCAAGTATTTGCATGGCAACAGCTGAAACGATACCGACAGCTCCAATCATCATGGCATACCATCTAGCAGGCGAATCGCTTTCTATAAAGCATCTGTTGGATTGAGTCACACTTTGTGGAATGGCTGCACTCATATTCCCCCTCCCTAATATAAATTTTTTGTAAAAGATATAAAAAGAAAAAATAAATGTAAAGATTTCTTGTGGTTTTACTCTGTGCTTAAGACTTCAGTTTCTCTGCCGAAGCGTTGCATAGCAAAGGTTGCAGAAAGGCTAAGCGCCGCACCAATAAACATGACAAAAAAAGCACTTGAAGAAAGCGCGTAACATAAACTGCCTAGATAGGGGAATATGGCACCTCTTATCCCTACAAACAGGATATTGATTGAGCTAAAGGGGGCGCTATCCTCTTCCTTAGCAAAAATTGGCCCGGACATTTTCCAGCTAAGTTCACTTCCCCCTTGCATAATTCCATAGGTAAGATAGGCAACAAAAATCAACGCAGGGTTGAATTTGGCGCCCATTAAGAGAAAAGGAAATAGAGCTGCAAAAAGAGTAACGAACGAGCAGAAAGTAAAGATCTTGGTCTTGTTGAATGATTTGACCCAAGCTGGCGAAGAGATAAGAAAACCAATCCCTTTAAAAACTGCAATGGCTGTGAGGATTGAAGTATAAGAAAGATTGAGGTGATCGACAAAATATTTTGGAAGGGCGGGTTGTATGATCATCAGTCCCGCTCCACCTAAGAAAAAGCCGATTTGGAATTTAAAAAAATCCGGCCGTTTAATGAGGATCCTCCAGGAATCTTTCCAAGGGATTGTGAGATGTTTTTTAATGTGCGCAGGGTTGATTTGTTTGGGAAGGGTAACATTTCCTGTGGGAATGCGGTATATGAGATAAGATGAGAGAATTCCTATGACTGCGGTGAAGGGAAAAATCCATCTCCAAGCCTCGTGGAAATGGTCAAGAAACCATCCAAAGGATAAGGGGAGGATCGCCATCCCTAAATATTCAATATTTGAACCAATAGAACAAATTTTTCCTTGAGATGTCCCGCGCACATTCATTTTTAAGACTTCCATCCATGCTGGGATTGAGCCTCTGTTAAGCACCATAAATAGGGTAAGTGAGCCGATAAAAAACCAAGGATTACTGAAAAAGGGGAAGAAGAGAAAAGGAATAAATTTAATAACGTGTGCCCAAAATAGATTTGAAATCAGCCGTTCTGGTTTGCTGTGAACATGCGCA
Organism: Chlamydiota bacterium; assembly: GCA_021772315.1. Classification (GTDB taxonomy): domain Bacteria; phylum Chlamydiota; class Chlamydiia; order Chlamydiales; family Simkaniaceae; genus JAJFMF01. The sequence continues at coordinate 52,062 of JAJFMF010000002.1, forward strand.
CTCCAGTAGGGAGAAATCAGTGAAGCAAGAGGTTTTAAAGCGACCATTGTGGCGATTTCAAAGGGAGAAGCGTTCAGATCTTTATAGAGAATAATTGTCAGTAGGCAAAACAATCCCCAAAAAGGGGATGTAAGGAGTCGCGTAAAAATAAATGCGACACTTGTATGATTTTTTAGGATTTTTTCTTCCATAAGCTACCATTTCCGCAAAGAGGATACCACAGGGGAGTTTTTTGAACCATATGGTTGTAACCTATTGATTTTCTTGGTTTTGTAGGGGGTATATTTTGAGGTAAGTCAGCACAATTTGCATGATACATTCCCATTTCTCCTACGATTTAGGAAGAGGAGCTCTTTTTGCAAATAACAGAAATCCATGGATGAGTTTGATATGTCGTTGATTTATCATATAGATAATTTTCTAAAATGGTTAGATTTTCTTCTTTTAAAAGATCAAGTAACTCATCCTCTTGATAATATGCCCAGAATTTTTTGGCGCCATCATATCTCTGGTCTTCCTGTAGTATCTCCCCATTTCCCTTTTTAACCGAAATATAAATGATTCCATCTTCCTTCAAAATTTGCTTTATTTGTTCTAAAATTTCGGTGAATTTCTCTTTTGGAACATGTAATAAGGAGGCTGAAGCCCAAACAGCATCAAAATAATTGTCTGGAAAGCTCATTTGTTCAATATCCATAACACTAAAGGACGCTTGAGGTACATCTATTGAAGCCAGTTCGATCATTTTTTGAGAAATATCAATTCCTGTTACCTGAAATCCATTTTCTACAAAGTATTTGGCATCACGGCCAGGTCCACAACCAATATCTAATATCTTTGAGTTGGGGTCCAAATAGGTAAGAAAACGCTTGGTCTTTTGCTCTGGCAACAGTTTGGCTGTATTATTCCTATACTCGCTTGCTGTAGCGTCGTAGCTATTTCGAGTTAGTTCCTTATAATCTTCTTTGCTCCTAAGAGCACTGGGTAGGATAAACTGCATGAATAGCAGAAGAAACATAATTTTATTCATCAATACACCCCTTATCGTTTAAATATTTTCTGTGGTAGTGATTTGATCGATCTCTATATCTTCTTTGACTTGGTCGAGATTAATTCCCGTCAGACCCATGAAAGCTAATGCGATAAGACCTGTCATGACAAAGGTGATTCCCATGCCGCGCAGTCCTGGAACAATATTCGAGTAGGTGAGTTTTTCTCGAATAGAGGCGATTAGTGCAATGGCAAGCCACCAACCAAGTCCAGCACTGCCAACGTAGACAATATTTGCCCAAAAGGGATATTCGCGAACAACGGCAAATAAACAGGCACCTAAGATGGCACAGTTAACTGTGATAAGTGGAAGGTACATCCCTAGAGAGCGGTAAAGAGCTGGTGCAAATTTATCGATGACGATTTCTAGGATTTGCACGAAAGCGGCAATGACTGAGATAAAAATCAAAAACTCTAGGAAATTAAGATTGATTTTTGAGGCATTGATTCCAAAAACTCCGAGCCATTTAAGGGCGCCAAATCCTGTGATGAAATGGTTGATAAACCAATTCAAGGTTCCTGCCACTGTCAGAACGACAAAGACAGCAAGCCCCAAGCCGTTTGCTGTTTTGAGTTTGGTAGAGCAGGCAAGATAGGAACACATCCCAAGAAAATTAAAGAGAAGAATATTTTGAATGAATATGGACTGAATACACAGGCCAAGAAGGTTGATTAACTTATAGGGTCCGATCCACATAACTTTCTAACTTTCCTTTTTCTCTTGAATAACATTGTAAACCCAAATCATGCCTCCAATGATAAAAAATGCTGAAGGAGCAAAGGCCATCATTGTTGAGTTGACATATCGGTCGGGATGTTCAGCAGTAGCATACCAAGAATGGGGGATGATGTGGTGACCAAGGAGTGTTCCGAAACCGAAAAACTCCCGAATTGCCCCCACAATGAGAAGCACAACAGCATAACCTGCTGCAGCCCCGGCACCATCTAGAAATGCGGGAATCGGTGAAGAATTTTTGGCCATTGCTTCGGCTCTACCCATCACGATACAGTTTGTGATGATCAATCCGACAAAGACGGAAAGGGTGCGAGACATTTCATAATCATAAGCTTTTAAAAATTGATCGACGACGATTACAAAAAGAGAAATGATGGCAAGCTGTGCTATCATTCTCACACTGTCAGGCGTGATTTTTCTAATGAGAGAGACAAAAAATGAGGAAAAACTCGTCACAAAAATTACTGAAAGGCCCATGGTAATTGCAACGCTTACTTTGATCGTCACGGCTAAGGCTGAGCAGATCCCCAAGACAGCAACCATGATCTGATTGTTATTCCAAAGTTGATCGATAAAATATGTTTTTAGTGGTGCTCTTTTCATTTTTGTTCAACAAGGTTGTGGGCTTTAATAAGAAACTCACGATAAGGGTTTAAAGAATTGCGGTAAGCTTCTGAGACTCCTGTGCCTGTTGTAGAGGCACCAGCTATGCCATCGACAGCACTTTTGGCCTCTGGTGAATCTCCGAGTTCATCTAAGACATTTGTCCTTACAATTGTGATCCCAAGCGGCGCGCGTTTGAGATTTTTTGTTCCATCTGGATTGGTTTGAAAGATGACTTTTTTATAAAACTGCTTTTGCCAACTCTCTAAACTGATTTCTCCACCGAGTCCTGGTGTTTCTTTTTCGTCATACCAGGTTGTCCCGATGACTGTATCAGCATTACTTTCCAAGGCGATGTAACCATAAATCGCATCCCAAAGACCGTATCCATTAACGGGAATAACATATGCATATGCGGGGAGATCGGGGGTATTTTTCAGCTCGGATTCAGTTAGGTTTGGCATAACGAGATAGATGAGTTTATAGGTGAGCTGAGCATACCCATATTTTTCATTTTCATGTAAATATTTTGTTTGGTCGATATCGAGTTGCTCAAAGGTGTAGAGATTTCCTTGAACATCGACGAGTCGAGGATAGATGCGGATATTATAAATTTCGAAGATTTGTTTTTCTGTGGCGTTTTGAATTTCATCTGAAGGTTGGAGTGTTTTTGTCGTAGCATCAAAAACGGCTGGGGAATAATTACCATCTTGATCGGGAAGAAGGAATTCTCCTTTGTGGCTTAAAATCCTGCTAGAAATTAAAAGTTGTCTGACGCGATAGAGCTCTTTTGCTTTTGCTTGGGGAGCAGCTAATAGGCTAGCGAGAATGGCAAGCACGAGTGCACAGACAACACAAATGGAAACGACAAAAATAAGAACTTGTTTATTGGATTGCTTTTCTTGCATCCTTGAGTCGCCTTTTTCTTAGTTGTTTGAGTGAATGATGATCCATGAGTGGCGCGAAGACATTCCCAAAGAGAATCGCTAGCATAACACCTTCTGAAAAAGCGGGATTGATGACGCGAATAATAATGACAAGAGCTCCAATTAAAAGACCATACTTCCATCTCGATCTTTTCAGCGAGGGAGATGAAACGGGATCAGTAATCATAAATACGAGTCCAAACGCAAGGCTTCCAAGAATCAAATGTTTATAGGCTGGCAATGCAAACTTTGCAGGATTCCACGCTCCTTGGTCTGCGCCAACATATTCAGCGCCAAATTGAAAAATGAGTGCAAGAACATAGGCACCAATCCCCATGGCAAGCATCGAACGCCAGGATCCAATTCCAGTTGAGATTAAGAGAAAGGCGCCGAGAATGCAAGCAAGAGTTGAAGTTTCTCCCATGGACCCCACCATATTCCCGAAAAAGAAATTTCCATCAGTGAGAATCCCCTGACCATATCTGAGTTTGGCAAAGTGATACGCTGCAGGATAATTTTCTTCTGATAAACCAAGTCCCCCTTGATTTAATGGGGTTGAAACAAAACTTTGCAGTTGTAGAGGAGTCAGATCTTCAAAAGAGGTGTCTGTATTCCACTTTTCGAATTGTTGTTTAATGGGCTTAAGTGTGCTCACTTCGATTTTTTGATGGGCTGCAATGGCATCAACGTGGATTCTTTTGATTTCAGGACTTACGTTGAAGATATTGAGCATGCTTTGTGTGCTGTATCCATCTAGGGGAGTGAGATCGGCATCCTTTATCATTGTTACAACGCTCGTATTAATCTGTGTCGGGTTGGATCCGACCCAAATATTTCCCGTCATTTGTGCCGGAAATGTGAAGAAAAGGAAGCAGCGGCAGACGAGGGCAGGATTGAGGATATTCATTCCTGTTCCTCCAAAAATTTCTTTTGAAATCACAATTCCTGTAGAAACGCCGACAACGACCATCCAATATGGGATTGTAGACGGGAGAATGAGGGCATAAAGAATCCCCGTAACTAAAAATCCTTCAGAAATTTCATGTCGCCTTATAACAGCAAAGAGGCCTTCCCAAAAACCACCAACGGCATAAGAAATAATGAGAATGGGGAGAAATCCTTGAAGGCCATATTTTAAGATGGTGAGATAGCGGCCTTCTTGAAAGGCGAAGGAAAAATAGGAAGGAATGCTATGCGATGCACTTAAGTACTCATTAAGAACCTCAAAGTTTCCATTGCCATAGACATATTTTTGGAGACCTGTGTTCCAAACAGCCATGAGCGTAACGGGAATTAAGGCAAACACGACGAGAAGCATCCATCGTTTGAGATCGATAGAATCTCGAATATGGGGTCCTTTGCGGGTTCTTAGAGGTGTTTCATAAAAAAAGGTATCCAAAGCATTGAATAGGGGACGTAGTTTCGCTAGAGGTTTTCCCTCTGCTGCAAGTGAAAGGTGGAAATCGATAATCTTGCGGAGCATTGACGCCTTTTACCTTATTTTTTCTCGCAGAAGTCTAATCGAAGATCCTGTAAAAATAAAGCCTTTTCGTGATATGCTTGAGTCCATGAAGAAGAAACTCATCTTTATAACTTTAGGTACGATTTCAATTTTTTTAAGCATCATTGTTTTTCAGAAACAATTGATTTGTTTTACGGCTGAAAGTATTTTGAGTCGCTCCTCCTTTTTTGGAAAAGACCTACGCATTGATTATGATCATTTAAAAATCCAAAAAGGTGGGTTTGTTTTTCATAATGTCCAACTTTCATCTCAAGCAGAAATCGATATTGAAAGCTTAAAGCTGAATTTTCATCTTTCTTTTTCTCCTTTTCATCTCAAAAAAGATCTCCAAATTTCCAAACCCACCATTCGCATGAAGGAGCTTCCATCGAAACTCATGCTGCCTCAGTTTGGGAATGAGCATTTAGAATTTTCTATCGATCAGGGTCAACTGATCTTTGACGAGGTGATGTATTATTTTTCATGCAATATTCCTGGAAATATTACGTTTTCTACCGAAGAGGAGAAAACGAATCTTTCTATTAATCTCGAGCGCTCCTCAGATGTAAATTACGCCTCTTTTCATTTTGATCACTTTCCAATCGCTACTTTTTTTAAATTTTTTAAAGAATCAGAAGTTCAATGTGATCAAGGTTTATTAAATGGGAAGGCTCATATTGAATTTTCCAATGAAGAGGGAGTTCAAGAGGCTACATATCATCTCAAAGGATCAAACCTTCAACTTTCGCATCCTAAAATGGGCATCACTCTTAGAGGGGATTTCGATTGGGATAGCCTGTCTGAAATTGTAAATCCTGGGGATCTATTTGGTGACATCAAATTGATTTCAGCAACTGTTTCTTTTCAAAAATGGGGAGAGGGAGTGGTATCAGGGCATCTAGGCTTAAATCGTCCGATTGAATTGAAGGGGAAATTAGGAGAAAAGGATCTTCATCTTCTCGGGATTGGAGCGTTGGACTCATTAAATGGATGGAAACTGGCACTAGAAATTTCTCTTTCTCAGTTCCAAAAGCCGCGGATGAGAACCTTTCTTTCATGGAAGTCTACGCCTAACGGGGACCTTTTTTTTCAGAGCGATTTTGAACATCTTCAACAGACGGAAATTAAGTTATTTCAGAGCCTATTTGCCTCATATTTCCCCATTACAGAACTCTTTGCATTGGAAACGGAAACACTGAAGGCAAAAATAAAAGGGAAGATGGTTGATCATGATTGGGTGAATTTTCAAATAAGTGATCTACATGCAAAAGAGCTCATTTTCTCCTCTAAAAAGCACCCCTTTGAAAGTTCAATTCAGAGCCTTAAAATGAGTGTAGATGTCGATCTGACTAGCATCAACCCTTACAAGAATGCTAAGTGGGATGTTCAAATTGAAAAGGGGAAACTTAGCGTGCCCTCGCTATCCATAAAAGCGTGTGATCTTAATGGACACCTCCAAGGAAGCCTCTATAACCTCAATGACTCCTTTCTTCAGGGTGATATCGATGGTGTTCTCGGGAAAATATCTATTGAAGGTCCAATAAATGATGCGGAAATTCTGCTAAAATTAAAGGGAAGCGAAGCGACGCTTGATTTGGTAGCGTATTTGAAACAGCTTGATTCAAGATGGTCTTTTGATGGGGATATTTTTATTAAGGGAAAAGAAATAGAGACCAATCAAATTAATTATGGTCTTCTTTTTGAAAGTGAAAACTTAGGTTGGTCTAACTTTACAGAGCAACTCATCAATGGTTGGTTTTCAGCTCGTGGTTTTTCTAGTGAGCTATTGCAAGTCCCACTAGCCTATTTTGGTCATAATTTTGAAGTCACTGGCTCCGTCGATTTCGAAGGACGTATCACAAGAAAACAACTTAACCTGGAAATTTTCTCGAACAACTTATCTTATTATGATCCATTTGTCACGATATCCTGTGCCCTTCCAAACTCACGGGCAGGGGGGAAGCTGTTGTATGATTTCAACACAAAAAAATGGGGTGTTTCGATCCCTCTATTAGATGCCACCTGTTTTGAAAAAACCTTTAAACTATTCTTTGAACACATTGATGGTCTTCTTATCATCGATGGGAATCAAATTCGGGCGAGCAACCTAACTGCTGTCTCAGAGGAGATCGATGTAAACGGAGAGCTTGCGTTGACATTTTTAGATGATGGAGTTGTTGAGTTTGAAATCACAACCCAAAATCTTAGAGGAAATGTTGAAAATGTGATCACATTTTTACATCATTTTGATTATTTCCGTTTCATCAATCTTCCCATTCGAGGCAAAGTTTCAAGTAAAGACAAAGGGGTATATTTTCACACTTATTTTGGGGATGAAACACGTGGCGGTGATTGGGAGATCGCACTCTCTCTCGCTGAAGGAGCACATCAACTCAGCCCTTCAGTCTTTTTCGAAGACCTGAGTTGTGATATCACCTGGGCTTCCCAAGAAGATCTACTTGTTTTTTCTAAAGCAAAAGGGGATCTGATTCTTTTTGGCTCCAAAACATCCAAAGACTACAAACTAAACAGTCATTATCTAAAGATTAAAGGGGGAAAGTCTTGGGATTTTGATATGCGTATTGAGAGTGCAACTCATGACATTCTTCGCTTAATCGGACAGGGAGAAAAGCAGGGTGGGAACCTCGATGTGCAACTCGATCCAGAACTTTCACATTTTTTTGGCGCAAAACTTGATTTAAAAACCTGTCTCATTTCATCTGACTTTGAACTCCAAGCTCTCGATTTTGCAACAGAAGTTTCTACGCATCATGTTTTAAAACATGCAGAATTTCTCTCATATTCGGAATTAATTGATCTCACACCATCAATGATTGATGAGTTTGCTGACTATCATCTCGAGGGAAATGCCTTTCTTAAAATGGCTTATTCCAAGCAGAATTCAACTTTTTCAATCAATCTGAAAAGTGATGACCTCGTCATCAATCATGAATCCTACTCTCCTTTTCAAGTAGTAGGGGAAAAAGAGGGTGACCACTTTTCCCTCATTGATTTTAGTGCAGGAAAATACGCTGCAAATGGCGAATTTCATAAGGTAGAATCCAATTGGCTCATTCCAAATCTTGAGATTTTTTGGAATGCAGCATCACTCACAGTACATGACGGTGTATATCAGCCAGTTGATAAAAGTATTTCATTTCAATATGAATCAAAAGGAATACAATTAATTGAGTTTCTCGAATTTATCCCAGAAAATTTTCATCCCTATTCCAAAGGAGAGCTTTCCCTTGAGGGAAAAGCAAATGTACATCTAAAAAATGGATTTCTCGAATCCACATTCCAACTCTCATGTGAAGATTATAGTGATGCACAACTGACTGTTTTGAATAAAAATCCGCTCAAATTAACAGTTACCCAAAGAGAAAACATGCTCCTCGAAGGCATTGATCTACATTTTCAATATGGAGAAGCCAAAAATCTTTGGAGTCATCTAGAAGCCGCTTCATTTTCCTATAATGTTAAAGATGCGAAATGGTCTGGCTCAGAGGTCAAATGTGTTGTTTCTCCTGAAATGACCCTTTATCTCGCTCAATCAGGTCTTCTGCCCCATCTTGGCGCTCAAAATCATAAACTCGTTTTTTCAGAAACCCCCTTTTCATGGGAAAACCAAATAGCAGCTATTTTTGATTTTGAATACACCGCTGGCGGTTTTGATATCAAAGGTCATTTGAGAGATGGCTACTATTGGATTGGAGAGGAGTCGTATGGCTTGCAAAAATGTCAATTCAATCTAACCCATGAAAAATTCAAAGCCTCATGTGACTGTCAAATTTTAAACCATCCCTTCAATATTGAATTTCAAACTTATTTCTCCCCGAACAATGCACCGATTTGCACGATAAAAAATAAAGAGCAAGAATCCTTATTCATACATTTTCAAAAATCAGACACAGAACTTTCCTTGCAAAATATTGAAGGCAGTTTATGTGGTCTTACCTTCTCTTTTCATCGCCATCCGAATGGTGAACATACCATTTTAAAAGGGCAGCTTAAAATTGACGCACCCAAAACACAGACACTACTTCCGAAAGAACTCTCAGATGCGATAAATCTTTTAGAGCTCGGAACTGGTTATGTGATAAGTGGTGATTTGATCATCGACAAAGATAATATGGCGCAAAGTCACTTCGATGGATATCTTAAAGGAAAAGACTTTGAGTTTTTGGGGTCCCATTTAAAAACCTTGCTCAGTGAAATTCACATTCAATCCGATAAAATCACTCTTGAAAATCTAACCATTAGCGATGATGCAGGTATTATCAACATCCAGGAGATGGGATTTCATCATTTAGGAAAAATCAAATGGCTCATGACAATTCCTGAAGTGACTATGCAAGATTTTAGACCAAGTTTACTACGAAAAATTGGTGGACAGCAAGGTCGCTTAAAACCCCTTGTTATCCGAGATCTGAAATTCTCACAGATTCAAGGAATACTCGGAGAGCCTGAAACTTTTTCGGGTCGAGGCCAGCTTCACTTCATCAATACCTTTAAGAGCAAATCCCATATTCTCGATCTTCCAATCGAAATCATCAGCAGGTTGGGTCTTGATATGGGGTTACTTGTTCCTGTAATGGGGGATCTATCCTATGAAATCCGAGAAGGAAAGATCTATATCACTGACCTTTCTGAAAGTTTTAGCGAGGGAAAACGCTCCCAATTCTACCTTTCGAAAAGCAATCGCTCCTTCATCGAATTTGATGGTTCAATCAATGTTAATATTAAGATGAAGCAATACGTTCTCTTGAAATTCACAGAGCCCTTTACCCTTTCAATCAAGGGAACCCTCAACAAGCCCCGCTACAGCCTCAACCCATAAGCACATGTTGAAGAAAAGGCTGAGCTCCATCCTGTTGAGTTGACTCTTACTACATCCTGCCGATAGCAGAATCAATCTCATCCAAGATCCAGGCTCAATAAAAATTCCTAGGAATAAAAACAGCCTTTATTTAACCTTCCTGATTGCATTTAAAAACCGGTTTTGAGAATGGAAATATTTGGAGATCATTTTTATTTTGTAAGACATGCTGAGTCCTTGTGGAATAAAAAACAACTCTGTCAAGGTCATCTGGATATTGAGTTAAGTCCAGAAGGAAGACTAAATTCGATTGATTTTGCAAAAAAAATTGCGTTATGGCCTATTGATTGTATTTGTACAAGTCCCCTTAAACGCGCATATCATACAGCAGAAATCATTCATCAGCATCTTCCTGATGCACGTTTAGAAATTATTGATGAATTCAAAGAGAGAAACTGGGGAGAACTGGAAGGCATTTCAAGTGAAGAAATGTATGGAATCGAAAGAAAAGAAGAGGCTGATCCAAATTTCATTCCAAATTTTGGCGTAGAGGAAAGAGACGAGTTTAAAAAACGTATTTCTATAGGATTAAATAAAGCATTTCATTTGCATCCTTTTCCACTTATTGTTTCGCATGGTCGTCTATTCTTAGCGCTTTGCGAATTGTTAGAGCTTCCATTATCCAGACAGATTCCAAACCTTGCTTTGTTTGAGTTGAGGTATGACGGATTCAAATGGTCCATCAATAATCAATAAGGATATAAAATGATCAGATCTTTTTTATTTTTAATAGCTTTTTCCACACTGTTCTTACATGCAGATATTCAGAAGGACTTACAAAAGCATTTACCAGACATCTTGGAAAAGGTTGAGGAAGTTGAAGGAAAATTTTTAAGGGTTCAACCTTTTCCAAATCAGGGTGGTTCATTCATCAACTCTGTTTATTTAGTGACAACAACTGCTGGAGAGGAGTTTGCGTTAAAAGTTGAAAATCCCAACTGGAAAAACAAAAAAACTTTAAATGAAATTTTATCCATAAAGTTCCTTACTGAACATACCTTGATACCAGTTCCCCATATTTTATTATTTGAAAACAATCTAGAGGTTTCTCCTTTTCAGGCCGAATACATTTTGATGAATCGCCTTGAGGGCAAACCTTTAAATCATGAAATTGATAAAATTTATAGGGATAGAGAACTCTACATAACCCTTCTATCTAATTTAGCAGATATTCTAGCCGAATTAAAATCGATTCAATTTCAGTCTCTAGGAAATTTTAGTTATGAGGATGGTTTGTCTATAAGAGGAATTATTGATTTTCACAACTATAATTGTAATGAGTCCATCGAATCTTTTTCACAATATGCAGGCCATTGGCTTAACTACTATTATAGAGAGATGCAACAACTTTCTTTTGAAGGACATCCTAATGGGAAACTATTCGAAAAATACCTTCCAACCATTAAGCAGTGGCTGGCTTGTATGGATTTGACTTTTTTAGATCAACCGAATGATTTTTTTGTTTACAGTCATCAAGATTTTGTAATGAAAAATATTTTGGTTGATGGGGCGAAAGTTACTGGAATCCTAGATTGGGAATGGAGCGGTTCAGCATTACCGGAATTCGAACAAAAAACAGGATTGGATTTCCTATTTACAAATGAGGATAGGGCATTATTTTCTTCTTTGCTTAGAGAGAGAGGGGTCCATGATTTTTTTGAGTTGCCATCCAATAATAGAGAGCTCTTCTATCGATTAGTTGGAAATATTTATGCGTTAATTTCTTGCTATGAATGGATCGAAGGTAAGTTGGAGCATACAGCAAAGTTTTTAGATCAAAAACTTGAACAACGGATGGTAAAGAATGATGAAAATTTTGATATGGATGCTTATATAGAAGAAAAAATTAAAGATCTTGATTTTTGTATTAAAAAATTTGAAATAATATGGAGAGATTCTAAATGAAAAAAAACTTATTAATTTGTTTGGTCTTATTAGTAATTAGTGGATATTCCTCAGAATTACTTCAAAATGACGTCGAGAGAGACCTTAATTATATTCGCCATCCAAATAGAGATTGGATCGCTCCGAGATATACTGCTTCAGGCCAAAAAATTCTTGATGTAGCAATTATAGGCGGAGGACAAACTGGGTTAACAATGGCTTTTTCAATGCTGCAACATAATATCGATAATATTATGGTTTTTGATAAGAATAGAGAAAATTTTGCGGGATCCTGGATTAATATTGGCCGGATGAAATCGTTACGTACTCCCAAAACGACAACAGGTCCTGATTTGGGAATACCCGTTCTTTCCGTAAAGTCGTGGTATTCTGCAAAATATAGTCCAGAGGCCTGGGATCAACTCGTTTATATTCCTAGACTCGAGTGGCATGATTATTTAAATTGGTTCCGCAGGGTATTGAATCTACCTGTTCAGTTTGAATCACAAGCTGGTCCATTAAATTGGGATGAAATAAATTCTTATTTTATGTTTGAAGTAACTACCGATGATTCAACTGAAATAGTTTATGCTCGGAAAGTTATCTTAGCAGTTGGTTTGGAAGGGTCAGGAGAGTGGATGATTCCTGATTTTGTTAAAGAGAATGTATCTCCAGAAAATTATTCTCAAGCTGTATACTATATCCCTCCTGAGAAGTTAAAAGATAAGAAAGTTGCTGTGTTAGGTGCAGGACCGAATGCCTTCGACTTAACTTTAGTTGCAGCAAAAGCTGGCGCGGAATCCATTACATTGTTTTCTAAGAGAGAAAAACTTGTGAATTTGCATTGTTTCAAATGGGGAGAATTTACAGGTTTTATGAAATGTTTTACGGACCTAGATGATGCCCAGAAATACAACTTCATCTCCCGTATGCATGAGATGGGCCAGCCTCCAATTCCTGAATGCGTCTATGCAGCTTATGAGCTTCCAAATTTCAATATAAATTTTTTAAGCCGTTGGAATAACGCTTTTCAGAACGGAGACCGGGTTATCATTGAAACAGACAGTGGGCAAGAGGAATTTGATTTTCTTATTATAGCCACCGGCTGGATCAGCGATTTGACTCTGCGACCAGAAATTATTAATTTTTGTGATAAGATTGCAACCTGGAATGATCGTTATCAACCACCTGAAAATAGAAGACATCAAAAACTTATGAAATTTCCATATCTTGGAAGAGGGTTTCAATTTACAGAAAAAAATCCTGGAGAAGCTCCCTTTTTGAATTCAATATTTAATATGACGGGAGGAGGCTTGTTAAGCAATGGCTTCTGTGCTGGTACAGGACTAACTGGAATGAAGTATAGTATTGATCTTGTTACGCACGAAATAGTTAAACAATTCTTCATGGATGATGCGGATATTTATTATGAATCACTCGATAAATACAATGAGCAAGATTTTCAAAACTAAATAGATGTTTGGGATATGCATATACCATCTCGGGTTTTAAACCTGAGATGGTATATGCTTTTTTTTTATGAAAAATTTGAAAGAGCTTCTATTAAACTTTGTCTTCCCAACGACATGTTTACATTGTCACTCTTCCGAGATCGAAGACAGAAACCTTCTTTGTAAACTTTGCATATCAGATCTTATGCTTATCCAACGAGAAGGGCGTTGTCAGAAATGCTTCTGTGAAAGCGAATCTGGAAGGATCTGCCCGCTCTGTCGAAGGGAATTTTCCTATTTTCATAAAATGGCATCCCTTTTTGATCCCTATGGTCCGGCTCAATCCTTGTTTCAAACACTTTCAAATGGGTATTTTCCATCCCTTGCTAAGACATTTGCATCGTTTATGCTCATGCAATATGAAGCGCTCAAGTGGCGGTTGCCCGAAATCATCACCTATGTCCCAATCCCATTTTATGAAAAAATGAAATCCGCCTACTCTTTGACGGAACTTTTAGCAAAAGAACTTGGCGCGTTGTCTGACTGCATTGTTTTATCTCCGCAAAGAATTATGGGACTTCAAGATAAACGTATTTTGGTCATTGGTGGGAATATAAAATCACGTGAAACGTGTGAAAAAATAGGGGAGGCCTTTTCCAAAGCCGCCCCAAGTCAGCTTATGCTTATGGCAGTTATGCTTCAATATTTTGACGTGTCATCCGAATCTGCCTGCGAAGCGTCTCATCTTTTTCAAGAAGCTTAGAAATCTTTTTCCATGCATGGAGTAGGGTTGAATGCGTTTTCCCACCAAAAGATGAAGCAAGTTTCATCAGTGAGTCGCTAATCAATTCTTTTGCTAGATACATCGCGATCTGTCGTGGAAATGCTACCTTCCTATTACGAGCCGTTCCCGTAAGATCACTCACCTTAACCTCATACATAGCAGCAACACTTTTCAAGATATTGTCCACAGTGACTTTAGCTTGGGGCGCTGCTTGTAACATTTCACTAAGTGTTTTTTCAACGACCTCTTGCGTGGCATCTAAACACATCATGCGGCAATACGCGCCCACACGATTTAACGCCCCTTCAAGTTGGCGCACATTACTACAGATTCTTTCAGCAATGAAAAATGCTACCTTATTTGTCAGCATAAATCCTTTCTGCTCAGCCTTATGCTGGAGAATGGCCACGCGTGTTTCCAAATCGGGCATGGCAACATGTGCCACAAGTCCCCATTCCATGCGTGCGATCATCCGCTCAGAAAGTTTAAGTTGCCCAGGTGGTTTATCACTTGCGATTACAATCTGTTTGTTCTGATTGATAAGCGTTTCAAACATATTGCAAAATTCCTCTTCAAAATTAAGTCGATTTTGAAGGAATTGAATGTCATCCACGAGAAGAACATCCAAATTGCGATAAAAGCGTTTCATCTTATCAACCGATTTAGACTTTAGATTGTTGACGAGCTCATTTATGAACGCTTCGGTTGTAATACATTGAATTCTTAGCTTTTTGTTCTGACTTTTAATGTGGTGACTAATGGAATGTAATAGGTGCGTTTTTCCAAGTCCCACACCCCCATGAATAAAGAGAGGATTGTAAGATTTGCCAGGATGTGTTGCCACACCGAGAGCTGCAGATTTAATAAATTGATTCGTCGGGCCATCGATAAAGTTCTCGAAGGTATACGATCCATTCAAATTAAGTGAATTTTGAGGTTTTTCTAATGGCTTTTTGATCTTGGGTATAGATCGCATAGCCTTGCTTTCATCAACCTCAGCAACGACAAAAGAAATTGCAGGCTCACCATCTTGATTGGATGGTAATAGAGCTAGAAGGTCTTTTTTATAATTATCGAGAAGATATTCTCTGACAAAAATATTAGGGACCTCTAAAACAATTTCATCTTCACTTTGGCTAACACATTGAATAGGTGCGAACCAATTTTCATATTCGACGCGACTACATCGCTGTTGGACCAATTCTAAAAATTGGACCCAACAATTTTTGGGCTTTTGACAGCTTAGCATATTTTTTTTCCTTTGCAAAAATACGCTGTTGCGGAAGACTTTCGGAGACTTATGAACAAGCTTTCCACAATGCATTCTCAGGGTGTTTTTCTCAGCCACTCTAACATTCGCAATGTAACCAAGCAACAACTTTATCAACAATTGTCGGTAACTGATTAAGGATCAAAAAGGAATACTTTTAAAATATTTTATATGTAGGAAAATCGGGTGCGCTGAGAACAATAATATGCTATTGATAAGAGATGGAGAGGGCTTTAGCCTGACTTGCAATGTTGGTATCGGGATGCACCTCGAGCGCGCGGGCTTGAATGAGACCTTGCCGCTTATACCCTAATAAAAAAAGCGCTTTTGCCCGATTAAGTAATGTAGGCCCATGCTTCGGATTGATTTTGATTGCTCGTTCTAAATAATTTAGGGCGGAAAGATTATTCCCTACTTGTAGATAAAGAGCGCCAAGTGTCTGAAAATCATACTCATCATTTGTTAGGATCACAAGAGCTTCAAAAAATGAAAGGGCGATATCGTATTTTCCCTGCTTTATGTAGGAAAACCCGACAAAACGAAGATCTTCTAATTCTCCTTGTTCCCATCCCAGGAGATCGAGCCATTTAACTTTACTCACTATTTTAACCTCTTTGATATTGGTTTCTACGTGCATTAATACTACTTAATGCTTGATCCAGTTTTTGGATAAAATCAAATAATAGGAGTAGAGCTTCCGATTCTTTTTTTTCATCCTCTTCCTCTTTCTGCTGTTCCCATCCAAGGCCTTCCTCTCCTCGTCTCTCTTTTCGCCGCCGCTTCTTGGCATTTTCAATCTCGGCTTGAATTTTTTCCATTTGTCGAAGCCGAAGATCTTCAGAACCAAGAGACGGGATTAAATTATAGGAGAAGATCGAAGCTCTAGAGACATTATATCCTAAGGGTGAGAAAAAATCAGCCCAAGGGCGAAATCTTTTTCCTATTTGGAAAAGCAGCTCAAATTCCGAAGAATAACAGGGTTTTGTGATATCAATTGTTGTTTTTCCGGAAACAAGTGAGGATTCTTTGAGAATTGCTTCATCAAAAACGCTTTGATCATGTGCGTAACGCACTGATTTATCAATACCTAGATCATCTATTGTGACACGACCGCTCATAAATACATCCTTTTTATATTTCACCATACCAAGTAAACAGTTTTTTTTAAAATTTCTATCATTTCCATCAAATTTCCACCTGTTTCCACAATTTATTAAAACGGTAAAACCCAATGCTTTGGAATTAATTTAGAATGAAATTTCTACTTTTCTTCCCAAAAAATATTGCGAACATAGGAACTCGGTGTTAGGATGTGGAAATGAGTGGAAATGAAAGGAACTCGGATCAATGAGTAAGTTCTTCTTTAGCGGATCAGTCAATACAAAGGTCGATGAAAAAAATCGATTCGTATTGCCTCAATCAATGAGGTTTGGCCTTATTGAAGAGGGAAAGCTGGAGTTTACCGTTGCTCTTGGCCTTGGGGGATCTTTAGCGATTTATCGTCGGAGCGATATCGAAAAGATCGTCGAAACCTTTCGAAAAAAGCAACATGTTCCGAAATATCAGAAGTTTTTTACTCTGTTTTTCTCAACATTGCACCACACAACTTGTGACAAGCTTGGCCGAGTTGTGATTCCACCAATCTTAAAGAAGGCAGCGGGCATTCAGGGTGAAATTGTCGTTGCAGGAGTGCTCAATAAAATCGAAATTTGGCCAAAAGCGAAATATGAGGAGCAACTCACACTCTTTTTAGATGGTAAGGAATCAGATTCAAGCTTAGCTAAAATGGCTGAAGAGGCTTTTGCTCTCTTAGATGAGGAAGATGAGAAGACTCCAGCGGAGCTTCTAACCGAAATGAGCAAGCAACAGCAAGTTCAGCATGAGGGGATATGACATCTCCCCATGTTTCAGTCATGCTAAAGGAGACGTTGGAATTATTTTCTGACACAAAGCTGACCATCTTTTTTGATGGAACGCTGGGCGCGGGAGGGCATGCAGAGGCATTTCTTAAGGCCCATCCAGAAATTGAGAAATATCTCGGGTGTGATCGCGATCAAAGTGCATTAGAGATCGCAAAAACAAATCTCAGTTCCTGGAATGAAAAGGTAGAATTTTTGCACGGCAACTTTGCCGATTTGGATCTTCTTCTCGAAGAGAAGGGGATAGAGAAAGTAGACGGTTTTTTTTTGACTTAGGAGTATCATCTATGCAATTAGATCAGAGAGAAAGAGGCTTTAGCTTCAAAAAAGATGCAGCATTAGATATGCGAATGGATACAACTTCAAGCCTAACAGCAGAAGAAGTTGTCAATACCTACTCCGAACAAGAATTAGGGAAACTTTTCCGCGAACTTGGTGAAGAGCCGAAGTGGAAAAGGGCTGCGAAAGCAATTGTACGCTCCCGTAGAAAAAAACCTATTAGGTCTACAACAGATCTAGCTGAAGTTGTTTCAGAGTCTGTTGGATATAATCCTCGCAAAAAAATTCATCCTGCAACACTTGTATTTCAAGCCCTTAGAATGTGCGTAAATAAGGAACTTGAGTCGATTCAAACAGGAATTCAAAAAGCAATGGAAAAGCTAGCACCTCAAGGAAAAATTGGCGTACTCAGTTTTCATAGCTTGGAAGATCGTCTTGTAAAAAACCTTCTTCGCAGTGCATCACTGCCTATCAATGAAATTGTAGGCAACAAGGAAAAGCATTACGAACCAATGATGCGCCTTTTAACGAAGAAGCCCATTGTTCCCTCAAAAGAGGAAATAAGCAAAAACCCAAGAGCGAGAAGTGCAAAATTGCGCTTTGCCCAGAAGCTATAAAGGACAAAAACGTGAAAAGAGGGATTCTATTTCGAGTACTCATTTGCATTTTTGCTTTTATCCTTCAGCTTTATTTTTACATCGATCGGCAAAATGATCTCACTGAACTGCAAATTAAATTGCCTAAACTTGCAAAAGATGTCAAAAAGCTCAATGAAGAGAATGTCGGACTCCGTTTTGAAGTGGATCGGTTCGAAAATCCAGCCCATCTTCTTAATCTTGCTAAAAATTTCGAATTCAGCCATTTAAAGCATCCCGTGCTTGATGAAGTCCTAATGGTGCCAGCAGGGATAACCCTCTGCAGTAATGATCCAGATGCACCATCAATCATACCCAAACCCTACTCACAAAAAGCTCTAGTAATTGGGACCAAGTGAAGATAGGGCCGTTAATTTCTAAAGACCGGTTTCGGCTCGTAGTCGTTTCATTATTTCTATTCTCATTTTTTTGCTTTCTCATCCTTCAATTCTATAAAGTACAGATTCTAGAAGGAAAAAAATGGTCAAGACAAGCTAATTTACAACATCAACTTGTCGTTTCAACACCTTTTAAACGGGGTGTTTTTTATTCGAATATAGAGATAAAAGAAAAACATCCACAGGTTGAGCAACCCTTTGTCATAGATATCCCTAAATTTCATCTTTTTATCGATCCCTTTGTCATTCCTGAGAAGCATCGCGATATCATTTCCCAAAATATTTCCAATTATTTAGATGTCGATGACAAGAGAGCTAGGTATATCCGAAGAGAATTTGAAAGAAAATCTCGAAGTCGCAAGATAGCCGCGTTTATCGACCACAAAATGAAAGAAAACCTGCAAGATTGGTGGAGCCCCTTTGCTAAAAAAAATAAACTCCCATCAAATGCCCTTTATTATATCCAAGATTATAAGCGCTCCTATCCTTTTGGTGATCATTTAGGAGCAGTACTTCATACTCTAAGAGATGATCGAGACGAGAAAACACATCAGGGTGTACCAACAGGCGGCCTGGAAATGTATTTCAACGATAAGCTCAAAGGGAAAGAGGGAAAGAAGCTCCTCTATCGTTCCCCGCGTCATGCTCTGGAAGCCGGGAAAGAAATCATTGCTCCAGAAAATGGGGCCGATGTCTACTTAACTATCAATCACTACCTCCAAGCCATTGCCGAAGAAGAAATTGAAAAAGGGGTGAAAATCGCCAATGCTAAATGTGGTTGGGCAGTCATGATGGATCCAAAGACAGGGGATGTTGTTGCCCTTGCCCAATATCCCAGATTTAATCCAGAAAATTACCGCAAATACTACAATGATCCGAATCTCTTGCAGTTAACACGTGTTAAAGCGATCAATGATTGTTATGAAGTAGGTTCCACAATGAAGCCTATTACTGTGGCCATCGCTCTTTTAGCTAACGAAGAACTAAAAAAAAGGGGGGAAAAGCCCCTTTTTGATCCTAAAGAAAAAGTTAGATGTGATGATGGGCATTTTCCAGGACGCACGCGCCCAATAAAAGACATCGGTGTGCATCGCTATCTCAATTTAGATATGGCGATTCAAAAATCATCTAATATCTATGTGGCAAAACTCGCCCAAAAAATCGTTGAGCGCTGTGGCGCTGCGTGGTATCGCGAGCAGTTACAAAATATCTTTGGATTTGGAGAAAAGACCGGAATTGAACTTCCATCTGAGACGCGAGGTCTCTTGCCGACACCGGGAAAAGTCTATCCATGTGGACGGTTAGAATGGTCGACACCAACTCCATTTTCCCTTGCTATGGGATATAATATTTTAGCAAACTCAATGCAAGTTTTGAGAGCTTGGAGCGTGATCGCCAATGGAGGATATAAAATAAAACCTACGCTGATAAAAAAAATCGTTAATAAAGACGAAATTTCCTATGGAACGGTAGAACATGAAAAAGTCCTCGATGAAAAAATCTGCAATCGCGTTGTCAAAGCGATCAAATTTGTGACCAAAAAAGGGGGAACGAGCCACTGGGGAGATATCTACGGCCATACCGAAGCGGGGAAATCAAGTTCAGCAGAAAAAGTTATCGATGGGGCGTATTCTAAACATCAACACGTGTCGAGTTTCATGGGGTTTGCTCCGGCAGAAAACCCTCAATTTATTCTCATCGTATCCATGGATAATCCAGAATACCGTTATCTTCCTGGCATTGGAAAAACGCATTATGGAGGAAAAAGTGCAGGACCTGTCTTTTGTGAAATCATGCGCCGTTCTTTAGAATACCTAGGTACACCCCCTGATGACCCACATGGTTATCCCCGAGGAGACCCCAGACGTATCCCGGAAAAAGCTGATTATTTCCATGAGACTGAAAAGCTCAATGCCCTTTATAAAAAGTGGAATTCATAACCATATCACCTTATAATTAAGACATGAAATTGCAAAAGCTTCTCAAAGATCTTAAGGGTCTGGATATCAGAGGGCCAAAAGACATTGAGATTACTGGCATTAGCTCCCGCTCTGATTTGATTGCCCCAGGCAATCTATTTATCGCAAAAAAAGGGAAGAAGTTTGATGGAACGGAGTTTATCCCTGATGCGATCTCCTCTGGAGCTGCAGCTGTACTTACCGATCTCTACAATCCTTTTATTAAAGATACGACCCAGCTCATCCATCCCAATATAGTGGAGATGGAATACAAGATCGCAGGTGCCTTTTATAATAATCCTCACACGTCTCTTTTTCTTACTGGAATTACCGGTACGAATGGAAAAACCGCAACGACATATCTTATCAAATCACTCCTCGAGCCTTGCGGGCTGATGGGAACCATTGAGCATATTATTGGGGATCATCGTCTCCCGACACAATTGACAACACCTGATCTTATCACCATTTACAAGCTTCTCTATGAAATGGTTCAAAATCGTTGCACATCAGGTGTGATGGAAGTCTCATCGCATGCCTTACATCAACAGAGATGCCAGGGTATTAGCTATGATGTTGCGATTTTTACCAATCTTACCCAAGATCATCTCGACTACCATCAGACAATGGAAGCTTACGCTGCAGCAAAGAGCCTCCTTTTTAAGCAGATCAAAGAAGGGGGACATGCTCTCATCAACGCTGATGATTCCTTTGCGTCTAAAATGATCGAAGAGTGTCAGAGCAAAGTTTTCACATATGGGATAGATCAAGTAGCTGACTTTAACCCTTACAATCTCAAACTAAGCCGCAGTGGAATTCAATTTGAGCTCCACTTTCAAAATCAACTTTTAAAAATTAAAAGCCCGCTTGTCGGTCGGTTCAATGTCTATAACCTTTTAGCAGCTATTGCAACAGCCTGTATTAAGGGGGTATCTCCCGATGAAATTGCAGCAAAAATCTCCCGTGTAAGTAAAATTCCTGGTCGGCTAGAAAGAGTTGAAAACTCCAATGTATTTGTCGATTACGCTCATACACCCGATGCGCTTGAAAAAGTTCTCCAGACGTTGAATGAACTTAAAAAGGGGCAACTGATTTTAGTTTTTGGGTGTGGTGGAGATCGGGACAAGGAAAAGAGACCGCTTATGGGAAATGTCGCAAGTCAAGGGGCCGATCATATCATCATCACAAGTGATAATCCTCGGAATGAGTCCCCCCAGAGCATTTGTCAGGAAGTGGCTCAGGGATGTGGAAAACGCCATGAAATTGAAATTGATCGAGAAAAAGCAATTTCAAAAGCAATTCGAATGGCAGGAGAAAAAGATATGATCTTGATTGCAGGTAAAGGACATGAGACGGTGCAAATCTTTCATAACCGAATGCTTCCCTTTGATGATCGTGTGATTGCATTAAAAACACTCGAAAAATTATCCCAACCTCAGCTATAAACGTGTTTTTGCAGGATAATTAAAAATATATTAATGAGACACTTTCGCTTTTTTTCCCTACTTATTTTAGCAGCGACTTCACTGATTTCAGCCACTCCGGCAAGTAAGAAAAAAGTCGATCCTGCAAAACAATTAATTGTTTTGGATGCAGGACATGGCGGCTTTGATATGGGGGCTGCCTCCAATGCATGTTGTGAAAAATCACTTACTTTGACGACAGCATTTCTTACTAAAAAACATCTTACGAACATGGGATATAAAGTGATCATGACACGTAGTCGTGACGTTTTTATCTCACTCAAGCAACGCACTGCGATTGCCAATAAAACCAGAGCAAAGGTTTTTGTAAGTCTCCATTTTAATGCAGCAAAAAATCCAAAGGCTGCAGGAATAGAAGTTTTCTATTATAAACAAGGGAATCAATGGAGAAGCAAACGGTCCAAGAAATTGGCTACCAAAGTTCTTTCAATGATGATTTCGAATACTGGGGCAATTTCACGGGGCGTGAAACTTGGAAAGTTCCATGTTATTCGAGAGTCGAATATGCCAGCGATTTTGATAGAAGGGGGTTTTATTACCAATCCTAAAGAGCGTGCTCTATTAAAAGACAAAAAACATCTCGAGAAAATTGCACATGCAATCGCAGAGGGAATCGACCAATATTTTAACAAATAATGTCCTCGGCGTGATTCGAACACGCGACCTATTGCTTAGGAGGCAATTGCTCTATCCAGCTGAGCTACGAGGACACGAAAAACAAACAGTTTAAACGAGGCGGAGGAAATATGGCAAATGAAGAGGCAGATATTGGATTAATTGGCCTGGCGGTGATGGGGCAGAATCTCGTAATGAATATGAATGACAATGGTTATAAAGTTGTCGTGTTTAATAGAACCGTCTCAAAAGTAGATGATTTTTTAAAGGGGCCTGCCAAGGGATCCAATGTCATCGGGGCCCACACATTGAAAGATTTTATCGCTTCTTTGAAGCGCCCAAGAAAAGTGATGTTCATGGTGCGTGCAGGGAAAGCTGTTGATGCGCTCATTGAAGAGTGCCTACCTTTCTTAGAAAAGGGGGATATTATCATCGATGGGGGAAATAGCCATTATCCTGACACTGAAAGACGTTTTCAAGCGCTAAAAGAAAAAGGCATCCTCTATATGGGGACAGGGATTTCAGGTGGTGAAGAGGGAGCACGTCACGGTCCATCCATCATGCCAGGTGGAAATCCTGAAGCATGGCCTCATGTCAAACCTATCTTTCAAGCAATTGCTGCCAAATCTGAAGAAGGTGAGCCTTGTTGTGATTGGGTTGGAGAAGGAGGCGCTGGCCACTACGTTAAAATGGTACACAATGGGATTGAGTATGGGGACATGCAGATCATCTGTGAAGCCTATAATTTACTCACAACATCGTTAGGTTGCACTGCTGATGAACTCCAAAAGATTTTCAAAGAATGGAATAAAGGTGAGCTCGATAGTTATCTGATCGAAATTTCTAGTCATATTTTTGGTTTCAAAGATGAAGATGGGGCACCTCTTATCGATAAAATTCTCGATGTAGCTGGACAGAAAGGAACGGGTAAGTGGACAGGGATTAGTGCGCTCGATTTAGGAATGCCTCTGACACTTATTGGAGAAGCGGTTTTTGCAAGATGCCTTTCAGCACTCAAAGAGCAGCGCGTAGAGATGAGCAAACATTTTACTGGTCCTAAACCCAAATATCAGGGGGACAAAAAAGCTTTTATTGAGGCTATCCGGCAAGCTCTTTATGCATCTAAAATCATAAGTTACGTGCAAGGGTTTATTCTTATGAGAGCTGCGGCTGGAGAGATGAAATGGAACCTAAACTATGGTTCCATTGCGCTCATGTGGAGAGGTGGATGTATTATTCGAAGTAAATTTCTTGGTGAGATTAAAAAAGCCTATGATAAAAATGCCGATCTTGAGAGTCTTCTTCTCGATGACTTCTTTAAAAAAGCTGTGCAAGGTGCACAAGAAGGATGGCGCACAGTTGTGAGCGCTGCAGCAAAACTTGGCATTCCAATACCTTGTTTTAGCACCTCACTTATATTCTTTGATGGATATCGCTCTGCCAGACTTCCTGCAAACCTCTTGCAAGCCCAACGGGATTATTTTGGAGCACACACCTATGAAAGAACCGATAAACCGCGGGGACAATTCTTCCATACAAACTGGACAGGTACAGGGGGCGATGTCAGTTCGTCAACATACAATATCTAGAGTTCTCATTACAGGCGGTGCGGGTTTTTTAGGCTCGCATCTTTGTGAAAAGCTCCTACAGAAGGGGCTTTTTGTCATATGTATTGATGACTTTTCAAGTGGATGTCTCTCTAACCTTAGAAGAATTCAAGATCATCCCAAATTTGAGATGATCACACACGATGTCTGTATTCCCTTCGATGTTCAAGTAGATGCCATCTATCATCTTGCGTGCCCTGCCTCACCGCAAAGTTATCAGCAAGATCCGATTAAAACGCTCAAAACCAATTTTCTGGGCTCGCTTCATGCCCTTGAGTGCGCACAAAAAAATAAGGCGCGCATTCTTCTCAGTTCCACAAGCGAAGTTTACGGCGATCCCGTCTGCTCTCCGCAAAAGGAAAGTTATTTTGGCAATGTCAACCCAATTGGGCCGAGAGCCTGTTATGATGAAGGAAAACGAAGTGCCGAAGCGCTCTTTTCCGATTTCCATCGCAAATACAAGCTCCCAATCAAAATCGTACGCATCTTCAACACATATGGTCCCCATATGCTGCCAGATGATGGGCGCGTTATCTCCAACTTTATCATCCAAGCGCTCGAGAATACGCCCCTTACCATCTATGGAGATGGCTCGCAAACTCGTTCCTTTTGTTACGTAGATGATCTCATTGAAGGTCTTATTACCTTCATGGAATGTGATCAAAATTTAAAAGGGCCACTCAATTTGGGAAATCCTCATGAGATGCGTATCGACACACTTGCAACAACGATCATAGAGTTGCTCAATTCCAAATCTACAATCCAGTTTCTTCCTGCTCTGCAAGATGATCCCCAAAAAAGACGCCCCTCGATTGAACTTGCCGAGAAATGGATCAACTTTTCACCCAAAGTTTCACTCGAAGAAGGTCTTAAAAAAACCATCGATTATTTTGCTGGCGCCATCGTATGAATATTGTGGTGACCGGAGGTGCTGGTTATATTGGAAGCCATATCTGCAAGGCGCTATCGCAAAGAGGCTATCATCCCATCTGTCTTGATACACTCGAGAGGGGACACGCCTCCTCAGTCAAGTGGGGGCCGTTAGAGCAAGGGGACATACGCGATAAGCATTTCTTAGATCAAGTCTTTACAAAGTATTCAATCGAAGGCGTAATCCACTGCGCTGCTTATGCCTATATTGAAGAGTCCATTCAACAACCCCTGCAATATTATGATAATAACGTAGGAGGTTCAGCCTCACTTGTTACAGCGATGGAAAAACATCAGATTCCCCACCTAATTTTTTCAAGCAGCTGTGCGACTTATGGGATTCCAGAAAAATTACCCATCGATGAAACGACTGCACAAGAACCTATTAATCCCTATGGAAGAACAAAACTCCTCACCGAATCGCTTATCCGTCATTCTCACCTGCGTTATGGCATTCTACGTTATTTCAATGCAGCTGGATCTGATCCAGAAGGAGAAATTGGAGAGAAGCACGATCCAGAAACACATCTCATTCCATCGATGATCAAAACAGCTCTTTATAATAAACAGCCCTTCACAATCTATGGCACTGATTATCCCACTCAAGATGGAACAGCTGTGCGAGACTTTGTACATGTAAGTGATTTGGCAAAGGCACATGTAGATGTTCTCGAATATCTCAGAAATGAAAATCGAAATCTCACCCTTAATCTCGGCTCGACACGTGGATATTCGATTAGAGAGGTACATCAAACTCTTGAAACCCTTCTTGGAAAAAAAATTCCATATGTGGAAAAAGAAAGGCGTGAGGGGGACCCACCCATGCTCATTGCCTTATCAGAAAAAGCTCAAGCGATAATTGGTTGGAATCCACAATATTCAGACTTAAAAACGATCCTTCAAACAGCGCTTAATTTTGAATTGGGCACGAAAAGAGTTATTCTTCAGCTTTGAGGACATCCATGAATGCAGATTGGGGAATGTTGACCTTGCCAATTTCTTTCATTCGCTTCTTACCCTTCTTCTGCTTTTCCCACAGTTTGCGTTTGCGGGAGATGTCTCCACCATAACATTTGGCAGTCACGTTCTTTGAAAGAGCAGAAATTGTCTCACGTGCCACGATCTTCCCACCAATGGCTGATTGGATTGGCACTTTAAATTGTTGACGAGGGATCACATCTAGGAGCTTTTTGCATATGGCCCGCCCCTTGGCTTCAGCTTTTGAGCGGTGGATCAGACAGGAAAAGGGGTCAACAACTTCGCTGTTCACTTTGATTTCCAGTTTGATGATATCAGCCCGATCATATCCACACAGCTCATAATCAAAAGAGGCATAACCTTTTGTCACTGACTTGAGCTTGTCATTGAAATCTGTGATGATTTCATTCATGGGAAAGCGGTAAGTAAGGAGGAGGCGATGACTTCCAAGTGAATCGGTTTTGTCACAAATGCCCCGCTTTTCAGTTGCAAGTCCCATAATAGCTCCGAGATAATCGGCTGGGGTCATAATATGGCATTTAGCCCAAGGTTCTTCAATAAAATCGATATGTGCGGGATCAGGAAAGTGGGCAGGATTATCGATCAAGAGCTCTTTGCCACTGGCAAGGGTCACTTTATAGACGACGCTTGGAGCTGTTGTGATGATATCGAGATCGAATTCTCTTTGGAGGCGCTCAAAAGTAATTTCTAAGTGAAGCAGGCCAAGAAAGCCACAGCGAAACCCAAAACCAAGTGCTTGGCTACTTTCTTGTTCGACATGAAGAGCTGAATCATTGAGCTGAAGTTTTGTCAGAGCATCTCGTAGGTTTTCAAAATCGGAAGTATCTATCGGATAGATACCAGCGAAGACGACAGGCTTGATAAGTTTGAATCCTGGAAGGGGCTCTTTTGCTGGATTTTTAGCAAGCGTGACGGTGTCGCCCACTTTAACATCAGCAGTATTTTTAATATTTGCATGAAGGTAACCCACTTCGCCAGGCCGCAGAACGTCCACAGGTTTTTCGTTTGGAGAGAAAACTCCTACTTCAATCACTTCAAAATTTTTATGCGTTGCAAAAAATTTGATGAGAGATTTTTTTCGGATTTCTCCACTTATCACACGGACATAAACAAGCACGCCGCGGTAAGGATCATAGTGAGAATCAAAAACGAGGGCGCGTAGTTCCTTTTCTTCTGGCACAACTGGGGGTGGAAAATCGATAAGAATACGTTCGAGAATTTCATCAATCCCTTGTCCTGTTTTTGCCGAGCAGAGGACAGCGTTTTTAGCTTCGATTCCGATCACCTCTTCAATCTGCTCTTTTACGCTCTCAGGGTCGGCGGCAGGAAGATCGATTTTATTGATGATAGGGACAATTTCTAAATCTCGATCGATGGCTAAGTGTACATTAGCAAGACTCTGCGCTTGGACACCTTGCGCTGCATCGACAATAAGAAGGGCTCCTTCACATGCTGAAAGAGAGCGGGAGACTTCATAAGTGAAATCCACATGTCCAGGTGTATCAATGAAATTGATCTGATAGGTTACCCCATCCTTTGCTTGATAATACATGGTTACAGGATGCGCTTTAATTGTGATGCCACGCTCCCGCTCGAGCTCCATATCATCTAAGAGCTGCTCTTGCATTTCACGAGGGGGCACAGTGCCAGTTAACTCGAGTAGGCGGTCTGAAATGGTTGATTTTCCATGATCGATATGGGCAATAATAGAAAAATTTCGAATGCGTTTAGGGTCATACTCATACATAGGGATAATGTACTCGATTCCCCCAATGTTTTCACCAAAAAAAAGCCCCCATCTATTCAAAGATGAGGGCTTTTTCTGATTTGATCAGAAGTTAGAGGTTAACTCGCAGTAGGAGCCCCTTCTTCTGATGTAACAGCGGCCATAGCAGGCTCTGCAGCCGGCTCGACAGTTGTTGCTTCTTCAGCAGCAGCTTTTTCAGCAGCTCTCTCAGCTTCTCTTTGTTCAGTAAGATCATTAAAGCGTTTTCCAAGAGCTTTAGAAGCCATTATCCAAACAGCGATGATCCCAAGAAGAACGACACCAACTGATGAGGTGAACGCAATGGCTGCGACGGATCCAAATGCAAGGACAAATCCTTGTTGGATGAGTGCACCACCTGATTTACCAAGTCTTGCGCCAACAACATCAACAGCAGCTTTACCTTTGACCTTTGATTCTTGGTCAAGGGGGATATATGCCATTTCTTTCGTTGGATCAAAGAAGGAGTACTTCGAAGATTTACTCAAGATGTTTTGGATCATTCCAAAAACAACAGCTAGCATTAGGGGAGTTGTTCCCATGAGCGCAATGACTCCACCAAGAGATCCTTTGAAGATAATAAAACCTAAGAAGAAGATTCCTGTGCAAAGAAGCATAATTGGTGTGACAAGTGCTGTTTTAGTCCATCCAAACTTACGTACGGCAGTTCCACCAAATAAGAAGGTGATCATAATTGTGATCGCCCCACCAATTGTGGAGAAAAGACCCATAAAGGCACTATAGTCATTTGGGTTAGGATACTGAAGCTTTAGCTGTCCTTTCCAAGTCACTTCAACAAGGTTAATACAGATTCCATATCCCATTACGATAAGGGCAATACAACCAATATAACGTGATTTTGCGAGGAAGAGGAAACTCTCCTTCATGGACATTTTAGGCTTTTCTTTCTTCTTGCTTCTCTGCTCTGCTGGATCATAAAAACGTGTGTCTGTTAAGACCTTTTTATTAATCCATCGATAGATCAACATAACAAAAACTCCAGAAACAAGAACCATTCCCATGAGATAATTCAATGAGACCTGCCATGCATCAACTCCAGCCGGCAGACTATCTCGAATCTTAGATGCTAAGATAACAGATGGACCTGCGATAAGTAGAGAGACGTTGGCAAACACCATAAAGAGTGAATAGAATCGTTTAGATTCAGTTACTTTAATAATATCGTTGGCAAATCCCCAGAAACAGAGTGATAGTACCATACTACCCCATAGCTCAGCCATGACATAGAAAAGGGAGAATGTCCAATTTCTGATAACGGCGATCATCCCCATAAATCCTTGAGGAAGGATGGTTTGAAGTCGGTCACAAAATTCTGTTGGATGTAAGTAGTCTTTTAATGGGTAAAGAACCGTTGTAAAAAGACCAAAAAAGACCAAAAACGGTACGACTGTTGCATAGAACAATTTAGGCTTACTCAGCTTGTTACTCATTTTTGAGTAGACGAGCATGAATATAACGGCACAAGGCAGAACCCCCCAAAACTTAAGAAATGGGATTGCCTCGGCACCCGAATTGGCTGCAGTAACAATCAATGTGTCTTTGGTGTCTCGTAAGACGGTATAGTTAAATAGAATTAAGAAAAGAAGAAGAACCATTGGAATGAACTTTTTTAGCTCAAATGTATGGATAGGCCATAGCCTTGATCTCCACTTCCCAAATTCTTGTAGAGTATTTCCTGACATGTTTGTTGTTTCCTAGTTAGACAAGTTAAAATAGTACGATTACATCCTATATTTAATGAAATAATTGATTGTCAATTTCAATAAACATAGAAGAAGTTTATCACTTTGTGCAGTCTGCCTGCGAACCTACTATTTTAAATGAATTTTATTAAAATTCAAGTCCTAAAATTGTTTTGAACTGCACTCTCGAAATGAGATTGAGGAGGGGGCATTAAAAGAATTTATGAGTGCTCTAAAAATTTTAAACCTGGGTTTAATAGAGCACTCGTAAAAAATCTTTTTTATGATTGTTCTTGTAAAAGAAGATTTCCAATATCGGATGCTAAAATTGATTGTTGCGCGTTCACAGATTCCGCATAAGCATTCCAAAGTTCTTGGTCGACAATGCCTTGTCTAATCGATTGAATTAGCTCACGTTTATATGTAGAGAGAGATTTTTTTGGGCTTAGAACAGTAATCATTTCTTGATCACCTGCAAGTCTAGCAATATTTAAAAGGCGATCAAGTTGGTTTTTTGTGAAGACGACTTGATCTCTTCTTTTTCGTGATCCACGTGGTGCGCGTCTTTTTGGTGAAACGACTAGGGGTCTTGGAGGGCTAATGATGAATTTTTCGATGAGTGTAGAGAGTTCTTGTGGATCTTTAGTTTTCATTTTTCTTAATGTGAAATGATGCATGTAGCCACCTGTAGTTACAGGAATGTATTTACAAAGATCATTTTCCTTTGATCCCCGAACCTTTTTAATGGCTCTTGCAATGACGCCCTCTAATTCATCAAGTGATTTCTTTTTTGGCAAAGCGGTCTCTTTTTCACTAGTATAACTCATAGTTGCTACCTTTTTTCTTACTGAACCTAAAAACAACCTTCAAAGAGGTGCTTTCTACAGTTTATTTGTTAATTATAATTCTTTGTTGACCCTTTCTCAAAAACAGAAAGGACCGTAAATCTTTTAAAACCTTTTTTAACACAAAGTTGTTTTGTTTGCAATCAACATCTTATTAGTTTTGAAAACAAGAATGCAATTAGTGCTAAATCATTTTTCTTAATAGTTAGCAGATTGTAAACCTTGTAAACCTTTTTTTGCAAGGGTTAATGTGTTATCGTTATTCGTTCACAATTTGTCAATTCTGGAGCAAATATAGATATTTTCAGATTTTTGTAAATAGTGGAATTTATTTTCTCAATCATTTCTAAATCAATTAAGTTAATTATATTATCTATTAAAATACATACTTCGTCATCTTTAACCATTCTTAACATTTTAAGTGAGGAGATCGTTGCAAAAAATGATTTTTTTTATAAACTTATTAACGTGAAATTAAGTGATAAAAAAATGATTGGGATTGGTGCGGGGAAAGGGGGCGTTGGAAAATCTTCAACAACAGTGAACCTTGCCTTCTCCCTTCAAAAAAAAGGGTATCATGTTGGCATCTTAGATGCAGATATCTACGGTCCCTCCATCCCTAAAATGATTTCTATTGAATCTTTGCCAAAGCAGGATGGTGAAAAAATTCTTCCAGCAAGAGGGATGGGACTTTCGATTATTTCAGCAGCGTTTTTTCGCAAGCATGAAACGGCTTCATTTGTACGCGCACCCATTGCCAATCACATGATTGAGCAATTCGTGCATGTTGTAGATTGGAGTAGTATAGATATTTTACTTATTGACCTGCCGCCAGGAACAGGGGACATTCAGTTGACATTGATGCAGAATCTTTCCCTTTCTAGTGCGCTTTTGGTCACAACCCCTCAACAGGTTGCCACACTAGATGTTGAAAAAGCATATGGTTTATTTAAGCAGATGCATGTACCGATACTTGGAGTGATTGAAAACATGAGTTATTTTTCAGATCCTATGACGGACACAAAGCATTTCCCTTTTGGAAAAGGGGGAGGAGCAAAACTTGCCGATACATTCGCATTGGATTTTCTCGGTGAAATTCCTATTGATCCAGCAGTGAGCAAAGCGGGAGACGAGGGGCTTTCATTATTTGACATCGCACCGAATAGTTTAGCAGCGCAAACATATGCTCAGATTGCAGACCATCTTACTGAAAGTCTTCTGACAATGGATCAGATGGATATTGAAGAGATTGAAAACATCGATTCAATAAACTTTCGTATCAAATGGGCAGATGGGCAGAGTGCAACACTGAAATTTGCACATCTTCAAAGAAATTGCCCGTGCATGCAGTGCAAGCAAATCGATCCTGCGACGATTTCAGACGATTTAACCGCGGAGCAAATTGAAAGGGTGGGACGTTATGCGGTGCGTTGCCAATTTAAAAAAGGGTGCTCAAAGGGCATTTATCCCTTTGATTATCTTAGAAAATTAGCGGGGATTCACTCATGCGAATAAAAGCATTTCTTTTGATCATCTCATGTTGCTGTTTTTTTTCCTGCAGCAGACAGCCATCACAATTAAATCAATGGATGGAGCCAAACGGCAAGCCCAAAGTGCTCTCAACAATTGCCATGATTGATGATCTCGTCGCAGAAATTGCAGGGGAGTATATCGACCATACAGTCTTGATTTATGGAGAGGTGGATCCGCATAGCTATGAACTTGTAAAGGGTGATGGTGAGAAATTTGAATATGCTGATCTCATTTTTTATAATGGGCTTGGCCTTGAACATGGGGCGAGTATTCAATCCCATCTTCAAAGGCACTCACATGCCGTCCCGCTCGGTGAAACGATTGCTAAAGAAGATCTTCTCACATTTGATGGACAAATCGATCCACATATTTGGATGGATATTACGCTCTGGTCTCATGTGATAGACCCCATAGTCATGCATTTATCAGAAATTGATAAGGAGCATCGAGAAATCTATGAGCAGAATGGAAAACAGTTAAAAGAGAAGATGCTGCAAAAGGATCAAGAGCTCATGACAATGATCCATGAAATTCCTCAGGAGAAAAGATATCTCGTTACGAGCCATGATGCCTTCAATTATTTTACCCGCCGTTATTTAGCAAACCCAAATGAAAACAAAGATGCAAAATGGAAAATAAGACACCAGGCACCAGAAGGACTTTCACCAGAAGGGCAGATTAGCGTAAAGGACATTCAAAAAGTTGTGGACTTTCTTTGTGCATACGACATTCCCGTTGTCTTTTCCGAATCTAATATCAATAAGGATTCTCTCAATAAAATCATCGATGTATGTAAGAAACGGGGTAAAGAGGTGCGTATTGCTACAACGCCTCTTTATGGAGATTCTATGGGCAAATCCGGATCTGATGCCGATTCATATCTCAAGATGCTTGAGCATAACATTAAAACGATCCACACCTCATTGAGTCATGAAAAATAATATCTTAGAAGTTGAAGAACTGAATGTCAGCTACGAAAAAATTGCAGTCTTATGGGATATTTCCTTTTCTCTTGAGAAGGGACAGTGCGTTGGTGTGATCGGGCCCAATGGTGCAGGAAAAACAACACTCATCAAAGGAATACTGCAACTTGTCAAAGCCACCTCAGGTAGTACCCTATTTTTTGGAAAGCCACTTAAAAAGGTCAGGCGTAGAGTGTCTTATGTCCCTCAACGGGATTCCATCGATTGGGATTTCCCCATCACAGTTTTTGATGCCGTTTTAATGGGTCGCTATGGCCATCTTGGAAAATTAAAATGGGCGCGCAAAGCTGATAAAATCGCCACACGTGAGATGCTTGAATTTCTCAACTTAGATAAATTTGCAGATAGACAAATCAGCCAACTCTCAGGCGGACAAAAACAGCGCCTCTTTATCGCAAGAGCTCTTCTTCAAGATGCGGATCTCTATTTTCTCGATGAACCTTTTGCAGGCATTGATCTTGCTACAGAAAAATTGATCATTGATCTTTTAAAAAGTTTGCAGAAAAAAGGCAAAACCCTTTTTGTCATCCATCACGATCTCAACACAGTAGAAAATTATTTCGATAAAGTCATGATGCTGAACACTTCGATGATCGCATTTGGGGATGTAAAAAAGGTTTTTACAACACAAAACTTAAATCGCACATTTGGTCAAAAAGGGGTGCTTTTTGATGAAGTGACCCGCCTTTCACATGACAAAGTTTCTGGCCTCGTATGATAAATTTTTTCCTAGACCCCCTTCTTCGCGCACCTACATTAGGATCGATGTTCATGTGCATGGCATCCTCACTTGTTGGTGTCATCGTCTTCATACGTAGACGCTCCCTCATTGGAGAAGCTCTATCTCATGCGACCTATCCTGGAGTTGTTTTTGGTGTCATCTGCGCAGCCTCTCTATTTACCTTTTCTGAAGATATCATTGCCTTTGCCATTCTGATTGGAGCGTTCGTTTTTGCCTGCTTAGGACTTGTGGTAATAGAATTCTTGGAGAAAAAGCTTCGCGTCAAAAATGATGCCGCACTCTGTTTTACGCTCTCAGCATTTTTAGGCGTAGGCATTTTATTTGCTAGTCGAATCCAAATCACGCACGCCCTGTGGTACCAAAAAATTCAGGTTTACTTATATGGGCAAGCAGCAACGATGACCGATTTTCATATTCTCCTCTATGGCATTTTAGCTCTTGTCATCACAACATTTGTGATCCTACTCTTCTCATCCATCAAAGCTGTTAATTTTGACCGTGAATTTTGCAACGTACTCGGGATCAATACCTCCTGGCTTGATATAGGAACCTTTTTTCTCCTCATTCTCGCCATTGTTATTGGCATTCGAAGCGTAGGCGTTGTGCTTATGTCAGGAATGCTGATTGCACCTGCTATTGCGGCACGTCAGCTCACACATAAACTTTCAGTCATGTTTGCTTACGCAGCCCTTATTGGACTTCTCAGCGGATTTTTTGGAAACTACCTTTCTATGCAACTTCCAGTTCCGCTTCCCACAGGACCAATGATTCTCCTTGTTGCTGCATTCATCTGTTTTCTTTCCCTTTTCTTTGCCCCAGAAAGGGGACTTGTTACGCGTCTCATTCGCCGTTATCGATTTCAAACACATTGCCAGCTTGAAAATGCTCTCAAAGCTTTTTGGAAAAAGCATCACGAAAAACCCTTTCCCATGAAAAAAAGAAAATTTATCCATTACCTTCTCATTAAGCAAGGCTGGGTGGAATGGCAGGAAAAAAATCGCTACCGTTTATCATCGGATGGAATGAAAAAAGCAGCGCATATTGTACGTCTCCATCGTCTTTGGGAAGTCTACCTCGTTAACTATCTCGGAATTGGAGAAGAGAGAGTTCATTGCAATGCAGAAGAGATGGAACACATCATCACACCAGAGCTTGAAAAGAAGCTGACTGAGCTTCTTAACGATCCGAAAAAAGATCCCCATAAGCAGCCCATACCAGAAAGGAGCCTGCCATGAATCCATATTGGGGAAAAGATTTTTTTCAAGTCATCGGTCTCTTCTTTCAGCGCTTCTATCTCCTATTAACAGGAGAATTAAGTCCGCAATCCCTGGCTTCAGATGAGGTGCAGATCGTCGTCTTAGTATTGCTCGGCATTTCGACAGCATTTCTTGGAACCTTTCTCGTGCTAAGAAAAATGACCATGCTCGCGAATTCTCTCTCCCATACCATTCTCCTCGGCATTGTGATCAGTTACCTTTTGACACGAGAAACCTCCTCCGGACTGTTCCTCAATTTAAAAATTTTAACCATTGCAGCGCTTATTACCGGACTCCTGACAACCCTTTGCACAGAATTTTTAATTAAAGTCGTCAAACTTCAAGAAGATGCAAGTATAGGACTCGTTTTTACAGTTTTCTTTGCACTTGGCATCGTCCTTATTACCCTTTATACCCGTAATCTTCATATTGGACTTGAGGCGATTATGGGCAATATCGATGCCTTGCATCTTGAAGACATAAAAATTATTTTCTATTTAGCCCTATTTAACCTCGTTTTCTTCCTCCTGTTTTATAAAAGGTATGAAATTTCAACCTTTGATTCCACCTTCGCAAGGGGATTTGGTATTCCACTTTCACTATTTAATTATCTTCTCATGATTTTGACTGCAGCAACTGCCATAGCAGCCTTCCGCGTTGTCGGTGTCTTTCTCTTTTTAGCCCTGCTAGTCGGCCCCGTTTTAATGGCGAGAATGCAGACCCATAAAATGTCACACCTTATTTTTAGAAGCTTTTGTATTACCTCTATCGTCTCCCTATTTTCCGTTGCCCTTTCAAGGCATTTTCTTACAGCCTATAATATCCCTCTTTCCACCTCAGGTCTTTTTGTGACAATTCTAAGTATTCTGTACCTTCTTCAGATTTCTATCACATTGACAATAAGGCGTTGTAAATGTTAGATTTCAATGCAAGCATGAAGAAGAAAATCGCCATTTTAGGGAGCACAGGCTCAATAGGACGGAGCACGCTCCAAGTCATCCGTCATCTTAAAGATCAATTCTCAGTTGTTGCAATTGCAGCAAAAGAAAATATTGATCTATTAGAAATCCAAGCGAAAGAGTTTGGAGTTCATCACATTGCAGTCCACGATCAAAAAAAAGCTATAGAACTTCAAAAAAGATTGCCAGAGTGCCGCGTTGTCTCAGGCATGGAAGGAATTTTAGAAACAGCTGCGCACCCTGAAGCCGATATGGTCGTCTCAGCCCTCGTCGGGGCCGCAGGCATTCTCCCAACCATTAAAGCCATTGAATCCAAAAAAGCCATCGGTCTAGCAAATAAAGAATCGCTTGTTGTGGCAGGGGAGTATATTAAAAAGCTCGCAAAAAAAAATAACGTCCAAATCATGCCCATTGATAGCGAACATAACGCGATTTTTCAATGCCTTGCAGGAGAGGACAAAGCAAATGTAAGCCGCCTTATTTTGACCGCCTCTGGAGGTCCTTTTCGCTTAAAAAATCAATCAGAACTCGACGCTATTACACCAAGTGATGCCCTCAAACATCCCACGTGGGATATGGGAGCAAAAGTGACTATAGACTGTTCCACACTGATGAACAAAGGGATAGAAGTAATTGAAGCACACGTCCTCTTTGACATTCCGCTCGACCAAATTGACGTCGTGATACATCCTCAGAGTTTGGTGCATAGTTTTGTTGAATTTTGTGATGGCTCATTAAAAGCGCAAATTTCAGAACCAGAAATGATCATTCCCATTCAATACGCGCTCACCTATCCAAAACGAGAGAAAGGAATTGTTTCTTGTTTTGATTTTACCAAGTATTCTAAACTTGAATTCTTTGCCCCAGATACGGCAAAATTCCCTTGTTTGGATCTTGCCTATGAAGCAGCCTATCAAGGGGGAACAATGCCCTGTTATATGAATGCTGCAAATGAAGTATTAGTCAGTCGCTTTTTAGAAGGCGATATTCTCTGGAAAGAGATTGGAACAAAACTTGAAAAACTCATGAATCGTCATCAATCCCAAAAAGATGTGGATTTAGAAACGATTTTTGCAATCGATGCTTCTGCTCGAGAAGAAGCCAAAAGCGTGTGATATGATTATAAGTATTTTTTACATTATCCTAGCCCTTCTTGGAATCACCTTCCTAGTTTTTATTCATGAACTTGGTCACTACTTCGTCGCAAAAAAAGTGGGCATGCGCGTTGAAGTTTTCAGTATTGGAATGGGAAAACCCATCTGTTCATGGATGCATAAAGGAGTAAAATGGCAAATCTGCTATCTCCCCATCGGAGGTTACGTCCGCATTGCAGGAATGGAAAAAGTAAAAAACAAAGAGCCCCATGAAATCAAAGATGGCTTCTACGGAAAAAAGCCTCTTGATCGCATCAAAGTTGCCATCATGGGACCCATTGTTAATATCGTCTTTGCTCTTTTTGCCTTCACACTCATCTGGGCCTTTGGTGGAAGAGATAAACCCTTTGCAGAATTTACAAGCCTCATTGGTGCCGTTGATACCCATTCAGAACTCTATCAAAAAGGCGTAAGACCTGGAGATGAAATCCTAGAATATAATGGTGAAACATTCGATGGGTATAAAGACCTCATCTTCGCCGGCATCATGAATGGACGCTCTCAGTCCATTGAAGGGCTAAAGATCGATTACTTCACGGGACAAACCACCCCCTTTGACTACACACTAGATCCCTATACCGACACCTCCGTCCCCATGCCTGATTTCAAAACACTTGGCATCCTAGCCCCTGCTAGATATCTTATTTTTGATCGCTTTCCTGGAAGTAATGCCAATAAACTTCCCGTTGGATCGCCCATGGAAAATAGTGGCATAGCCTATGGAGATCGTATCATTTGGGCTAACGGACAAATCATTTTCTCCAATGTGCAATTTTCCGACGTTGTCAACGATGATACAGCCCTTTTGACCATTCAACGAGACAGACAGACCCTCCAAGTAAAAGTTCCGCGCGTTCTCGTTGCAGATTTGCGTATTCCATCCCATGAAAAAGCAGAACTCGATGATTGGCAACACGAAATTGGCCTTAGTAAAAAAAGCACTGAACTCATTTTCATTCCATACAACTTGACACGCTCATGTATTGTGGAAAATCCTCTAACCTATCTTGATGAATCCGCCGATGAAGTGATTCCAATCGATCTGAAAGCAGGAGACCAAATTCTAGCCGTTGATGGCCAGAGAGTCACAACTGCCTTTGAATTATTGCAGAAAATTCAACAGAAAAACATCCAAGTTGTAGTTCAACGCAATACCCCCATGACACCCATGTTATGGAAAGATGAAGACCGTCGTTTCATCGACTCAGTCAAATGGAGTCATCTAAGTGAAATGGTCACCGCCTTTGGCACAGATCGGATGATCACCGTTAAAGGAGACCTTGAGTTTCTAAATCCCATCGTTCCCATCAAAAGAAAAGATTCCTCCTTCTATTCAAAACAAATCCAAGAGCAACGCGTAGAAATCCGACAAATCAGAGATCCCATCAAACGCCGCGCCGCCTTAAAACACCTCAACGCCTTCCAAGATAGATTTATTCTAGGAGTCGCACTCCAAGATAAAACCGTTAGATACAACCCAACCCCATTTAAACTCTTTGGAAACGTTTTTGAAGAGATCTATAAGACCTTCTCAGCACTTATCATGGGCTATCTTAGTCCCAAATACATGGCTGGGCCCATAGGTATCGTCCAAGTTGTGCAAAAAAGCTGGATGGTTGGCTTTAAAGAAGTTCTTTTCTGGCTCGGCGCCATCAGCCTCAATCTCGGTATCCTCAACCTTCTTCCCATCCCCGTTCTTGATGGAGGACACATCTGCATTTCCATCTACGAAGGCATTACCAAAAAACCCCTCAAAACCAAAGTACGCGAGCGGCTCATAATACCCTTTATTATTCTGCTCATTTTCTTCTTCATCTATGTCACCTATAATGATATTTTGCGCATCTTTGGGCGCTTTTTTAGGTGAGGTATCTATTTCTTCTCTTGCCCTTTACCCTTTTTGGATCTTGGGCAGATGAGCAGCTAACGCAAATGAGCCGAGACCAAAAGATCGGACAGCTTTTTATCATTCCCGCCCTTGAAGTCACCCCCGAGCTTAAGCATCTTATCATGCACTATCATATCGGCGGCATCATCCCCAAAGCCACCAATCTTCCCGATCAAACTAACCTGATTAGCACCGTCCAAACACTTGCAGCCATCCCACTCTTCATCTGCCAAGACGCAGAAAACGGACTCGGCATGCGCCTAAAAGATATAAAACCTTTCCCGAAAAATGAAGAGCTTGCCACACATCCCAACCTCTATCAAATAGGCCAACAAATTGGAGAAGAGTGCCGCCAAGCCGGTATCCATCTCAACCTAGCACCCGTGGTAGACATCAACAACAACCCAGATAATCCCATCATCGGAGCGCGCTCCTTCGGCGAAGATCCCCATCTTGTCGCAGCATGCGCCCTAGAAATCATGAAGGGCATGCAAGACAGTGGCATCCTGACCTGCGGGAAACACTTTCCGGGACACGGAGACGTCACCATCGATTCGCACCACGAACTACCCCTGATCCCGTATACCTTTGAGCACCTTGAGCAAATCGAACTCATTCCCTTCATCGCACTCATCGAAGCCGGCGTCGATGCCATCATGTCAGCCCATATTCTTTTTCCCGCCCTTGATAAATATCCCGCAACACTCTCACACACAATTCTTACAGAGTTCCTACGACAGCGACTTAATTTTCAAGGAATACTGATTACAGACGCACTCAATATGAAAGCTCTCACAAATCATTACAGTTATGAAGAGGTTGCTCTTCTAGCCTTTCGTGCTGGCAATGATTTCCTCCTCTATGGAGACCACTTTAAGCCCAACGTCAAGCAAATCCTGCAGGAGCAAATCCCGCGAGCCATCCAAGTATTGAAAGAGCAGCTCACAGACGAAGAGCTGGATGAAAGAGTCCTGCGCATCCTAAAAATCAAAGAAAAACTAGATTTGTTTTAACGCCCGTTCACTTCGTTCACTCAAGACGCTAAGTTGCAAAGATACGCAAAGAATTTTCTCTGTCTCTTTGCGTTGAATTAGTTTTAGAGGAATAACCTATAGTCCATCTTAAAGAACGCAGCAAATCTCTTGGCCATTTCTTTGCCAATAGGTCTTTTTCCATTTTCCATTTCACTAATATGATGCTGGCTAATTCCAATCGACTCCGCAAGCAGTTTTTGGGAAACTTCTACTTTAAAACGAGTTGCTCTAAGCATTTGTCCTCCCTCGGAATGCTTTCTGATGTCTCTTTTTGCAGCCTCTCTCCAAGAAATGTTTTTTTTTGCTTTAATGCCTTTTGATTTAGTACTTTTAGTATGGCGCGTTTTCGTGTGTGCCGGCATAGTATACCTCTATAATTTGAATCTTTTTATCAATGACTTTCCAACATGCAACATAGGTAGGTCTTCCCTTTTTTATATGACAATGATAATTATCCCTTGTAAGTTTGCTAAAGTTTTTCCAATTCTTCCGTATAGGACCACTGAGTTCCAGTCTTTGGACAGAAGATCTAAAAGAGCTCGGACTTTGTCCGGGAGCTTTCCTCTTTGCTTTGCAGACTTATTAGTGAATTCGACCGTCCAGTTCACTATCCTCTCTCATTAACTGTATTATACCAACTGTTGGTATTGCTTGTCAATTCAAATTCTAAATTTAGAACTCGAAATAACCGTGGTTTCTCAAAAAAGACAGCAGTATATCAATTTTTTTAAATAAATGTGAAAAAAAAAGGCCGCTCAATCGAGCGGCCCTATTGGCTTAGTCTTTCTTCTCTTCGTCGAGAACTTCGACTTCGGCTTCCTCGATGTCAGGCTTTTCTTCCTGCGGGGCAGCATTTGCAGATGGCCCGCCGGCTGCAGCTCCAGCATGGGCTTGCTGCTGAACTGCCTCTCCAATTTTTTGGAGATGCTGGTTCAGATCATCAATGCCTGCTTTCATCGCGGCTGTATCGCCACCTTTGACAGTTTCTTTAAGCTTATCAACACGTGATTGGATATCAGCTGTAATCTCAGCCGGGATCTTCTCTTTGTGTTCATTAAGAGCTTTTTCAGATTGGAAGATCAGCGCTTCCGCCTGATTCTTCACTTCGATCTCTTCTTTTCGCTTTTGGTCTTCTTCTTTATGCAATTCGGCATCCTTAACCATACGATCAATCTCATCGTCTGATAGTCCAGATTTCGCTTCGATGCGTATCTTCTGCTCTTTTCCAGATCCAAGATCCTTTGCAGATACGTGCAGGATTCCATCAGCATCGATGTCAAATGAGACTTCGATCTGTGGCATGCCACGCGGCGCTGGTGGAATTTCAGTCAGATCAAAGCGACCGATTTCCTTGTTGTCTTTAGCCATTTGACGCTCACCCTGAAGCACGACAATCGTCACTGCAGGTTGGTTATCACCAGCTGTTGAGAAGACTTGCTTTTTCTGCGTTGGGATCGTTGTGTTTCTCTCAACGAGGGGAGTAAGCACGCCACCAAGTGTTTCGATTCCTAGCGTGAGAGGAATAACGTCGAGGAGGAGGACGTCTTTTACATCTCCCGAAAGAACGCCACCTTGGATGGCAGCTCCAGTCGCAACCACTTCATCAGGGTTAACACCTTTATGCGGCTCTGCACCGAAAATGGCTTTCACTTTCTCTTGAACAGCAGGCATACGGGTCATTCCACCGACTAAGATCACATCATCAATCGCATCTTTTGAAATGCCAGAATCTTTTAGCGCTTTCATACATGGCTCAAGTGTGCGTTCTATAAGATCATGTGTGAGTGATTCCAGCTTTGCACGCGAAAGTGTCAGTGAAAGGTGTTTGGGTCCAGAGGCATCCATTGTAATAAATGGCTGATTGATCTCAGTTGATGCTGTTCCAGACAGCTCGATTTTTGCTTTCTCAGCAGCATCTTTAATACGCTGCAGGGCCATCTTATCTTTTGAAAGATCAATTCCATGCTCTTTTTTAAATTCAGAGAGAATCCATGTAATGATCGCATTATCAAAATCATCACCACCAAGACGGGTATCTCCATTTGTCGCAAGCACTTCAAAAACGCCATCACCAATCTCTAGGATAGAAATATCAAACGTTCCTCCACCAAGATCATAAACCGCGATTTTTTTATCTTGCCCAGCTTTATCAAGTCCATAAGCAAGAGCCGCAGCTGTTGGCTCAGGGATAATACGTTTTACATCAAGTCCAGCAATTCGTCCGGCATCTTTTGTTGATTGTCTTTGAGAATCATTAAAATAAGCAGGTACTGTAATAACAGCTTCTGTAATTTTTTCTCCGAGATACTCTTCAGCTGTCTCTTTCATTTTCATGAGGATTTGTGCAGCAACTTCTTCAGGAGAAATCTGCTTCCCATCGATTTCAAAAACAGCATCACCATTGCTGTTTGCGACGACTTTATAAGGAACAGTTTTGATTTCATCTTGTACTTCTGAAAATTTACGTCCGATAAAACGCTTAGTTGAATAAAGCGTTTTTTCTGGATTAGTGACAGCTTGACGTTTTCCAGGAATCCCAACTAGTTTCTCGTTGCCTTTATACGAGACAATTGAGGGGGTTGTGCGCGATCCTTCAATATTGGCAATGACCTTGCCTGAACCACCTTCCATAATGGCAATACAGGAGTTGGTTGTACCGAGGTCAATTCCAATGACTTTAGATTTATTTTGTTTTTGACTCATGTGTTGTCTCCTTTTCACTTTCTTGATTTTTTTCTTCCTGCTCTTCTTTCTTTTTTGCTAGTTTAGCCACTTTTACTCGAGCAGGGCGTAGCACTCTATCGCCACATTTGTAACCTTTAACGAACTCTTGAAGAATGGTCCCTTCGGAATGTGCATCAGACTCTTCCATCTCTATTGCCTCATGACAATGAGGATCAAAATGCGTTCCTTCAGAACTAAAAGAGCTTATATTGTGTTGACTGAGGATATCTCTAAATTGCGTGAGGATCATTTCGAATCCCGTTGCCCAATTGCGAGTCTCCTCAGAAGCCCCTTGAGCAAAACCAAGGGCATTTTCAAAATTATCGAGAGGGGTTAAGAACTCAGCGATCACATTCTCAACCGAATAGCGCATCAAATCCTGTTTTTCCTTCTGCATTCTCTTGCGTAGGTTTTCCATGTCTGCCAGAAGACGTAGATTTTTATTTTTTTGAGCTTCTATTTCTTGCTGCAGTTGAATAATTTGAAGGCTTTCACCCTCAAGTTCCGGTTGTTCTTGTTCAACTGACTCTTTTTCATTTTCTTCTTCCATTTTACTCCTTAATCTCGAGCTGTAAATAAGCCGCGTGAGAATCTAAATCTAAGTGTTTTGCCTCCGCTTGGCGGTAGGTAATTTTAAAGCGATACAGGCTTTTTGTTAAGGATTTGCTGAGACAATCTGATGTCGTCCTTAACAGTGAAAAAATCTTTTTGTAATCGAGCCGTGTCGGTCCAAGAATCGCGATGGCTCCTACGCACTGTTGTTGAATGCAGTAGGGAATTGCAATTACTGAATAATCTTGCGCACCCTCGCTTCCAATCCAATATCTTAGCTTGCCATCCTTTCGCGTTTCATTCAGAAGCTGTCGCATATGCGTCACATCTTCAAAAAGAGATAAGCCCTGCGCTAGAGCGGATGCTTCTTGAAATTCAGGATAATTCAGAAGCTCGGAAAAGCCCGTTTTGTACACATCATCTGCTGAGAAATTGCTATATCCCACGATATGACGAAGCATGATCTCATTATAAAGCGTGTGAGCCACCTCTTCCTCTTCTGGATCCAAAGAAGGCATATCCAAACCGGTCATCCTAAAATGGAAATACTCCTCAGTTCGCTTGAGTGAAAATTGACTTAGCGGCGTTTCAGGATAAAAGACCTCCGTATGAACCAGGCCAAAATCGGTCATCAGAACGCATAAAAGACGTCTGGGATCTAAAGTCATCAGCTTCACATCCACGATAAAATCCTGATCAAAGCGAGGCATCGATAAAAAAACGGCACAATTTGAAGCCTTACTTACCTCTTCAGATGCACGCT
Organism: Chlamydiota bacterium; assembly: GCA_021772315.1. Classification (GTDB taxonomy): domain Bacteria; phylum Chlamydiota; class Chlamydiia; order Chlamydiales; family Simkaniaceae; genus JAJFMF01. The sequence continues at coordinate 95,871 of JAJFMF010000002.1, forward strand.
GCAGATAGTCAACAACCTCTTTCGTCTCTTCAGATAGCTTTTTTTCAAATTTTTTCTTATCAAACTTGTCTGTGGCATCAAGGCATTGCTCGGCATAAAGCTGATAAGCCAATGAAGTGGGTACGCGCCCACCAGAAGCGTGCTGCTGCTTTAGGAAGCCCTGATTTTCAAGTTTCACGAAATAATTACGAATCGTCGCCGAACTCATTGAGTCGAACCCATTCTCTTTCAGGGTGTTGGATCCAATTGGGGTCCCTAGCTGCAGATGCAGCTCGACCAAGCCAAGGAGGACCAGGCGTTCTCTTTCATGCTTTTGAGGTTTCATCAAAATGGCACTCTAAATATTTCTTTGCTAAATTTACCCTTCATTTTAGCAAAGTTGCCTCAAAGAAGCAAGTTTTTTTAGCACTCAAAAGACCACTCTGCTGATTTTTATAAATCTTAAACATATAATTAAATATTTAATTGTTGCTAATGAGCTTAGTTGAATTGGTGGCTGTCAGTGTAAGTAACTATATATCAGTTTGTTAATGATATAAACGAATTTAATTAATGTGAATTAAAAAAATAAAGAATGAACTAAATCGCAATAAAAGTTATAATATACGTATAATTTGTAATATAAAATAAAAAAAATGCAATAAACAGGTTAAATTATGGCAATTACTAATATTCAAACAAACAACGGCTCACTCAACGGCTCACTATGGAGTCCTGCGTCTACTAATTCTTCTTCTGCTTGGAGTCCTACTGTAAAAGGGAGATTCAAAGTCGAGCAAATAGAGTATGAATATCACATACCTCTTCATATTTGGATGGAAGTCGCAAAATATTTAGATCCTCAAAGTAAAATGAGAATGTCTTTTGTGTGCAAGGATTTTAGGCTTCTTCTACAGGATAGTTCTAAAATAACGAGAGAAATTAAAATTTTTTCTAATGTTTACCAAACAGACATGCATAAGTTACATAAATTAGCTTTAACGCAAATGAATACAGAGAAGGTGGTTATTAGTCATATTTGGACTTTAATTTCAAAAATAAGCGAAAACGAAAACACAAACACTTATTTTAATATGCTGGGAGAGTTTATTAGAGAAATTAATATAAAAAATAAGAGAAAAGTTAAAAACAAACTGGCTAAAGCAGTCAAGTTTGGATCAAAGGTCCTTGCAGGTGCAATAAGTGCAAATGATGCGATAAGATCAAAGAGTGAGAGTCCAAAAACAAATGATAAAACAAGAGGCCGTTCTCCATCTGAAACAAAGCGAGGAAAAAGAGAAAAAATTCGTACTCAGTGTCGAGATTTATTAGAAAAAAGAGAACCAGATCTAGTTCAATTTAATGCACTCGAAGCTCAATATGAAAAAACTAAAGGTGATTCCTTTGAGCTTTACGAAGCAACACTAGAGTTTATCCCAATTCGGGCCGAATTTGAAGCAAGACAAACACCAATGCCGTCTCCAGTTTCCTCAAGTGAATCTCCGGATCCTTCTGAGACTTCAGAGCCTTCAAGTGAAACTGAATAATACTTATAATAATAGATAGGAAATAGTAATGTCAGTTAATTTAGAACTAAAACAGCTTTATAAAAGCTATGAAGAAGTATATTCTCAAAAGAAGCTAGAAATGGTTGAAGGTATCCATGATGAAATGCTGACGTTAGCAGGAATGGAGCCTAAAAACCATCGCGTTTTATTGCATTGGAATTTCTTGATTAGGCAAGTTTCAATGAAGACACCAAATACTGAGAAATACAGTAGCATGCTTCAAGGAATAACAAAGAAGCTAGGGAAAAGGTTTGTTGAGCCAGTAGATCACCCAACTTTAGCTGCATTGAAGAAACCAAAGTATTTCCATACAAGCTTAATTGCTCAATTGTCTATACATGAGTGTCAGGTTGCCAAGGTTTACGCTGCATTGCATGGTAAGGATCTGATTGAAGAAACAAAAGAATTGGTTGAGGTCAACAAACCAGCATATGGGTTTTTCAAAATTCCCTATGCTACACTTCTTTTAAAGGTTTATGGTTATGATGAATTTAAAGCTAAATTTTATGACCCCTATCTTGAACATCTTACTTCACTCGAAGCATCAGAAATAACAACATGTAAAAGAGTTCTTATTGATCTGCTAATGGAAGTGCATCAGGAACAATTAGATCTACCAAAAATCGAGCAATTACGAGATGACTACAACGCCCTAGTTCCGCTATTTAACGAGTGGCAAATTGATTATAGTGAAGAGATGATACCTATTGAAGCACATCTCGCAGCAAGATTAGCCACAGAACCTATGTCTGAAGGTTTCGCAGATTGGGTAATCGTTGAATCTGGAGATAGCTCCGAGTAATAATTCAGCCCGTCAGTTCTTAGCAGACTGGTGGTGATCAATCTCGGCTTGGAGAGCTTTTTCAAGCGGGCCGTGAACTCCACCAAGAGCTCCTAAAAGCTTATCTGCCTCATCCCAGCTTGGGGGAGGCGTGCGATCTAAATCCCTTACATTATAAATACGATCAGCAATTGTAACGAGTTGTGCATCATGTGACATGAAAGGAACATGATCAACTTGTCTTTGCTTATTCTGAGCAGAGGTAAGATCTGGGTCATTAGTCAATTCTTTTACAATATATAGCACTCTCGGGCCAAAGCGGTCTGTGATTTCTGCTTCTGTCGTATCAGTATCCTCTAACACATCTTGAAGGAGTGCTGAAATGAGTATATTTGCGCTCCGAACCTTTCCTTCTTTCCACAAAATTTCTTGCACACCAAAGGGAAGAATAATGTAGGGAGTTTTAGAGGCACCTTTCCGATGTTGCCCAAGGTGTTTTTCAGCAGCAAAATTTGCAGCTTCGATGAGCTTTTCTATTAGAAATTCTGGATTTTCATTTTGTTGATAGGTTGTCCAAGTTTGAATGAGGTGGGTAAAGCGCTCTGTGACTTTTCCATGCTGATAGAGTTGATCGATTTTGATGATATTTTCATAATTTGCATCGATTGATGCAAATGTCGAACTAGTTATAATTGCGAGTGAACATAGAAGAGACTTCATAAATAACCTACCTGTTTTAAAGAATCACATTAATGCTCCTTGCAATATAAGTCCATCTTCATTTTTTTAATTATATGGATTTAAAGCGTAATTTATTGTATAATCCATTTATTAATAATATTAAAACGGAATATTTGTTATGGCAGCTATAAATAGACCTGAGGCGGTTCAATGTATTGAGCATTTGCATGGGGCGCTTGAGAGTAAAAAAATTTGCATAAGTGTTCAGAGGGTTGGAGGACTGGGAGATTTAGCTTGTGCATCAAAAGTTGTCAAAATTCTAGAGCAGAATGGACTGGAATGTTTAATCAACACTGATAAGGAATCACAAGAATTCTTAAAAAATATTTTTTATATTGGCTCTGATGACACATTTATAGATACAAAATCTATAGCTTCAAAAATAGATGAAATTGGTCTTTTTATTGTGGCTCCCTATACTGGCTCACATTTTCACCTTGCCAAATATGAGAAACCGCTACTATTTCTTCATGAATACGCGCATTCATTTCAACTTTTGGATAACGAAAGATTTTTCTTTGGTAAATATCTCGAACATAAAACAATGGGATTTGGGCCAGATGATATAGGAATTCTTATTGATGATGAGCTTGTTAAATATTGCTTTTCTGAGGAAGCTGAAAATCGCATTCGTTGTCTCTCAGAACTGACAGACGACGTGCTTATAAAGGCAATTATTAATACAGATGATGTAAATGCTGGTATTGGAGAGTTTGAGCAGACTTCTAAGCTTTTTCAGGGATATTCAGATTCGCCTTTGTTTGCGGAAAATTTTATAACAGCAATTGCTGAGTTGGAATCTGAAGAAGAAAAAAACCTTGTTTTTGTGATTCCAGGAGATGGTTTTTCTTTCGGAGAAGGAGGAATAGAGCGTTTAAGGCAATCTGGAATTCGAGAAATCATTACTAGAAATGTCAATGATGATTCAGAATCGAGACATCCTGTATCGGATGAAGGTAAAACTTTAACACTCGTATGCGGTTCGATTCCTCATGGGGAGATTAGAATGCTTCTTAAGGCCTCGGAAAGATGCATGCTGACGACTGGTGATCAAAGTGTTGGTGAAGCGATATCGGCTAACAAACAAATCATTTACGAAGCATTAGCCCATAAAGAGAGATTCGGAAAACAACTTAATCGCCTCTATGGAAATAGCGTCTCGATAAAAAGCGATTGTCGCAATTTACATGATGACATGAAAGCTATCCTAGAAGCGCAACGAAACAATAGTGCAGCCTGGACAAAAATCAATAAGGGTATTTGTTACAAGCGGAACTGTGCGCCACGCATTTTACAATTAGCATCTTCAGTGATGGAGCGACATGCTACAAAATTTTCATCTAAAGAGTCTATTCAACCTTATGAAGGAGAATTCGAATTAAATAAACGTTATCTGATTCCTCCAAAAGATTTATGGGCATTACGCATCTCAACGGAAACTAATAAATCTGATTTACCAGGATATGAAGATTTTGTATTCAGATTGTATTCATTTATTGATGCGCAAACTTGTCTTATTGTAAAACAGAACGATCCAAATTTATAGCGGTTCAATGTGCCGCTTCTTTAGGGAAGGACTGGCAATGACTGGGTCTTGTGCGATAAGGGGAAGAATTTCAACAATTGAAGGGGACCAGTCGAGTCCTTTTTTATAAACCATTTTTGAAGCGATATAGCAAGCAATGATGGCTGCACGGTGAGAGACTGGGAGCTTTTCTAGGAGCTCCTTTTGATATTTAGTCGCAAGGATTTCAGGACAATAATTGAGGAAGGCCCGGATGAGGTGATCATCTGGATTGTTTGAAAGAGGGATTGATTCGAGATGATCTAGAATCTCATAGGTATACTGGTTGATTTTTTCTGAGATCATATCGGAAATATCGGTGAGATAGGTATCGGTTTGCTGATGAGTCGACAGGAGAAGAGTCGCTTCGTCTTTTGCCTTTTCTTGGATGATGCCGAGAAATTGATCCATCAGTGAGTTCTTTTCACCGAGGAATTGCTCTTCTGTCAGCACAAGTCCCGAAAGGATTTCTAGCGAGGAGCAGATCACGCCCCCTTTATTTGCTGAGCTGTCTTTGATAATAAGGACGCCGAGTTCTTCAAGAGCGCGGCGCGCTCCTGGTGTCAGATAGAGGTTGGCACCTTCAACAATCGCTTTGGATGTGGGTTTGCCAAGCTCATCGAGAAAATCTTTGTAGTTAGAAAGGTTGAGTGTGCGTGGTCTTCCACCTGCAGGGATGAAGATGTCTGATTTTGTTTGATGGACGTTATGCCTTAGGATATGGTTCATTTCATTTCCTGAAAGCCAATCTTCCGAGAGTGTATTGCCTGTTTTTCGGTAGCAAAGGGTTTGTTGGGAATAGGCTTTTGGGGTGCGCTTTGTAAAGGTATCGAGCAAAAAGCCGCCATCATGGAGCTTTTCTGGGGGGTAATCCCTAATGGGTTTAACCTCATGAAAAAGACGCACCATTTCTTCAAGATCGAGTCCTTCGGGATCGTAAATTGTTCCAGAAACATCAACAATTGCGAGCAGTTTTGCGGTTTTTGGGAAAAAGCGATAGAGGTTAAGGATCTGGTTTCCAGCAACGTCTCCATCGGGTCCGCCGGAGATTTTGACCGTAAAGGGATCTTCCTTAGGATTGATACCGAGATATTTAAGCACTTCTATCATATAGACATTGACGCCAAATGAGGTCACACCATATTCCTTATGGTTGATCCCTGCGCTGGGTTTACTGGAAATAAAGGCGGAGCCTGGAAGATATTCACATCGTTTAGAATAGTCTGCGATCCATTCGATCATGATATTGTGCATATTTTCATCGGGACCTAGATAGAGATATTCGGGCTTATTCCAGTAATCGATGAGATCTTTCCCTTTGAGGATTCCTTCGAGATTACAGTTGACGATTGTGACTAGACTGTGAATAAAGGCGCGTTGTGTTTGATAGAGGTACTCGAGTTTTTGTTCGGTACGGAATATTTTGGCCTTTTCCTCGATTTCTGTTTCATCCCGGCCAACCCATTTGAGTTCTTTGCGATAGATGTCAATGTCTGAATGCAATATTTCAAAGGGTTCTAAGAAAATAATGGCTTTTGAGCCCCCTTCAGGGATGTCTTTATTTTTCTTATGCTGCGTATAAGCAAGATTGTAACATTCTAAAAAGACATTGTTGCGTTCGATTACCATCTGTTCAAATTTTTGTGGCAAAACAGTTCGCAATCCTCCACGCGAAAGATCTTTGAAACGGATATGAAACCCGATAAAGTGCATGCCCTGAACAAAAAAGATTCCGAAGGGAAGCTCGGGGAATGTTTCACTGCGTTGGTAGGGAGCGAAATCAAGGTATTTTGGATCAAGACGAAAACTTAGTGCACTTTTGTTGTTTCGATAGAAATTAGTTTTTAGGGTGTAGTCGATAAAATTGATTACTTGTTTAAAGATATTTTTTCGACGGGTATCGTTCACCTCTTGACCCGTATCGAGATCCCTAACAGAGTTTAAGATTTTATCTCTTAAATTTTTATAATTCGTGAGATTGTGAGTTTTAGGATGGAATTTCATCTCAAAAGCATCGCATAGCTGCACGGTCATTTCTGGATGGCGACAAAACGCTTCTTCGATATTGGAATAGGAATATAAGTTGGGATCCAGATGAACAAGGACTTGATGGATAAAGCTGATCATCGTCCTGAGAAGATTCCCTATATTTCCTCTAAGAAGATTGGAATCGACAAAGACGGTTTCAATGGTATCGGCAAAATCAAAATATTTCAGCATCACAAGTTCTTGTAAAAAGTCTTGCATGTCAGCCTCTTCCCAGGCTGCTTTCCCACTTATCCCATTGAGTCCTATCGCCATAACAAGCATACTGTTGTTGCTATATGGGTGAAGATAGGTCGCATTCAGTTTTTGTATGCGGAGATTATGTCTGAAAATTGTCTTGGCAAGTCTAAATAAGAAGCGATGTTTGGGTGTGTTTCTCCATGCAAGGACAATTTGTATTGAAGGGGTTTCTGTTTCTTGCCAGTCTTCGTTATGACGCACTTCATATTGGCAGTAATCTCGTGTTTCTGCTCGATGGGCCATCTCAATCGCAGCGGATAACCGTTCAAGTGAGAGGGAGAGAATAAAACGTCGGCTCATTTTCAGAGTCAATTCTTTAAGAGCATCATATGTGATTTGGACGTTTCGCTTTTGAAGTTCGTCGAGAATTGATGTGAGTTTTGTGTCGTCGAGTGCGGGATTTTTTTTGCGATGCTCATCTTCATCGAGCCTTGTAAAGTAGATCGCTGCAATTCTTAACTTATGTGAAACGCCTGGAAAAGGGGGTGGTTCATTTGAAACATAGGTTTGATAATTTTTAATTCCATAGAGATTATAATGCTTTAAAATCCGTAAATCCACATCAGGACTATCGAGGCAAAGGACAAAAGCACAATCTCTTAGATAAATTTGGCTAAAATAATCCTGAAGATGAAAGCCCATTAGGTTGTGCGCGATAAGCATTAGATGGCTCTGCTCGAGTTCGTCAAAAAACTTCGGAGGCATGTGCTTTTCAATCCAAAGATATGTCGCTTGAAGTTGCTCACTTTCAAGCTTCATTGCCTCTTGAAGGTCATCTTTTGACAGGCGACCCTTCTTGTGTGGTTTATCCATGGATTGTATCCTACTAAATGCCAATAGGGTGCGGAAATAGGACACCCCCTCTAGTCATAGGATACGATTTAAATCATTTTTTTAAAAGGCGTAGACTATTTAATCCAACAAGGACTGTTCCACCCTCATGCAAAACTACAGCAAGCCAAAGGGGAATAAAGCCCAAAAGAGCCGGCGTCGTGGCTAAAAAAATGACACCAAGAGCAAGAGAGAGATTTTCTTTGACGATACGCAGCGTTTTATGGGCTTTTTTGATGAGAAAACTTAGAAGAGAGAGCTCATCGTGCAAAAGAACGATGTCTGAGGCGTCGATTGCAGTTGCACTTCCCACCTTTCCCATCGAAATGCCAACGGTGGCGCGAGCGAGAGCTGGAGCGTCATTGATGCCATCACCCACCATGGCAAGTCCACACTCTGAGGCAAGCTTGTCAACCGTCTCAAGTTTGTGATCAGGTCTAAGATCAGCAAAGAAATCATCGATGCCAAGCTCATTTGCCACAACTTTAGCACTTTCTTGATGATCGCCTGTGAGCATTATGAGTTTAAGGTTCAATTTTTCTTTCAAAGTTTTGAGTGTTTCAGCCATTTTTGGTCGGATGGTATCGAGAAAATGAAAGGCATAAAGAGAGCTGCCAATGATAAGAAAGGTTAGCAAATGTCCTTCTTTGCGAATATCTTCATGAACCTCTTCTTTGATAAAGTCTTGATTACCTAAAAAAACCGAATAGGTTTTACCTTGAATCTCTGTTTCACCTTTGACACCATACCCCGCAACAGATTCAAAAGCAGTGATTTTTGCCGGAGTGAGTTGCTTCCCTGAGGCAAAATCACAAATCGCCTCAGCTATCGGATGTTTCACATTGCGCTCGAGGGAAAATGCGATTCCAATCGCCTCCTCGAGAGAACAAACCCCATCATCTCGCAATACTTCAGCTTCAGTGCAGCTCAGCTTTCCCGTTGTAAGCGTTCCCGTTTTATCAAAAGCAATTGTTTTGCACCGAGCAAGAGCATCGAGCGTTACCCCACCTTTGAGCAAAATTCCATTTTTTGCACAGGAAGAGATTGCACTTAGATACGCAGTCGGCGTGGCAATGATCAGTGCGCAAGGGGATGCGGCGATTAAAAAAGTCAGAGCCCGATAAATCGATCCTTCGACTCCCAAGTAGGCCATACTGAAAAAAATTGGCAGAAAAATCGCAAAGAGAAAAGAGAGACCAATAATCGTCATCGCGTATCTTTTTTCAAACTTTTCCAGGAACCGCTCTACTTTGGGCTTCATGGCTTGCGCTTGGTGGATTAGCTGGATGATCCGCGAAAGTGTCGATTCGCTGCTAGTTTTAGTCACTCGCATCGTCAGTGATCCATCGAGATTGCGACTTCCCGCCTGCACTTCATCCTCTTTTTTCTTTGAAACAGGCACGCTCTCACCTGTTAAATGGACTAGATTGACAAACGAATGCCCCTCAGTCACCACACCATCAAGCGGCACGATTTCACCCGCTTTGATCAAAAGATGCACACCCACTTCGATTTCACGCACCGATTTTTGAAAATGCCCTCCCGCTTCATCGACAACAGTCGCCATGGTGGGGGAGAGACGGTTCAGATTTTGAAGTGCGCTTTTCGAACGGGAAGAAACAGCGTCTTCCATCGCACCTGAGAGAGCAAATAGGACAAGAAGCAGCCCTCCTTCGAGCTGGGAGCCAATCAATACCGATAAAAAAGCGGCAAGCGTCATCAAAATGTCGATGTTCACTTCAAAATTACGCAAATCCTCAATCGTATCGATCAGCGCGGGGGTTCCGGAAAGAAAAAAGACACCAGTGAGGAGCAAGTTTGAAAGAGCTACATGATAAAAGGAAGCGATAAATGCACAAAGAAGTAATAGAGCTGAAACGAGTGAACTTTTTAAGCTTAAATGTTTTGCCCACCTGCGAGAATTCGGTGTGAGAAAAGGGCTTACGCTCTCTTCAAGACCTGAGGTGAAAAACTCATCAAAAATATAAGGGGAATACGCGCTCATGAATTCACCAATTGCATTGCAAAGTAGGTAGCGCCGCATGCCAAAAAAGCCGTCGCGACATTCCAAACAACCGCTTTGATTTTATGGCTTTTTTCCGCATACGCTCCCACAAGAGACGCCCCAATGATGCCAACAAGTGTAGCTGCGATCAACCCCACAAAAGAGCCAATCCAAATCCCAAAAAAAGCCAAGATCGCAGCGATGACAACCCCAATACCTGCACCAACTGCCTGTTTGAGGGGATGTTCGAACGATTCAAGCGTCAAGCCAAGTTCTTCTTCAAGCATGACTCGAAGGAGACGATTGTCATCAGCCATGAGAATTTCAACCACTTCATCGAGAAGCTTTCCAGAAAATCCCTTCTCTTGGTACATCTCCCGCAGCTCTTCTTTTTCCTGAGCGCGATGATGCTCGATTTCCCACCGCTCTTCCTCAATCAATCTGTGAAGCCGATCAAGTCGGGACCAGCCCAGCACGCTGCTACGCCCCACTTTCCAAAGAAGCCACCCAAAACCAAAAACCCCTAAAAAAAGATACAGCTGAGAGCTTTTCAAAAACGGCGTGAGCAAAATCCACAGGAGTAAGCTAAGAGTCGCGCTTTCTTTGAGCGCGTGCGTCGCAGCTGACAGATGGCCAGGTGGCTCCGTTCCATGAATTTCAGACGTCGCATGAGCCCCTTTTTTTCGAGCTTTTTTCAAATGATCGAGCGTTGAATTTCCTTCAAAATGCGCATAATCTTCAGTCATGGATTCATCATATCGTGTAAGTCATTATTCTCGTACAAAAAAATTCTTTTAAATTGAGAATCAATCCAGAAGATTATAAGATAATTGCATATCATAAACTAATTAAAGATAATGTTATTATGTCATCAATTACAAAAAACAATCCAATGGAATTAGATTATCAACAAGCACTAGGAGAATATTTACAGTGCGAAAAGGAAAATCACCGATTAGATGCCTCATGGTATGATATGAATGATTTCTCGAAGATCACAAAAAAAGCCCTAAAGAAGATCACAGAAATCGAAGTTCATCTTAGTAGATATGCATATGATGATGATCTTACAGAACTCCTTCAAAAAATTCCTCATCTAGAAACATTAATTGTAACAGCTAATCGGGAAATTACTGGAGAATTTCTAAACACGTTGTATCTCAAGAAGCGTGTGTTTAAGCAATTGACAAAAATCGAACTTAGAGGAGAAAGAGTTGATAAAAGTATTATTCCAAATCTAAGGGATCTATTTCCAAATTTAAAAAATGAAGGTATAGGTGGCTGTCTCAAGCGTGAAAGATCAGTTATGCGTCAAACAAGCATTGATGAATAGTTGGTTTAGGAAGTTAACACCCAATAAATTCTTTTAAATGGAATATTTAAATTGATTTATTTATAGTAATTATTTCTATAAAATTAAAATTTTAAGTTTGTATAGCATATTTTAGTAGATCAGTTAAATTATTTATTTAATTGAATTACATCTTTATGTAAATGTATAATATTCACATTGTTTAATAATTAAAAAAAATAGAGTTATAACCATGTCTTGTGTAAATGTTCTTAAAGAATGTCAATTCTTAGATGCTTCCAGAATGAAGTGTTATGAGTTGTTGGATAAAACATCAAAAGAACTTTCTGAGATTCATCAGATAGAGTTTTATAAAAATAGGGATATCACAGATGAAATTCTTGCAGGATTTCTCCGAAAAGCTCCAAATCTCAGACAATTAAAAATAACCAATTGCAAAGAAATTACCGAAAAATTTCTCCAAATATTAGCTCAGAACAATGCGGTATTTTCAGATCTAACGAACTTTTCTTTATTGGGAAAAAGCATAAATCATAAAGAAATTCCAAATTTGCACCTTCTCTTTCCAAGCCTAAGAATCGATGGCAAAAAAGGGCTTCTAAAAAGAAAATGGCAGGGAGGAGAGAGACCAGTAAGAAGAAAAGCTCTCTTTACGCCGGGCCCTGAGAATCACACGCCAGTAAGAGGTATAGGCTCTACCACTACTACCACCACTACCACTACGACCAATATGCAAAGAGAAGAAGCTGATAAGCCTCAATGGAATGAATTGAAACTTGAATTAATTCCACTCTCTACAGATCAGATTTTGCCTATGCAAATAGAAGAAACTGATAAGCCTCAATGGAATGAATTGAAACTCGAATTAATTCCGCTCTCTACACCTCCAATTTCGCCTATGCAAACAGAAAAGATTGTAAATGTTATAAGGCCCGTAGCAAAATATCCCAATGGCAATATCAAGTCGCAGGAGGATTTAGAGGTTGCAAGCCTTATGTTTTCTTTTGAATCACTAAGTGTTCATATGGAACGAGATGCCACGAGACCCCTTACGTCTTCACCTATTGATAATAGCGGAGACGAGTCTGACGGCATGGGTAAAATCAGCTAAGGCCATAACTTCCCGTGTCGCATGCATGGAGAGCTGTGGGATCCCAAGATCCACAGTTGGGATCCCAAGCGTTGTTGCATGAATGGGCCCGACCGTACTTCCCGAGCGGATATCAGCTCTACCACTGAATAGCTGGAAGGGGAGGTTAAGATCTTTGCAAATGCGCAAAACCTCTCCCGCTGTCTCTGCGTTTGAAGCAAATTTATGATTCGCATTATGTTTTATTGTAACCCCTTTTCCTAGGAAAGGGGTGTTTTGTTTGTCGTGTTTATCCTTAAATCCAGGATGGAAAGCATGGGTCATATCAAGGGAATAGCAGGTAGATCGGGCTTTGAGCTGCATATAGCCTTCCCAGTCAATATTCAACTTCATAGCAATGCGTTTTAGAAGATCAGATAGGAAGGGAGACGCAGCCCCTTCTTCAGTTTCAGAGCCAATTTCTTCATGATTCCAAAAAACCGCGAGCTGGATCGTATCTTTACTTGCCTTTTGATTCATCAAAGCGGCTAAAATAGCGTGTGTGGACGCGAGATTGTCGAGGCGATATGATGCGAGAAGTTCTCCATTTCCTAAAAGCCGTGGCTTTTCCATGGGAACCAAAAAGAGATCAAAGCTTAAGAGAGATTCAGGTTTGATATATTGTTTGAAAAGATCCTGAAATTTAAGTTTTTCATGGAGTCCGATAAGGGGGCACAGATGCTCTTCCTTGTTGATTGGGCTGGGTTTGCTATTCACCTCTCGATTGAGGTGAATGGCAAGTTCAGGGATGATCATGGGCATGTCATCAAGATGGACGAGCTTCTCTGCGAGCTCTTTGTTCTCATCGAGATAGACCAGTCTGCCGCTCATAGCAAGGTCCCGATTGAGGTAACTGTGTAAAATGGGGCCACCATAGACTTCCACTTTGCAAAAGGCCATATGGTCCTTGATGAAGAGGGGATTGGGCTTGAGTTTAAGCGCGGGGCTATCGGTGTGTGAAGCGAGGATGGTAGCTTTTTCAGGTTGGTTTTTCGGCAGACGAAACGCGCAGAGAGCGCCGCCTTTTTCGACAAAATAGCCTTGCCCAAGCTCGAGTTCCCACCGTTCCGTTTCATCAAGCGGCATAAAATCTTGCGAAGCCAACCTGTTGCCAATTTCACGTACAGTATGAAAGCTTGTAGGGGATTTCTCGATAAAATCTAAAAAATCTGGGATCAGTTCTGGCATGATAATTCCTTAATTCCATTCATGTAGGGGTGGAGAGCTAAGGGGAGGGTGATTGACCCATCTTCCTTCTGATTATTTTCTAAAAGCGCGACCATGAGACGAGAAGTTGCAAGCCCCGAACCGTTGAGTGTATGAACAAGCGTGGGTTTGCCTTCCTTATCTCGATACCGAATTTTGGAGCGCCGTGCTTGGAAATCAAGGCAATTAGAAATAGAAGAGACTTCATAATAGCGGTCTTGACCAGGAAGCCATACCTCAACATCTACTGTTTTTGCCGAGGCATAAGATATATCACCCGTGACAAGAAGCATGTTACGGTAATGGAGCCCCAAAGCTTGTAAGATCTCTTCAGCACTGGTCATCATGGCTTCAAAAAGTTCTTCGCTTTCTTCAGGCTTGCAGAAACAGTACATCTCTACTTTATTGAACTGGTGAACGCGTATGAGTCCTCTTTCTTGGCTTCCCGCAGCGCCCGCTTCCCGCCTAAAACAAGGCGTATAAGCGACATACTTTTTGGGAAGTTCTTGATTTTCTAAGATCTCATCGAAGTGAAGCCCGTTGAGTGGTACTTCGCTTGTTGGAATCAGATAAAGTTGGTAATCATCATCTTGTAGTTTGAAGGCTTGATCTTTAAATTTGGGAAGTTGCCCGGAGCCAAACATTATCTCAGGTCTGACAAGATGGGGTGGCATCCATTGCTCAAAGCCATTTTTGCGATGCACATCGAGCATAAAGTTGATCAGTGCCCATTCAAGCTGCGCACCTAGACCTCGATAAACAGGCCAACCCGTTCCAGCAATTTTTGCGCCCCGTTTAAAATCAAACAGCTTCAGCTTTTCATTCAGCTCAACATGATTTTTAAAAGGGAATGAGAACGTTGGTTTTTCACCCACGCTCTTTATTTGAACATTTTCAGCTGGGTCTAAAGATGACTTAATTCCATCCATTGGAAGATTAGGTAGAGAGGCGAGTGCAAAGGTGTATTCCTCTTCGATAATGCGCCGTTCATCATCTAATTTTGAGATCTGCCCTCCCACACCGGCAATTTCCTCCATAAGAGCAGTGGTGTCTTCACCCTTCTGTTTCATCAAGCCGATTTTTTTTGACTCAAGATTACGCTGCGATTTCAGCTGTTCTACTTCAGTTTTAAGATGTCTTAATTTTTCATCCAGATTGAGCAGATGCTTGAGAGAAATTTCAGGATCTTTCGTTTTAAGTTTTTTTTCTACTTCTTCGTGCTGATCGCGTATCAGCTTTATATCGAGCATGGAATCCTCCTACATCACAAGGGAGCCAAGATAACAGATTTTAACATTGCGCTTCAAGCTTGGATTATAATATAACCGTTCCAAAAAAAGGAAAAAACATGGCAGTACCCGAAGTTTCATAATTGCTTAAAACAATTATTGTTGGAAAAATGACTCCTGAAGCTCAAGGAGTCGAATTAGATTCAGATTTATATAAAGAGCTAAAAAAGATAGCACAGGTTCAAATAACATCCGTAAATTACAAACTCGTATCATGTCTGATGGAACAATCATTCATCCGCTGGGAGATGATGAGTATATATTTAACGATGAGCGTCCTCTTATACCTGGTAACAATCCTCCTTTCAGATGCAATTGTGCTGTCAGTTAAAACTCGGGTTTGAATTTCTTTTTAGCTCTATCGATTTAAAATTTTTTTTAAGGTTGTCATTGCCTCATTTTGACGTTACAATGTAGACGTTGAAAATATTTTTTAAACTACTTCATAATGGTGCTATTTTGATATAATAGTATCCTACAAAGAGGAATCATGGTTAAACTCCCTGTTGCAAAAAATCCTTTAATTTTACGCTTTCACCGCCTGATGGAGGCCTTTGCGAAATCTGATGATGAACGTGATTTCTATCTCGATAAGGTAGAGGGGTTTCTGCTCTTTGGCGATCTCGATAAAAGCTCTGAAGAACTCGATCTTTTGGAAGAAGAACTAGTAAGAGATATGGGACGCTATCTTCTCATTCCAAAAATGACTTTCTATGAAACTAAAAAATTTATGGAAGGTTTTGTAAATGAAAAAGTTTATGATATAGATACTAAAGAAAAACTTTTAGATATCATTCAATCGAAAGAAGCTCGCGAAAATTTTCTTGAATTCATCTACGATCATCTCACCGAACTTGAAAAATGGCAGCAATATTATAATGAACGCTCCCGCATTAAAGTCATTGAATGGTTAAGAGAGCAGGACATTGTCTTTGTTTTTGAAGAAGATCTCGACCTCGGAAAAACCACGGTTGAAAAGTTAAAACGGTATGTCTTCGATGATAAAGTGCCGCGTGATGTGCAGCAAGCACGTAACGTACTGACTGCAAAAGCAAAAACTTACTATTCCAGCGAGGCACTTAACCCACGACCTAAAAGGGGACGCCCACCGAAGCAAGCGCAAAAGGTGGAGCTTGAGCCGCAGCTAACAGTAGACATCTATACAACGGTACCATCAAAGATACGCCACTTCCTATTCATGCCAGAATATAGTTCATCGGCTCTTACCTTCTCACAGAAGTTTGAAACCATTGCTGAGATGCGAGCAAGTTTGAAAGGATCATCGCGTATCAAGATTGATACGAAACTCGAGGCGCTATCACAACGACTTGAATCACTGCGCCATCTTTCTGCGCGCTTGCGTGAAACAGATCAGGGGCTAGCAAGTGAAGATCGATTGATCGAAGCCGTAAGTCAACAAGTATCTCCTGAAAAAGAGAACAAAGTCCTTGGAATTGTTAAAGAATTTTTACCAAAAAAACGGGGACGACCAAAAAAGGATGAGATCCAAGAGATGATCCAGAAAAAGAAAAAAGCTGGTATCAAACGGGTCACACAAATTCACCGTAAAAAAGGAAAGTCATGAAAGTCTCTTCAATAGACAGACTTGAAGAACTACTAGATACTACGAGATCTGGAAGAGGACCGTGTTTAAAAGTTCTTGAAAGGATGTATCGTACCCGGTTTCTCGATGAAAAATTAACCAAACTCGTTCGGATGAATAAAGGAGCGACATTTCATCTCGAGTCTAAAGGGCATGAACTCATCGGTGTTGTCAGCGGTCTAAGTCTTACACCCGAAAAAGATTGGGGGCTGCCCTATTATCGTGATCGCGCCTTTGCCATTGGTCTTGGTACGCCTTTGCACGACCTAATCGGTTCCTTTCTTGGAAGAGACGTCCCACACCACTCTGGTGGGCGCATGATGCCCGAACACTTTTCTCACAAACGACTTCGTATGCCATGTCAGTCAAGCGTTGTAGGCTCACAATTTCTTCAAGGTGTTGGCGTTGCGATGGGAGTCAAACTCGAGGGAAACAATGATGTCGTCTATATCTCAGCAGGAGATGGCGCCACATCACAGGGAGATTTTCACGAAGCTCTTAATTTTGCTTGTATTCATAAATTGAGTACGGTTTTTGTCATTCAAGATAATGGATGGGCCATTTCTGTTCCCGTAAGAGATCAGACAGCTGGCGGCTCAATTGTGCATATGGCAAGAGGGTATGAAGGACTTACAGTGCACGATATTGATGGCTGTGATTACGAACAGGTATCTAAAGCCCTCGCTGAGGCCGTTTCAAAAGGACGTGCTATGGAAGGACCGAGCTTGATCGTCGCACAAATCCCAAGACTCGGAGCACATAGTAGTAGTGACGATCCAAAAAAATACAAAGACGAAGCCACACTTCAAGAAGAACTTTCTCGAGATCCTATTCCACGTTATGAAAATTGGCTGCTTGAAAAGGGGCTGATTTCAAACGATGAGATGCAAGCTCTCAAAAAAACTGTTTTAGATGAAATTGATACCGCTTCTAAAAAAGCGGAATCAGTGCCCTATGCAAAAGAAGAGCACATCCTTGACCATGTCTATTGCGATGTTGACATTCCTGAAATCGTCAAAGAGACCACAAATGAATCTGTTGTGATTGTTGACGCTATAAACCATGCACTTCATGAGGAGATGGAAAAGGACGAAGACGTGATTGTCTTTGGGCAAGATGTTGCTGGAGGCAAAGGAGGCGTATTTGGAGTGACACGTCATCTCACCGCAAAATTTGGAAAGGAGAGGTGTTTCAATACCCCGCTTGCAGAATCGACAATCATTGGAACTGCAATCGGCATCTCTATGCATGGAAAAAAGAAAGCCGTAGTAGAGGTTCAGTTTGCCGATTATATCTGGACAGGGATGAATCAACTCATTAACGAACTTTCAAGCATTCACTACCGCTCAAACGGTGAGTGGAATTGCCCTCTTGTCATTCGCATGCCTTATGGAGGCTACATTCAAGGTGGACCCTACCATTCACAAAGTATTGAAGCCTATCTTACACATTGCCCTGGCCTAAAAGTTGTCATCCCATCTAACGCTGCTGATGCCAAACGCCTTTTAAAAGCCGCCATCCGCGATCCCAACCCCGTTATTTTCCTCGAGCACAAAGCACTCTATCGGCAACGCGCCTTTTGCGCACAACCTGAGCCAGAAGCTGATGAAATCATTTCATTTGGCAAAGCCAAAATCATTCGAGAAGGAGATGATCTCACTCTCGTCTGTTATGGCATGATGGCCTTTATGGGATATGAAGTCGCAGAAAATCTTGCCAAAGAAGGGATCTACGTTGAAGTGATCGATCTTCGAACAGTGAATCCGCTCGATCTCGATACGATTCTGGCATCGGTTGAGAAGACAGGTAAGCTCTTGGTTGCACATGAAGCCCCACTAACAAGTGGTTTTGGAGCTGAAATATCAGCGCTGATTGCAGAAAAAGCTTTTGATAAGCTCGATGCGCCAATCATGCGCCTTGGCAGCTTAGATTGCGTCGTTCCCTATTGTAAAAAGCTAGAAGATCTCGTTCTGCCGCAGAAGGCAGATCTAGAGCAAGCTCTCCGTAAATTAGCGAACTATTAGATTTTTTTTTGAAGAACGACGGCGTATTTTGAAAGCAGGCTGCGCTTTTAGAGATCTAAAGATCTCCATCTTCTCGGATACACGCACTTTTTGCCTCTTCGTACCCCCGTTTTCCTTCTCTAAGAACTCATAGAGATGCATTAGATGAGCAAGCAGGCTCTCCTGCATGTTGTCTAATGCTTCATACTCCCTCTTAAATGGGGGATTTGATGCAATCTGCTGCATAACAGAGGCATTTTCAATCAATTGATCAAGCGTTTGATCGATCTTTTTAAGAATCTCATCACCTGACTTTAACATCGTAACCACCTCCCATCAGTGGTATGCATAAAAATCTAGGTATAGAGGGTCGTTGTATTTTTTGTAAAAAATTATTTGATTTTCAAAATATAATTACTAATAAACAATCGTGACAAATAATATAATTAATTATATAATATTAATGTTGGAGTTTAATAGCGTCATAAAATTTTAAGGTTAATAATGTCTAGTATTAATAATTTAAATAACAGTGTTAAAATAAAAACTATCACTGTCTCTCACCCCGAAGTGTGTCAAGAGGAGCTATGGGTTCCAGAGCATATAAAAGAGAAGATTCATAAATTGGTTGACTGGTGTGGGATAGAAGGCGCCCTATCATGCTGTGAAAAGCAGGATTCAGATCCAATAATGCAAAAGTTATATTATAAAACTTTGATTCAAGATTGTGAGGCTCGAGGCTGGGAAGAAGCATTGGAAATTCGTGATCGGATCAAAGATTTGGGTATGAAATTTTCAGTCCGGTTGGAATTGGACGAGTTTCAAGAATGTTGTGAAGATGGCTATGCAATTGAATCTCTGCAAGAAAAAGGAAGATATTTTTCCCTTTTGGGCTGGGAAGCAAGACAATTGGGAATGCCATGGAAAGACTATCTGAGGTGTTTTAAAGAAGCTAAAAAGGCTTTTAAGGCAATTAATAAGAGTGCCATTGCTGAGATGTTCCCAGCATTAAGTGGGGTTTCTTTAAATCAGTTGGTTTTTGAACAACTGATCCCTTTGATATTAGAGTCTAGAACTGAAATCATACAATCTAGAACTGAAATCCTTAAAATCCTTAATAAGAATCTAGGTTTTTACAATTCCGATTTTTGCTGCATGTTAGATAGCAATTTCAAAAATTTTAAAAAACTTAAATCAGCTTTTGAAGTGCTTCGTGATCCTGCGAGCATGAATCGATGCACGGATCATATGATGAAATACGCATCGGAACAAATCAATGAGAGCCCAAAACCTATAATGAAATTTTTAATGGAAATGGTTCTTAAAACGTCTGATCCATACATGAAATATGATGATTTTATGAAAACAATAGATGTAATAACAACTGTGGTCGATAGTAGGGAAAAGCTGATTTATTGCGTTAAAAGGTTTATGGCTGCTTTGGTGATTGCAAACTTATCGACTGAAGCTAAATCATCTATCATCGAGACACTGGTCATGGTCATTTCACCCAAGATAACGGCTAATACTCGGGATGCGCTTGTTTCAGTGGGTGTAGAGTTTATAACCACCTTGGAAACAGCAAGATTAGCTCCAGATACTAAAAGATCGATCATGCAGACACTTGTGGAATTCATTTCACGTATGAAAACTACTGGAAATCCCAATGATGATTCAAACAAGATAGAAGAAATATTAAGAATACTCAAGGACACAATCACCCTGGCAGATTCAAACGCTTGTACAAAAAATAATGTTGCCATGGGATGGATCCCATTCATAGAAGCGTTGTTCCTCACAAATTCATGATGATTGAATTGAATCCTGATACTTGATACAACTTTGTGCCATGAAAGGATTTTGTCCGTTGGCATCAGGTTCGAAAGGGAATTGCCTCTATCTTGGTACAGAAAAGACCAAGCTCTTAATTGATGCGGGGATTAGTGGTCGCGCAATTAAGGAGCGTCTTTCGGAGATTGATGTTGCAATTGAAGACATCGATGCAATCTTGATTAGTCATGAGCATACCGATCATATTCGGGGTGTCGATCTTTTAGCAAAAAAGTATAACATCCCAGTTCTCACAAATGCAGAGACGGCAAAAGCTCTTCATTCTCTTCTCAAAACAGAGCCCAAATTTAAGATTTTCTCGACAGGAGAGACGTTTGAATTTGGGGGGCTTGAAATTCACCCATTTAGTGTGCAGCATGACACGCTTGATCCGGTCGCTTTTACGATCCAGATTGGAGATTTTAAGGTTGGCATTTGTACCGATCTTGGGTTTGTAACAACTCTAGTTAAAGCTCATTTGCGTGAGTGTGATATTCTATATATAGAATCTAACCATGAGCCTTCCATGGTGCATGCTTCACCCCGTCCAATGGTTTATAAGCAGCGAGTATTGGGGCGTCAGGGGCATATTTCCAATGAAATGTGTGCAAAACTAATCTCTGAGATCTATCACGAAGATCTACAACGAGTTTATTTAGCGCATCTATCAGGTGAATGTAACAATCCTGACTTAGCACTCAAACGCGTGCAAGACGAAGTCCAAAATAAGCTGCAATCTCTTTGCATTGCCTATCAGGATCAGATCAGCGAACCATTTTTTTTCTAAAAACTTAGGCTGTGTATTTTCGTTGTTGTAAGTCCTATTTCATTAAAACAGCAATGATTAAGACGTGGGTCAGATGCATTGAAGTTGTGAAAGGAATATTTCTTTCTAGTTTTTAATTCATTTAAAAATATTATTGTTGTTTAATACTCGTGACAAATAGATTGATTAATTATACAATATCAATGTTGTAATTTAATAATTAAATAAATATTTTCAGGATTAATAATGTCTAATGTAATTTTTTTAATAATCGATATATTAAAATAAATTTATCATAGGATTAGTAGCTTCTAAACGACGCTAACTTCTTAATATCTATATTTCAAATATTTTTTAATAATAACATATTTTTAAGGCTTAATTATGTCTAATCTTAATATTCAAATAAATCATAATAACAAAGAACTAGAAACAATAAAAGAGGAGGTTACAAAAAAACTTGAATTTAATGGGTTTGAAGGTGCTTTCACATATTGTGAAGAGAAGAATGCAGATCTAAGAATTCAAGCGCTATACTACCGCGCCTTAGTACAATCTTGTTTGAAACGAGAATGGACAGATGAGGTGATGAGCCTGCCTGAGCGGATAGATAATCGTCAAATGAAGGCTTTAATCTACCTACAGTTGGGTGAGATTAATGAATGTCGCCAGCTTGGTTTCTCTATAAGATCACCAAAAGAACAAGGAGATTATTTTTGTTTCGTAGGTAGAGAATCGAGACGTTTGGGAATGCCTTGGGAGAATTACCTATTATTTTGGGCTGATGCTAAAAAAGCATATAATAAGATCAAAGTAAAGAAGCTTGATGAGGATATAGATTATCTCGAGAGGATGCTTTTTGACGAGCTCATCCCAATGATACTAAGCTCTGGAGCAGAGATCGTACGATTTAGAGAAGAAGTTCTTACGAAACTTGTTGAGCATATGGAATTTTATAATCACATTGAGGAACCCAGAGTAGGGATCGTTCTTAAACAGATCGAATCGCTTAAAAGCGCTTTTGAATTTCTTAACGATGATGACAGTGTTGCGCTCTGTGAACAAAATGCATTATCTTATGCAATAGAAGATATCGTAGTTTCTCCAGAAATTGTTATTGATTATTTTATTGACCTAATTCATGGTTCTATTGATTCAAATATGTGTCATTACTATTTTTTGCAGATAGCAGAGGCTATGAAAAAGGTGGTTAACGCCAAGGATAATCTTACTTGTTCACTAAAGTTACAAAAGGTTTTAAACGAAGTGGATACATGCGTTTTATCTTTACAGGCTAAATCAAATATCCTTGATGAGTTATTGCAAGCTTATTTGTGTAATGGAAATGTTGTAATTCCGAACCAAGAATTATCATTGGAACAATGTAATGCACAAATGAAGGCAATTGCAGAGATGGAAAATGCCGAAGACATGAAAGAGGAACTGTCAGAACTAATGACAAGTGCGATGCTCTCTAGAATGGACGAAGCGTCTAAAAAAGAGCTCATTATAGACATGCTCAGATTTATGGAAGTACGCTATCCAGAACTAGTTGAAGAGAATCACGTTACTTGATAATTTTCTTGACGCCATGAAAGGATTTTGTCCTCTGGCGTCAGGTTCGAAAGGGAATTGCCTCTATAATGGTAAGATCTTCAGAGACCCAGCGCGTGATGACCTCATCTTTTGCAGGGTCATTTAATCTATATTATGTGTTTTTGCTGAGAGCTTAAAACCCGTGTTTAAATAGGTATCACGAGACCGTCATAGGCCATTTGGAAGTTGCAGTGGAAATTGCAGTCTTTTAAGACGTCGAGATGGAGCTGGGTTTTAATGCGTAGATCTTCATCCCGATGAAGGGGATCGTGGTGGGTAGCAATCCATTGACTGCAACCAACGTGCTTGACAAAGACGGTGGCATTGGGGATGGATGAGTGTCCCCATCCGACTTTATTGATATATTCGCGGGGGAAGTATTGGGCTTCGTGGATGAGAATGTCACAATCGCGGAAAAATTCAATGAGTTCAATGTCTGGTTGGAGGAGGGGATGGTCCCGATGGATATCATTTGGATGTCCATGGTAGCCAAAAAGAACTTCATTATCGGTGACATAGCCTATGGTTGTCTGTCCTGCTTTAAACTTGAAGCAAAGTGTGGGCCCTGGATGGGTTGTATAACGTGATTCGATGGTGATATTCCCGATATGAACGGGATGATGGTCGCGGAGTTCCTTGAAAGTGACTTTGGCATGCATTTCTTCGAGTTGAACGGGAAAATAAGCGTAGCGTAGCATGTTTGTCAGGAGCTCTTTGGTGCTTTCTTCAAACCCAACGGGTGCCCAGATGGTAATCGAGGTGTTTTTCTTATAAAGAGGTGAGAAGAAGGGGAATCCTGTGATGTGATCCCAGTGGGTATGACCAATGAATAGATGGATGTTTTTCTCATCATTGACATTGATCACATCTCCGAGTTCTCGAATGCCTGTTCCAGCATCGACGATGATCATATCTTCATTGTGTCTAACTTCTAAACAACTCGTATTGCCTCCATATCGGACCGAATTGGGACCTGAAACGGGATTGGAACCGCGTGTACCCCAGAAGCGGAGATAGGAGGTAATCATGGAAGGAACGGGATGGTAGCACGTTGCCGTATTGGCATTGGGTTCTCCCTTGATCATAAAGGGTGCCGGAGTGAGCTCTCCTTTGAAAAAACGGTCCGCGAGTTCGAAAAATTCTTTGGGGTCGATGGGCTTTAAAAGGAAATAATTGGCTCCAGCATCGAGCGCTGAGTGGTAATTCTGGACCATTGCTTGAAAAGAAGAGACAATGACACCGATGGAACGTGTTTCTTCATCTTGTTTGAGGTGCTTGAGAATCTCAATGGCATGCATTTCAGGGAGCATGAGATCAATCAAAATAAGTTCAGGTTTGAACTCATGGATTTTTTTAAGACATTCACGTCCTGCATCAACAGTTTCAAGATGATAATGTTTGGGGGCGGAGTTGAGAATGGGATAGATGGCTTGGTGGGCGTGATCGGCTAAGAGAATGCGTCGTTTTTCCGTCATGATTCTTTTGAAAACTCCGAATTTTTTACGAGAACTTGTCGTGCCCGACTTCCCTCTTGAGGACCGATGATGCCTCGTGATTCGAGTTCATCCATTAGACTTGCAGCACGAGCATAGCCAATTTTTAATTTTCTTTGAAGATAGGTTGTCGAGGCATTTCCTGTTTTAACAACGATTGTCAGTGCTTGATGGTAGAGATCATCACGAGCCTCGTCATTTTTCAATGAGAGGCTTTCCTGTCCTAGTTTATCAAATGATTTGATAAGGTACTCTGTTCCTTGTTGCTGGCAAATATAATCAACGACACGATTAATATCTTCATCACGAATGAAAACACCTTGTGCGCGGAGAAGTTGCGAACTGCCGGGAGGCAAAAAGAGAAGATCTCCATTGCCTAGGAGCGTCTCTGCACCATTTTCATCTAAAATGATCTGACTATTCACGCGGCTTGCCACTTTAAAGGCGATGCGTGTTGGAAAGTTGGCTTTAATAAGTCCTGTGATCACTTCACGAGAGGGGCGTTGTGTTGCTAGAATAAGGTGAATGCCGACAGCACGCGCCATTTGAGCAATGCGTGCGATTGGTGTTTCAAGATCTGAACTCGATGCCATCATCAGGTCGGCAAACTCATCGATAATAGCGACGATAAAGGGCATTTTTTCTGGGATGGGAATTTCTAACGCTTCTTCGATTTTCGGTTTGATTTTACGATGATTAAATGCTTTGATATTGCGATAACCAAGTTGTTTTAAGACTTCATAGCGGTATTCCATCTCTTTGACAAGCCAATTCAAGGCAGCATAGGCGCCATGCGCTTCTGTGATGACTGGAGCGGCCATATGGGGGAGGTTGGTATAACCACTGAGCTCGACTTTTTTGGGATCGATCAAGATGAGTTTAACGTCATCTGGGCTGCAGTTCATCACGATGGAAAGAACGATTGTATTGATACAGACTGACTTTCCAGATCCGGTGGCACCAGCGATAATGCAGTGGGGCATTTTTGTCAGGTCAACCCGAACATCATCTCCTGAAACTGTTTTTCCAAGAAGCATGGGAATATGAAATCTATGTTGTTGCCGATGGTAGCTTGTAAGCATTTCTTTAAAACCCACTTCTTGTGGGAGTAAAGAGGGGATTTCAATGCCGACGGCGGCTTTTCCTGGTATGGGTGCAATGATACGAATTGATTTCGCCTGAAGATTTAGGGCGATATCATTTTCAAGTACCTTAATTTTTTGAACTTTGACTCCGACAGGAGGATGCACTTCAAATGAGGTGATTGTTGGACCGCAATTGATCTGACCCACCTTAGCTTCAACACCAAAACTCATGAGTGTATCTTCTAGAATTTTTGCTTGCCGCTGCAAATCTTTTTTTAGCGTGGGTTGATCAACTTTTTTGGCAACTGTAAGTAGGTGAGGAGGGGGAAGGCGGTAATTGCGATTTCCTGATTTGTGGTGTTGTTTTTGCTTGCCCGATGTTTCATTGCGATCTTTATAATATTTGATCCTGGGAGGGTTTTGATGATTTTGTGGAGGAGCGGGTTCGCAGATTGAAACGGTTTCATGGACAGGCTCAGGTAATCTCGGCATGGGTTTCATAGGAGCTTGGAGTGATTTTTCAATCGATGAGTAGGAAAAATCTTTTGAGGAATTGTCGTATGCCATTGGCTTAAAAAAGTGAAAAAGACGCACAAACCCTTTTGAAAATGAACTGAGGAATGTCCCAGTTTTTTTTAAAACTGTGAGCGTACGCACTTCGGTCAAAAGAATCAGTGAAACGATGCTTGTCATCGAAAATGTAAGAAAAATTCCTACGTTGCTGAGCATCTCTTCTAGGCTAAATGTGGAAAGATCGCGGTAGAGATAATAGAGGGGCGCCCCCCCGAGGTGATATCTTATATAACGGTGTGGAAAAGGATGCCTGAGAATGAGCTTTTCTGAAAAGAGTCGTGCTTGAATGAGAGGATTTGTCACTCCTTTTGTATCTGCATATAGATTGAAGAGAATACAACAAGAGATGAGAAAAATCGAAAAATAGAGCGTTTTAATGCCAAAATTCGTCTCTTTTTCGCTGCTCAAATGCTTCCACCCGATCCACCCTAAGAATGCCAGAATAAGAAAGGTGCCAAGACCAAAGAGATACTGCATAGCAAAAGCAATCGAATAACCGATGAGACCAAGCCAATTTGCTGATCTATTTCCCTCGACAAAGCTGACGACACATAGGGAGAGGATAAGCGTAATCCCGATGAAAAGGAGCCCTTTTGCTTCGGGATGAGGTTTGAATTTTGATTCTTTTGATCTAGGTTTTATCTGTGTCATCTCATTACCTTATCCTTTCCATAACATATCAAGTGAATTATTAGATAAAAAGGAAAAAGGAAATGGGGCGATCGACGGGACTCGAACCCGCGACCCCTGGAATCACAATCCAGTGCTCTAACCAACTGAGCTACGACCGCCATGGCATAACAAGATAAAATAAACGTCTTTTGATAGCTATGGATTTTTTACGGAAATATACAAGATGCTTATTATAAACAACTTATATTATAGTATAATAAAATATTGAATATATGTTATAATATAGTTAAGAAATTAATAATAAAGGGTTAATTAATGGGGTCAGTATCAGGGTTTGAAAGTAATTTAAATGCTTATTTTGATGGGAAAATGAGCTATGATGAACTGAAAGAGAATAGCCATGAGTTTGAGAATCATGAACTTATGTTTGCAATCGAAAGTAGAGAGACTGCTAGGCAGATCGTAGCAAATCTCAAAGAAGACGATACGCCAGTACCTCAAGCGCTTGTAAATCAGTGTCTTGGGTATCAACCCGAGGATGACCGATTTTTTGAGATTGTTGAGGATGTATTGACCCTTAACAATATCCGATCTGGCCCGCATCAAGAAGTTTATGGTTTCAAAAACTTTGGAAATACCTGTTTTATGAATTCTCTTCTCAAAGTAATGATGCATTCTAAGTTGGGAAGATGGTTAGGTGGGTTGAGTCTTCGTCCAAGAGAAGGAGAGTCTGTTGAATCCTATTCAGTTAGAACCCATTTACATGAGTGTTATAAGCATCTCCATACTGAATATCAAAAAGAAACTCCAGATCAGACGGTCATTAATCGCAACTTAAAAGAAATTTCTCAAAGCTCCTATTTTACTGATAGAGGGATGGAAATTGGTAGTCAACATGATCCCCATGAACTCATGAGTCATCTTATCGAAGCTTTCGATTTTAAAGATCCAAGAGCCACATTTGGGATCAATTCTCAATATCAAGCCAGCGATGGAAGAACAGAAATTATAAATGATGGAAGAAGTCCAATTCTCTCGCTCCGATTTCATGAAGGTGATCTTTCCACGCAAAGTCTAATCGATTACACCCTATTTCCAGAGCTCATGGATGATCGGAATAATGTGCATAATAGGTTTGGATTAAATGCGGTTAAAACACTCTTTTTAACAGGAAATCCTGAATCATTTACACTTCAGCTCGCAAGATATTCCTATTCTGAAGAAGGTGCACTCAAAGATCTACGTCCTGTGATGGGAATTACCGAGCCAGTTGAATTACCTATTTCTACAGGAATCACAGTTAGAATGCAGCCACAAAGCATTATCTGTCATAGTGGTGCTAGTGTAAATAGTGGACACTATGTCACACTTGTCCGCAAAGAAGATGATAGTTGGGAACTTCATAATGATGGTCAGGTAAGTATTCCTAGTGAAAATCTATTACACTATTATCTGCAAAATGCCTACATGGTCCATTACGAGCGGGTTTAAAAAGCAACGCTAACTCGTTGTTTCTTCAGCGCAATTAAGAATAAAGATATCAAGATCACATAGAGCAGCCCAAGGGGAATGGAGAGTTTCAAGTGAAATTCGTAAGCCTTTGGAGCTGCTGAAATCATTTCCAAGAGAAATGCGCTATAAAGCGCGTTGATCGGATGCAGAAAAGGTAGAATCACACTGAGTAGCAATAATAGCAGTGTTACTGATAGGAGCAGTGGAAAATAGAGGTTATAAATCAGGCCAAGAAGGGAAAAGTCTTGAAAATGATAGAGCAGTAGGGGAATTGTGAAAAGTTGAACTGAAAGATTCAGAGCGAAGAGTTTACGAATAAATGTCGTCAAAAGATATCCACATTGACTGAAGGGATGAAGCGCAAGCGCCTCTTGAGTCGTCCGTTTTGGCAGAAGCTTTCTCAAAGCCATTTCAAAAGGTTTATAAAAAAAGAGAATGCCAAGAGTCGCCATAAAACTGAGTTGAAATCCAATATGAGTTAAGATCACTGGTTCACAAAGAAGTGCGATCATGAGTGCTACACCGAGTGTGTTTAATGGGGATGCTAGATATCCAAATAGGTACCCGAAAAGGAACAAAAAAATCGCAATCCAAGCCCGCCCAATTGAGGGAGAGGAACCGAGATATAGAAAGTAGGCGCTGAGAAGAATGAGTTGCAAAAAAGCTACGTTCCTATAGGAGAGGAAGAGGCGCAAAAGCAGTGCTGAAAAACCGGCAATCAGAGCAAAATGAAAGCCTGAAATTGCAAGCAAATGTTGCAGTCCCACCCTCCCAAATTCATATTTCATCAAACGGTGTTCCAAATTTCCTGTAGCAAGACCTGACAAGAAAGTTGCCGCAGGTTTTTTTTTGATTTTTTTGAAGAGATAAGAACGCACTTTTTTGTGCATTTTATAACGCCACTCTGCGAGACGAAGGCGTTTCCCCGTCCCTTTCCACAATGAAGAGTTAGATTTAAGAATATAATGGTAGGGTGTTGATGTAAGGAGCGTTGCATTTTCAATGCGATAATCACGATTTCCCTCAGGTCGATTCGAACTCGATTTGAGATACGCTCTGCAGGGGAGATCGTGATATGTCTTTGAGGAGCCATCTGGGATGAATTTTTTTATTATCCCTTCATAGACAAGGCTGTGACTAAATGGACCTGCATGTCGCTTGATTGAAGAGATTTTAAAATAGGCTGTTCCCGTTGTTTGATTTTCAGGAAGAGAATGTGGGGGGCTAAGAATAAGAGAATAGAGGTAAAAGGCACCACAAATGATAAGAGGCTGTAAAAACTTTTTTCCCTCAAGAAGTAATAGAAGGATTGCGATCAAAATGAGATACACATGAAAAAAAAGAAATAGGCCCGCACCGAGCGTCATGAAGATCCCGTAGCGTAGAGCTGGGTATCTTTTACAAAATTCCTGGTATGATTTCATTTTTTAGGTTCTTCATGCATGGAGTGATGAATAAGGCGGGCGCCTCTAACTCCTGTAACATAATGAAAGACCCAATTGAGCATCACAGTGAAGCGATTTCGATATCCGATAAGATAGGCGACGTGGATAAATCCCCATCCTATCCATGCAATGAGGCCGCTGAATTTTAGTTTCCCGACATAGCCAACAGCTTTTGCTTTGCCAATGGTAGCTAAGCTCCCCTTATCGAAATATTTGAACGGCTTTCGTTTTTCTTTTGGGGTTTTGCGCCTGATAAGTTTTGCGACATAAGTCCCTTGTTGGATAGCAGTCGGCGCAATTGCCGGAAGAGGTCTGCCATCTTTTCCCATATAACAGGCTGCATCACCAATCACAAAAATTTCAGGATGTTCTGGAATGGAAAGATCCTTGTCCACCATGACGCGTCCTTGCCTGTCAAGAGGGACATCGAGCGTTTTCAGAAGAGGGGAGGCTTGATTTCCTGCCGCCCAAATCACATTTTTACATGCAATAAATTCCTCACCTATATGGACACCTTCAGCCGTAATATTTGTGACAATTTTATTTGTAACGACGTTAACGCCGAGTTTTTCTAATGATTTCTGTGCTTTTTTTGATAGGGACTCGGGATAGGGGGGGAGAATGCGAGGTGCACCTTCAATAAGGTAGATCTTGGATTTTTCAGGACGGATGCGGCGGAAATTTTTGAACATTGTTTTTCGGGCAATTTCGGCAATCGATCCAGCCATTTCAACACCTGTCGGCCCTCCACCTATGATGACAAAATTGAGATATTTTTCAGCTTCTGAAATGCTATCAAGACGCTCGGCTTTTTCAAAGGAGAGTAAAATCTGTTCGCGGATTTCTAGAGCATTTGTGAGGGTTTTCAGACCCGGAGCGTGCTCTTCCCATTCAGGATGACCAAAATATGAATGTCTTGCCCCTACGGCTAAAATAAGATAATCATATTCATATGATTCCCCATTTTCGAAAATGATACGCCGGTTTTTCTTGTCAATTTTTCTAACTTCACCCATGATGACGGTGGTGTTTTTTTGATTCCGCAGGATAGATCGGAGAGAAACCGCAATATCTGCAGGAGAAAGAGCAGCGGCAGCAACCTGGTAGAGCAGCGGCTGAAATAAATGGTGATTTTTTTTATCAATGAGACAAACTTCAGCTTTAGCAAAACGTAAATCTCGAGCTGCTTTTAGTCCTCCAAATCCCCCACCAACAATAACAACTCTCATATAGGCCATTCAATTTACTCCTACTGTTCAACCTCATTGTATGATAATCATGTATTCTTTTGTGGAAAAAAATCACGCAATCTGTTTAAATCTTCGTCCATAAATTTCAACATTTTTTATGTGAAAGAATGAA
The DNA here is from genome assembly GCA_021772315.1 of Chlamydiota bacterium. Taxonomy (GTDB): domain Bacteria; phylum Chlamydiota; class Chlamydiia; order Chlamydiales; family Simkaniaceae; genus JAJFMF01. The sequence goes on from JAJFMF010000002.1 coordinate 126,463, forward strand.
AGATCCATTTTCGATAAAAGATCTCTTTTCGAAACATGGAAGCGAACTCGATTTAGAGTTGGTTTGGGGGACAGATCACCTCAATCGCCCTATCAATGTACCTGAAATTCAACGCCCTGGTCTGTCTCTAACAGGTTATTTCAAAGGCAATACCATCAAGCGGATCCATCTTTTTGGACGCGCAGAAATCGGTTATTTACGTGAGTTGAAATCAAAAGTACGCACGGAAAGATTGAAAGCTGTTTTGTCAAAACAGATTCCTGCAGTGATTGTTTCCAGAAAGCTGCGCCCGATAAAAGAGCTTTTAGAAATCTGTAAATTACTAAAAATTCCTCTGTTGCGTTCCTCATTTCGTTCAATGCAGCTCCTTAATCAAATGACTGTGATTCTATCCGATGCACTTGCACCGACAACCTCTTGTCATGGCACACTTGTTGAAGCGTTTGGAATAGGGGTCCTCATTCAAGGAGGGTCTTCAGTTGGAAAAAGTGAAGCAGCTCTTGGACTTATTGAGAGGGGACACCGATTAATTACAGATGATGTTGTTAAAATAAAAAAACGGGAAGGCACCTATCTAGAAGGAACCGGACCAGAATTGACACGACACTTGATAGAGATCCGAGGAATAGGGATTATTAATGTCGCTCATCTTTATGGTGCGATTTGTATAAGTGAAGCTAGAAACATTGATATGATCATAAAACTTGAAGAATGGGATGACTCACATTTCTATGATCGTGTAGGATTAGAAGAGAATTACTATGATTTTTTAGGGATCAAAGTGCCATATTATATGCTCCCTGTAAAACCTGGAAGGGATATTGTACTTCTTTTGGAGACCACAGTATTGAATCACCGTTTGAAACAGATGGGATACAATTCTGCAAAGGAATTCAATGTAAAACTACTCGATGAAATCTCAAAGCGGAGGAAACGGACTCTTGAGACTCACATGCACAGTTAAGGTAAAAAATAGTTTAGGTTTGCATATTCGACCCGCATCATATATCGCTCAGATGTTGCAGAAGTTCAAATCCTCCGTATTTTTTACTTATAAAGAGCAGACTGTCAATGCAAGGAGCATCATGAGCATCTTAGCATTGGCTGTAACAAGAAATTCGCAGATAAAAGTCGTTGTAGATGGGGAAGATGCGCATGATACGATGGAGCAGCTACGCACTGCCTTTGAGAGGCAATTTGGAGAATAACTGAAGATGGGAAAAAGCAAAAAAGAAAAGACCATTAGAGGAATGCCTATCAGTGAAGGTGTTGCGATTGGTCGACTTCATTTTTTGCCTGAGATTCAAGATGGAGAAATTCCATCATTTCCAATCCAACATTCTGAAGTGGATGAAGAAATTTCCCGTTTCCATAAAGCGCTCATCTCAAGTCGAAAAGATTTGCACCACATTCAAAATCATTTAGCATGTGAAGGCTCATCAGAAGCTGTGACAATCATCGATGCACATATTCAAATGCTTGATGATCCTGTAATGACCACGCTTGTAGAAAAAAAAATCCGTCAAAGCCTGAAAAATACAGAATTTGTCTTTGATACCGTGATGAAAGATTATGAAAAACAATTCACAGAGAAAGACTTCCTAAAAGAGCGGCTATTGGACGTCAAAGATCTATCCAGTAGAATTTTAAAGCATCTTGCCCCTCAAAGTGAAAGCGATTCATACATGGTTCCAGACAGAGCAATCATCTACACGAATGAACTCATTCCCTCGGGGGCAGCAGAGTCCTCGAGCCACACGATTGGAGGTTTTATTGCAAAAGTTGGTGGCAAAATGTCCCATTCAGCTCTCATTGCACGAGCAAAAGGGATTCCATTTATTTCGAATATCGATTTTGATTCTTTAGATGAGGGAATTGGAAAAATAGTGATCATTGACGGGACAGAAGGAATACTCATCCTCAATCCATCAGGTGAAACTTTGAAATACTATGAGAAAGTGCAGACAAAACTCAAAAACCAATATACCCGACTGACAAGTGAAGGGAGTTTGTCTTCAGAGACTAAGGATGGATACAAAATTGATGTATTAGCAAACGTTGAAACTCTAGAAGATTTTAAATATTTTCATGAATATGGCGCTGCCGGTGTTGGGCTTTTTCGTTCAGAGTTTCTTTTTTTAAAATATAAAGTTCAAGCCCTCACAGAAAAAGAGCAATACACCTACTATAAAAAACTTCTTACCGAAGCTAAAGGACTACCCGTCGTCTTTCGTGTATTTGACATTGGGGGAGATAAAAATCTTCAAAATCTTTCAATAGAAAAGGATGAAATGAATCCTGCTTTGGGTTGTCGTGCCATTCGCTTTTTGTTGAACAATGTAGATATCTTCAAAAAGCAGCTCAAAGCCCTCTACAAAGCACATGAAAATCAAGAGCTGATTTTATTATTACCTTTAATTTCCGATGTAGAAGAGATCTTAGAAACCAAACGCTTACTTAAACATATCGAAAATGAATTTATTCACAATCAATGGGATCTCCCAACAAAAGTCAAGATTGGAGCGATGATTGAAGTTCCCTCCGCTGTCATCACATGCGATATCATTGCTCAGGAATGTGATTTTTTATCGATTGGAACCAATGACCTCGTGCAATACACACTTGCAGCAGACCGAACGAACCAAGAGGTGAGTGGAGTTTATAAGCCAACCCATCCGAGCATCGTACGGATGATTGCGAGGGTGGCCGAAGAAGGGAAGAAACAAAATATTCCGATTGCACTTTGTGGAGAGATCGCCTCAAACCCTCTCTTTACCCCATTACTCGTTGGTCTTGGGATTACGCAGCTCTCATGTTCACCCCGTTATATTCCCATTATCAAAAGCATGATTCGTAGAATTTCGCTTGAAGAAGCGAAAAAATTTGTGGGTAAGATTTTGAAGCTTTCGTATGGGGATGCGATTCACGATGCCCTTATTCAAGAGTATAAGCGCTACGCTCCCGATCATTTTTCATGATTTCCGTGGAAAAAGTTAGAACTCGGGTTTAGAAGGGAAGGTTACCAAGAAGGTCAGATCCCATCGGTGACTTGTCCGCAAGCTGCTTATGTCCATCTTGGAATGCTGCAGCAACCAGATCTTCCAAACCTTCAATGTCTTCAAGGTCGACACATTCAGGGTTGATCTTCACTTTTATAACCTCTTTATCCCCATTGAGTGTGATTTCAACAAGTCCATTTCCAGCCTTACCAATGACTTCGAGCGTTTTCATCTCTTCTTGCATTTTTGAAAGCTGATCTTGAAGTTGACGCGCCTGTTTTTTCATTTTTGAAAAGCCACTACCCATTGGATCCTCTGATTAATGGTTAAACTGGGTTACAAGTGTACCAGAAAAATTAATAAAAAGCTATCAACTTATTTTTTTACTGAGCCATTGAGCTCAACAGCGCCAAAACGCAATAGGGTTTCATAGCGGGTCTGCTTGCTGAAAGAGAGAGGTTTAGAGGGGGCAGGCGCTTCCTTTGCGGCAGGGGGGATGGATTTTTCAGGTTCGACAGCAGGGGCAGTAGGTTTTTTAGGCGCCTGGAATTTACCTTCAAGTTCAAGGAGACGATCCACAAGGGATTCAACGCGCATCTGTCTCATGCTCTTCAAAAGATTGAGAAGGAGGGTCTCGAGATAGATTTGCTTTACGCCGCTCCGCTTTTCTTCCCATTTACTGAGAATTTCCAATATCCCAAGTAATTGATCTTGCGAATACTGCGCAGCATGTGAAAGGTATTCTGAGCGTTCGTTTTCTGAGAGCGTTGGTGCAAGTCCTTTTTCAGCGTGCAATTTGGCCATTAAAAGTTGTCTAAAATGGGCAAACAATTCTTCGATGAAATGCCCTAAGTGGCATCCAGAGGAAAAGAGTTGATGACTTAAAGAAAAGGCATAACCCAAATCATGAGAAAACATCGCCTTATCAAGGTGAAAAAAGTGTTCAGTTTTAACCATTCCTAGCGTTTCGATCACATCTTCACGCTTAATAGGCTGGTCATGTCCGCAGAGAATTTGATCGAGAAGAGATTCTGCATCTCGCATACTACCTTCTGAAAACTTAGCAATTAGTCTGAGCACCTCTTCTTGTACTTCAACTTTTAAATCATCGGCAATGAAAGTGAGCTTTTTTACCATCGCATCAAATGAAATACGCTTTAGGTCGAAACGTTGACACCGGCTGAGAATTGTCGGAAGAATTTTATGTGGCTCTGTCGTTGCAAAGAAAAATTTAACCGTTGATGGTGGCTCTTCCAGGGTTTTTAAAAGAGCATTGAAAGCCTCTTTTGTCAGCATATGTACTTCATCAATGATGTAGATTTTATAACGTCCATGTGCGGGAGCGTAGCCGATTGTTTCATTGAGCTGGCGAATATCATCGATACCGCGATTGGAAGCTCCATCGATTTCGATCACATCCAGCGAACTTCCGCTCGTGATTTCAAGGCACGATGGACATTGATTACAGGGTTCTTGGGTATCTGTTAAGCTTTGACAATTCAAGGCTTTGGCAAAGAGGCGAGCAATTGTTGTCTTCCCGCAGCCATGGTGACCACAAAATAGATATGCCTGAGAGACCCGATTTTGATGGATCGCATTTTTCAATGTTTTGACAATCGCCCTTTGTTCACAGACATCATCAAAAATTTTAGGACGGTATTTCTTTGCAATTGTTTGATATTCAGCCATCAAAACCCCCTGTATACACAATATACACGATTGTACCCCTGATTAGAAAAAAAATCTAATGATCCTTGCATTTTCTATGTAGAAGAATTAGAATTGGGGACTTAGCTCCATGAATAGGAGAGCCTAAATGCCCGACAGTCCGGAAGAGGGTTCAAAAATTAGAGAATGGAAAAAACGCCTTAAAGAACGAGGCTTTGGTAGAAGACTACTTATTGCCATTCTTCTTGTATTATCCTTGGCACTTTTTCTTCACTTTCGCGAAGTTCGCATCGAGATGCTTGAGATTGATAGTTTAGCCAAAAACTATATCGTAGCTCAGGTTGATTTTGAATTCCCCGATGAAGAAGGGACTGTGATCCTATCTCAAGAAGCCGTAAGAGACATTGGTCCTATCTACAAACTCGATTCTAAAGAAATTGACAAACGTCGCTACGAGTTTGAAGAATATCTAATTAACAAACCCGATTGGCGCAACGAACTTCCCCGGAGTACATTTGAAGAAATGTATAATAGCGGAGATGCCATCAAGAAAAAACTTCTATTAGAACGCCTGACTGATCCGAGAACTATTGATAGAATGCGTTCTTTAAAACTTGCAACCGATAATTATTTATCTCAGGAAAACCTGAATGTAGAAGAAGAAGTAACACTTCCCGATGAGTTTTGGGAAAAAGTGCAAGAGGAACTCTCAAAACGGAAAAATTTCCATCCTGATGCTATTGCATTTACTATCAATTATTTTCAGCAATTCAGCTGGGGAATTCTCAGTGACATCCCAGATCAGCGAGCCCTGCGCAAAGCTGTAGAGGCAACGGTTCCTGAAAAACTCACTCGAATTCAGGCAGGAAGCCGCATTATCGACAAGGGGCAGGAAGTCTCCGGCAGACATCTGGCAATGCTTCAGGCAATGAAAAATGCTCTCGCAGAAAAAAGAAATCTCTGGCAACCCCTCACCCTCCTGGGCAGTCTTCTGTTTGCAACGGTGATCATTGTGCTCTCGTCTGTCTATTTTCACACCTTTTTCAAGAAATTTGCCCTCTCTTTGCGAAAACTTAGCCTCTATGCCACAATCATTATTCTCACACTTATTTTCGCAAAAGTTATCGAGTATTTCCTAATCAGTGATACCAATAATTTGATGGATACCGCAAGGTACCCTCTAATTGTTCCCTTTGCAGCCATTTTGATCTGTGTTCTGATTGGAAATGAAGTTGCCTTTTTTACGACCTGCTTTCTCGCTATCCTTCTTGGACTTTCTCTGGCAGTCGACCATAGCCGTTTTATCGTCGCCAATATCATTGGTGGGATCGTTACCATTCTCTCTGCAAAAACCTTGCGTAAACGGAAAGAAGTTTTCATCGTCTGTGGAAAGGTATGGCTCTCAGTCATCCCCATATTCTTCGTTTATAACTTTGCACGCAATCAGCTCTGGAATTTCGCGTTGATCTCCGATTTGACAAGTACTTTTGTTTTCATGCTTCTCAGTGCAATTCTCGTTGTAGGCCTCCTACCTATTCTTGAATCCATCTTCCATATCATGACAGATATTACACTGATGGAATATATGGATCCCAATAACGAGCTGCTACGCAGACTTAGTATCGAAGCTCCTGGAACATACCAGCATTCTCTTGTCGTAGGAAGTTTATCCGAAGCTGCAGCCCAAGTAATTGGCGCCAATGGTTTATTCTGCCGCGTATCCACCATGTATCATGACATTGGAAAACTCTTTAATCCCCACTATTTTACGGAAAATCAGATGGGTGGATTTAATATCCATCAACTCCTCACCCCTCTTGAATCGACACAAGTGATTATTGCTCACGTGCTCGAAGGGGAAGCCCTTGCACGGAAATATGGCCTACCACAAAGTTTCATCGATGTGATTCGAGAACACCATGGCACAACCCTCGTCTATTTTTTCTACGCAAAACAAGTCGAGCAGATGGGAGGCGATGTTGAAGCTGTTGATGAAAGCCACTTCCGCTATCCTGGACCAAAACCCCGCTCAAAAGAATCAGCCATCATTATGATTGCCGATACCATTGAAGCAGCATCCCGTTCACTCGATGAAGTCTCAGAAGAATCGATTACTGAACTTGTCGATCGTCTTGTACAAGACAAAGCTGAAGAAGGTCAATTTGACGAATGCCAACTCACCTTCGAAGAGCTAGGACTTGTTAAGAAAAAGATCGTTAAAACACTTGTAGTTACCCGCCATCTCCGCGTAAAATATCCCCAAAGAAAATATTAGTATCAAAGTCCATTATGATCAAAGCGATTGTGAATCGCGCGCATCAAAACAGAATAAGACGGAAAAAGGCGGAACATAAAGGTTCCTAGTTTAGTTCTATAATCGAAAATGGATACACATTTTTCAGATTCAATCTGCTTGATCAGATGCTTGACAGCCGTATCAACAGACATAGTGAAAGGGGAGGCTTGATCAAAGAAGCCTTTTGATGCCTTTTTGCGAAATGATGTGGCGATCTGTCCTGGACAGGCACATAGCACACGCACACCAAATGGCTTGAGCTCCCGGTCAAAAGCTTTGGAAAAGTTAAGCAAAAAGGCTTTTGAGGCGCTATAGGTGGCAAAGTTCGGATAGGAAAAAAGACCTGCTGCAGACCCAATATTTAAAATAACACCCCGTTTTTTTCTTTTTTTAAGAGTTTTAGCGGCGGTATAGCAAATTTCAAGAGCTGCTTCAGCATTGAGTTTTAAAATTGAGAGTTCTTCATTGATTGAGTGGGAGAGAATCGGACCATAAAGCCCTTTTCCTGCATTATTAATGATCAAATCGGGACATTTTTCTTCAATGAGTGCGCAGATTTTTTGCCGGTCTTCTTTCTTAGTAAGATCAGCCTTTACTGGGCCACTTGGCGCGGTTAGGATAAGAGGCATAGGAAGACGTTTGATTAGCGCCTTAGCTAAATCAGATGTGGCACCTGTAATCAGTGCTGAGCTGAACTCGGTAATTTTCATTTGAGATGATTTTTTAGAGCATTGAGGTAATGATTGAGTTTCTCGTCACATTTTTTTAGACCTTCATCAATACTTGAAAACTCTTTCTCATATGCCATGCCATAGATTTTGATTTTAGGTTCAGTCCCAGAAGGGCGCACGATGAGTTTACTCTCGTCGGCTAAGGTAAAAGAGAGAACATTCGCTTTTGGAAGACCGTTAATTTGCTGCTTTTTGTAATCTTCCACAACTGTGACATGCTGATTTGCAATTTCGGTAGGGGGATGCTCTCGCAAAGTTTGCGTTAAGCTATCCATCTTAGCCATGTTTTCAATCGTTGCTTCAAAAGAAACCGAGAGCTGCTTTTCCCTATAAATTCCAAATTTTTGATAAATCTCAAAGAGATAATCAATGAGCGTTTTTCCATCTAGTTTCAGCATCAAGGCGATCTCTGAAAGTAGACAACTCGCCATGAGAGCATCTTTATCTCGGGCATACGTCCCAAATAGATATCCATGCGACTCTTCGGCACCAAAGATAAATTGATATTGATGTGAGCAATCCCACTCTTTGATTTTTTCCCCGATAAATTTGAATCCCGTAAGAACATGGATGCAAGCGTAGTCAAATGACGTCGCAATTTTCTCGAGAAGAGGGGAGGAGACAATCGTTGTTACAAAGGCGCCACGCTCCACGCGCTTTGGCCTTTGGCACAAATAATAAAAACAAATGGCAGCAATTTGATTTCCAGAGAGAATGACAGATTTTCCTTTGTGTCTGGCGACAACGCCAATACGATCTGCATCAGGATCCGTGATGAGTAGTAGATCACCGTGTGTTTTCTCGAGATCTTTGATCCCAAGATAGAGCGCTTCTTTTTGTTCAGGATTGGGGGACTGGGCAGAGGGGAAATTTCCATCTGGCTCCCGCTGCTCTTCGACAATCGCAAGGGAGGAAAAGCCCCACCGTTCCAGTGCCTGTGGAAGCAGCGTAATCCCGGTCCCATGGAGATTAGAAAAAACGAGTTGCAGCTCCTTGCCATGGGCTTGATTCTCATTAGGACGGTTTTGATAAGTGGCAAGCGTTTGTAAATAAACCTCATCGAGATCAGGTCCTAGAATATGGATTTTTGGATGATCGAGATCACACAACTCAACCTGAGTTGGATCTACAATTTTATGTACTTCATTGACAATACCCCGATCTTCCGGCGAGACCACCTGCGCACCATCGCTCCAATACACTTTAAATCCATTGTAAGCTGAAGGATTATGAGACGCTGTGATCATGACCGCAGATGTACATTTTAAATAGCGGCAGGCAAAGGAGATAAAAGGTGTCGGACGTAGCTCATTTGTAAGATAGGCATCAATTCCACTACCTGCAAGAACACGCGCCGTTTCTTCGGCAAATTCTCTCGAATGAAAACGGCTATCATAGCCGATTACAACGCGATGCTCGCCCTCCTGTTGATTGATATAATTTGCCAATCCTTGAGCAGCACTGCGGATGGTATACTTGTTGAGCCGGTTCGTTCCAACTCCCATAATACCCCGCATTCCCGCTGTTCCAAAAGTAAGACTGGAGTGGAAAGCATCGATCAATTCTTGAGGGTCATCTTTTTTTAATTTTTGAATTGTGGCCTTTGTTTCCGCATCATAGGGTCCATGCAGCCACTTGTTGATCTTTTTTTCAGTGATCGGATCTATTTCCACAAATGACACTCCTTTTAATGGAGTTTAGCGGAAATTAAATTTCTTTGCTAATGTCTTCGTGGGAGATGAGGGGCGCATCGGGATGGTTGATCCCTTCGCACCGTTTTGCTGTGTTTTCCCATGCAGCTTTAGAACGCAGGTTGTCCTTCCACCAGGGGAATGTGCGGCACTGTTTCGGGCGCGTCTTATATTGGGAGCATTTGTTGTCTTTTAAAAAAACGCAGTCAAATGTTTCAGGATCTTCAATTAAAGAAATGCGTCCATTCACTGTGCGTGTATATTTTTTTAGGAAATCCTCACGCGAGATTTTGAGCCCTTTTGTAAGTTGATCGATATCTTCATCTGTTAACCAAACATAACCAGGCGCACCTGTGCAGCACTGTCCACACTCTGTACATTTAAATCGTAAACCTTCTTTATACCAGTCTAATCCCATGTAAAAATCTCCTCGTGACTTTTTTTAAAGCCTGTGTTCCATCGATAGACTTCAACAGCACATCGATTTGGGGAAAGCTCTAGGAGATTCCATGAGCCCCGTTGATAATGAGAGCAGCTCCCACTATCTAGAACGATAGGGAGTCCATCACCTCGCAAATCTGCCAGACAGTGGCGGTGTGTATGACCATGAAGATAAAGGGAAATTTGTGGGTGCCGTTTGATGAGCGCTTCAAGTACACGCCCCCGTTTTAAAATTCTGCGAGGCGATTCATGCTGAAAAAAAGGAAAATGGTTAACTAAGATCACGCGATCGTTTGGTGGAACCTGCTTTAATGCGTCTTCGAGCTTTGCTTCAATTTCAGGAGAAAATAGCCCTGTTGAGGCATACAGTGGGGTGGCAAGAGCCGTATCAAGCGCGATCATGGTCCAGCCGTCAGTCAATCGATGCATTGTTAGACGATCATTTTTTAGATCAAATGGGCTCATATCACTAAATTTAGATGGGAAATAGGAATAGAAGAGCTTTTTTCTGAAAGAAGCCCGCGTGTAATGGTCGTGATTTCCAGGAATCACATAATGAGGCAACCCAAGGCTCTTTGTAAAACCTTTTGCCATGATAAATTCTTTCGCATAGGAGGTTGTTGAGACATCCCCAGAAATGATCACTTCATTGATATTTAGATCTTTAAAGGTGTCGATGAGCTCATAGGGCCTCATATTTAAAAATTCATTTTTACGAATGAGTGCGAGATTGAGCGTCCCAAGCCATCTCTTGGAAAAGAGCTGCAAAGGGTTAGGGCTAAACCTCGAAAAATGGAGGTCAGAGATGTGAGCGAGGCGAAGGGGTTTTTTCATTTTAACCCCTTCATTTTAACTGATTAGATCATTTATTACGATGCTTTTGCATCTTGTGATCGATCCTTTGAGTGCGGTCCGTATCTTGCTTCTGCACCACTTCTTTCCAGCGGCGCCCCTCTTGATGGATGCTTTCAGGCTCTGTTTGAAAGGTTGTCTCCTTTGGCGTCGTGATGTGACCCTCTTTTTGGTGAGACTTTGCTTTTTCTCGATTTTCTTTAGCCACCTTTGGTGAAGTGCACGCCTTGTGGATCTGCTTATCTGTTGGAACTTTTTCATCTGACTCATAGTCAAGATGTTGTGCTTGCCTAACCGCCTTCTTTTGAAGATGACGGTTTCGGTGTGGAGAATGACTCATAAAAATACCCCCTAGAGTCATTCTATCAAATAATTTATTTATTTAGAAGGTGCCACCGAGCTCAGAGCCTACATTATGATTGCCATAATTGCCGTTGAATTCGCCTATATAATTGATATTGATATACATCCGATCTTTTAAGAAAAGGAAGGATAAAGTTCCACCAGGTGAAAATAAGCTGCGTTGGGGATTGATCCCTTTTA
>JAJFMF010000011.1 GCA_021772315.1 Chlamydiota bacterium
TTGCGCAATGTGCGATTAAGTGACTCTATTATATTGGTGGTGTAGATTACTTTTCTAATAGCCTTTGGATAATCAAAGAAAGGGATAATCTTACTCCAATTATTACGCCATGATTTAACAATAACAGCATACTTATCGCCCCAAGCCAGTTCAAAGTCATCCAAATATTCTTCAGCTAACTCAACGGTATCTGCTGAATAGATTTTCTTTAAATCAGCTGCAACCGCTTTTTTGTCGGTATAAGGAACGTAATTTAGTGAATGCCGAACCATATGCACAACGCAAGTTTGGAAAATGGTTTTGGGAAAGCAAGCTTCAACAGCTTCAGGCAACCCCTTAAGTCCATCAGCACACAGCACAAAAACATCATTAAGCCCTCGGTTTTTAAGCTCTGTGAGAACCGACAGCCAGTATTTCGCCCCTTCTGCCTCACCAAGATAAAGACCAAGAACATTTTTGTGTCCGTCAAGATCAATGCCAAAAATAACGTAGACTGTCCGCTTGCAAACAGCCTTATCTAATCGGCAGCTCACAACAAATCCATCAATAAAAATAATGGGGTAAATAGCATCCAGAGGCCGATTTCGCCATTCTCTTACCTCTTCAAGAACCCCGTCCGTTATGCTGGAAATCAGTCCTGGTGACATACTATGGCCATACAATTCCTCAATATGTGCCTCAATATCACGCGTTGTCATCCCTTTTCCATAGAGCGATAAGATGACATCCTCTGAGCCTGACAAGCGCGCTTTGCGTTTTTCGATTAATAGAGGCGTGAATTCGCCATTACGATCTCGTGGTACCGAAATATCAACCTTGCCGTTTTCTAGGGTAAGTTTTTTATTGCTCGTCCCGTTACGTGAATTGCCAGTGTTACTGCCTTCTTTGGCGTGTTTTGAATAACCGAGGTGGTGATCCATCTCAGACTCCAAGGCGCGTTCTACCAAGCGTTTTGATAGCGTTTTTATCAGCCCCTCTTTTCCAAAGATATCTTCTTGAGTTTTTGCGTCACCCAGTAAATCGTCTAATACTTTATCAGAAATAGTCATGTGTTAAATGCCTTATAAATTGTATATACCCTAAATCACTACAGTCTAGGATACATGGTTATAATCATTTACACACTTATTAAAACACTCCCTCGAGGACTGTTTTTCAATTGCAGATTTACTTTGAATAAAAAAGCTACTTTTGAACTCGTGAAGTAAGCCAGATTGTGCATCTATATTTCCCCTTATGCCCAGACAGTCTATGTTCGCACCTTCATCAATTAAAAGTGTAGCTATTGGTTTTTGATGATTCTCAGTTGCTATCATCAAGGCAGCTTTTCCTGATTCATCCCTTGCATTCACTGATACACCAAGTTGAATTAGGGGTCCTGTGACATACTCGGCGATTTTGCTAACTTTATTTGGTCCAATACTGTTTCAGATAGTAATTAAGCAGACTCTTAATTCTAGGCCATTCCTCAACAGTAATGCTATATAATAATATGTCACGTATTGTGCCATCAGGCATAATAGAGTAGTTACGCATTTTCCCTTCATATTGTGCACCAATACGTAATACCGCATTTTGACTAGGTCGATTTAGTGGATCAACTCGGAAACCAACAGCAATACATTTTAAGGTTTCAAAAGCATACGTTAAAAGTAATAGTTTTGTTTCAGTATTTGTAAACGTTTTATGATAACTTTGTCTATACCATGTCCAGCCAATATCTAAGCGTCGATTTGTTGGAAAAAGATGGCAATAAGTTGTCATTCCGATGGCTTTATTATTCTTATTATCGATTACCACAAAGGGTTGCATAGTTTTTTGCTCTGCTAACTTCAGGCGTCTATCAATTTCATTTTTCATAGAAGCAGAATTGGGCATAACTATGAAAGGTCTTTTCCATAAATCACCATCACTACTTGCTAATTTTAAATCTTCTAAATAATTATGGTTCTGTCGCAACCTTTTGAGAAAATCGAGACGAACTTGTTCGTGACACAACTATCCAGCTAACGCATAAAACTGCTCATAAACAGGACTGTTAGTTGATAATTTATTCTGCCTTTTCTTCAGCATATGATGTAATTCAATTCCAGAAATCGTTGCTTCTGCCGAATGAAATGCTTTGAAACCTAACATTGGCTTCGTTAGCTTCTTTACAAAACGATGATCTGACTCTACAATATTATTCAAATATTTTATTTGGTGCACAAGAATTTGGGTTGGTTTGTTCATCATGACTGAAAGCAAAACTAGAAATGAAGTCACATAATCAATAGCAGATTTATTAGATCCACTTTTGTCCATTGTAACTTTTTCAGGAAGTCCATGTTGGCCAATAGCCTTAGTAAAGAAGCTTAAAGCTGCTTTTTTATCGCGCTTTTTTGTTAACTTAAAATCAATGGTTTTTCCAAGTTTATCAACGGCTCGATATAAATAAACATCTTCACCTTTAACTTTTAAATAGGTTTCGTCCATTCGCCAACTAGTATTAACGGATTGTTTTTGACTTTTCCTAAATTCAGTTTCAAGCTTTGGTGCATATTCAATAACCCAACGATTTAAAGTTGAGTGATCAACTTTAATATTACGCTCAGCCATCAACTCCTCAATATGTCGGTAACTTAATGGATATGCAACATACCAACGAACTGCGGTTAAAATTATTTCTTTCGGAAACTGCTTGCCAGAAAAACTGATCATCAAAACACCATCGAATGATTTTATTATTATTTTGAGCAACAATAGCAGAAATTGCTGAAACCTGCGACAGAACCGCCCAGTCTATACAAGGTCTCCACAGGCGGATTACTTTTCTTTTACTGTGATATATCCCTCAATTGACTGCATTAAAGCCTCAATGTCTGGCGAATTTTTGCTTAGTC